>DATFHJ010000070.1:0-7528 GCA_035248585.1 Thermoanaerobaculia bacterium
GAGCGGCTGCTGCGCGCGGTGCTGGAGAACCTGATGGCCAACGCCTGGAAGTTCACGCGCAACCGCGAGCAGGCGCGGATCGAGTTCGGCGCGGCGGGCGACGCCTTCTACGTCCGCGACAACGGCGCGGGCTTTGATCCCTCGCACGCCGCCAAGATGTTCCGGCCGTTCCAGCGCTTGCATTCGTCGCGCGAGTTCGAGGGGACGGGCATCGGACTGGCGACCGTGCAGAAGATCGTCGAGCGGCACGGCGGCCGCGCCTGGGCAGAGGGGGAAGTAGGGAAGGGCGCTACGATTTACTTCACGACCGAATGAAAAAGCCGCTTCGCCTCCTGCTGGTCGAGGACTCGGACCTCGATGCCGCGCACCTGCTCCTCGAGCTGCGCCGCGGCGGCTTCGACCCGCAGGTCACGCGCGTGGAAAGCAGCGAGGAGTTCGAGCGCGAGCTCAGCTCCGGCCAGGCGTGGGACGCGATCATCAGCGACTACCACCTGCCCCGTTTCTCCGCGCCGGACGCGCTGCAGATCTACCGGATGTCGGGCAGCGACGCGCCGTTCATCGTCGTGTCGGGAGCGATCGGCGAGGAGACCGCGGTCGAGCTGATGCGCGACGGCGCGCACGACTATCTGCTCAAGCATCGCTTGACGCGGCTCGCCGCGTCGGTCGAGCAGCACGTGCAGCAGGCGCGCGAGCGCGCGGACCGGCGGAGCGCGGAGGACCTGTTTCGCGCGGTGCTGCGCGCATCGCCGATGCCCGGAGTCGTGGTCGATCGCGCCACCGCGTTCGTCATCGACGGCAGCGACAGCTTTCGCCGCAACTTCCTCGACGGCAATGCGAGCGGCGGGCGCGGCCTCTTCGACCTGGTCGAGTTCAGCCATCCCGAGCGCATCGAGCAGCTCCTCGCGCGCGGCTCCGGCACGGCGTGGTACGCGGTCTACTATTTCAACGACGCCGCGCGCATCGCGAACGTCCGCTGCCATTCCGTCGATCACGAAGGGGGCGCGTACGCGTATCTCGTCCTCGAGGACGTCACCGAGCAGCACTATCTGAAGGCGGCCTTCGACGCCGTTCCCGATCCGGTGCTGATCCTCAGCTCCGAACAGACGCTGCTCTACGCCAACCGCGCCGCCGAGGAGTTGTTCGGCGATCTGTACTTCGGCATGGCCGCCGCGGCGGTGCTGCGTCAGGAGGGGTTGGAGGATGGCTGGTGGCGCGCGCTCGGGCGCTTCGACGAGCGCCGCGTGGAGTTTTCGGATCAGCCGTATGACGCCGGCGCGGTGCCGTTCCGCTTCGCCGGCGAGGCCGAAACGTCGACGATCCTCACGCTGCACAACGTGTCCGACGAGGAAGAGCTGCGCCGCCTGGCCACGCACGATGCGCTGACGGGCGTGTACAACACGCGCCACTTCCAGAGCGTGCTCGATCAACAGCTCCGTGGAGCGGCGGGCTTTAGCCCGCCGGAACAAGACGGCGGGCTAAAGCCCGCCGCTCCACCAGTCGGCACGATCGCGCTGCTCGACATCGATCACTTCAAGCCGATCAACGACGAGCTGGGACATGCCGCCGGCGACGCGGCGCTGATGATGTTCGCGAACGTGATCCGCTCCGAGCTGCGCCCGAGCGACGTCTTCGCACGCCTCGGCGGCGACGAGTTTGCGGTCTTCTTTCCCGCGACTGCATCGAAGACCGCGGCCGAGGTCATCCGCGCCATCTACGCGCGGCTCGCCCGAACGCCGTTCCACGACCGCTCGCTCACCGCATCCGCGGGCATCGCCGTCGCGCGCGAGAGCGACACGCCGGAAACCCTGCGCCGCCGCGCGGACGAAGCGCTTTACGACGCGAAGCGGCAGGGGAGAAACCGGTGGGTCGTCGCTACGCTGCTGCCAGAAACTCCCGCACCGCATCCAGCGTGAGCGGCTCGGAGTAGAGGAAGCCCTGCATCAGCGAGACGCCGAGCGCCTGCAGCGTGTCGGCGTCGTCTTTGGCCGCCACTCCCTCGGCGATCAGCTCCGCGTCGGAATCGCCGGCCAGCTGCCGGATGGCCGCGATCACGGAGCGCCGCCGCGCATCCTTCGCGCATCCTTCGACGAAGTAGCGGTCGACCTTCAGATAGTGGGGACTGACGTCGAGCAGCATCTTGAAATTCGACTGTCCGAGGCCGACGTCGTCGACGGCGATCTCCGCGCCGAGGTTGCGGAGCTGGTCGATCGCGGAGAGGAAACTGACGCCGTCCCAGGGCGGCGCGTGCTCGACGATCTCGATGGTGATGCGCTCGAGCGCGATCTGCGCGACGTCGGTGGCCTTGCGCAGGAAGTTGATGAAGCCGTGGTCGCGGCCGAGCGTCGACGCATGCACGTTCAGCCCGAGGCGCAGATCCGCCGGCAAGAGGCGCGCGCCGCGAAGCGCCTCGGAGATGCAGGCGCGGTCGACGAGCGACTCCTCGCGCTTGAGCCGCACGTACTCGAAGAGCACGTCCGCCGACTCGAAGTTCGTGCCCTTCGGTCCGCGCGACAGGCATTCGAGCCCGTACGTCTGCACGTGGCCGTTGTTCGCGCGCACGACCGGCTGATAGACGGGAGTGATTCCGCCCGGCTGCAGGATCCGGTTCAACGCGCTTTCGCCGTTCACGGTCTGAAGCTACCTCTGCTCCAACAGATTCATCGCCACGCTGGCGATTTCCATCATCGACTTCGGCTTGTGGAGAAACGCGTCCGCGCCGCGATTGTACGACTCCCGCTCGATTTCGGGCGTCCCGAAGGCGCTGAGCAGCACGACCCGCGTGTTCGCGCAGCGCTGGTGGATGTCGGCCACGATCTGCAGCCCCTCGACGCCGCCGATGCCGGTGAGGCGCAGGTCGCAGATGACGAGATCGTACTGGCGGTTGGCGAGCAGCGCCTGCGCCTCCTCCAGCTCGTGCGCCGCATCGACGCGATAGCCGAGGCCCTCGAAATACTTGCGCATCGTCAACACGATCAGTTCCTCGTCGTCGACCAGCAGAATGCGATCTTTTTCCATCATGATGTAAACACGGGGAATCGGACAGTCACGACGGCACCGCCGTCGGGGGCGTTTCCTGCAGCGATGGTGCCACCGTGCTCATCCACGACCCGCTGGACGATCGAGAGACCGAGTCCCGTGCCGCCGCGGCGCTTGGTGAAGAAGGGCTCGAAGATGCGCGGCAGTTCGGCGGGATTGAATCCGGGGCCGTGATCGCGCACTTCGCAGGTGAGGCCGTCGGGCGCGCGCCGCGCGCTCACGTGCACGCGCTGGCGCAGACTCGAATGCTGAATGGCGTTGACGATCAGATTCTCGAACGCGTGGCCGAGGCGGTGCGGATCCATGAGCATCAGCAGCTCGGGCTCGATGTCAGCGTCGACCTCGATGCTCGACTGCGCCGCGATCTGCCGGCAGCCGTCGACGGTCGCCCGCAGCACGGCCTCGAGCGATCCCTCCTCGAGGTTGAGCGTCCAGCTCTTGCCGTAGGCGAGCAGGTTTTCCATCAGCCGGTTGAGCCGGCCCAGCCAGCCGCGGAGGACGTCCGCGAGCTCGTTGAAATCGGGATTGTCGGGGAGCAGCTGCTGCATCGTGTCGATGGTGATGCCGATGCCGAAGATGGGATTGCGCACTTCGTGCGCGACGCCGCCGACCAGTTCGCCGAGGGCCGCCAACTGCTCTCCGCGCCGCACGGACTCGGAGAGTCGGACGAGATCGGTCGTGTCGCGCATGACGATGATGACGCGATCCTCGCCGTCCGCGGTCGATTCGTACCACGCCGCGTTGACGTCCCAGTGGCGATCCTGCTGCGCGATCTGCGCGGTGCAGGGCGTGCGGCTGTCGCGCACGGCGGCCACGGTGTCGGCGAGGGTCTTCCACGGCTCATCCTCGCTGACGGCGATGTTGCGGCCGAGGACGTCCTGGAACGTGCCGCCGACGAGATCGCGCGCCGCGCGGTTCACGCGCGTGATCGTGCCGTCCATCCGCGTGATGAACACGGGCAGGGCGATGGCGTCGAAGGTCTGCGTCCACTCGTAGTTCTTCTTTTCGATGATCGTCTGCATCTGCCGGTGGACGATGAGCCGGCCGAGCGTTTTTCCCGCGCGCTCCAGGGCATGCTGGCGCTGATGGCTGAGCGGGCGCGCGGAGCTCGCCATCAGCTCCAGCGCGCCGATGACGCGTTGCGCGTCGAGCAGCGGCACCGTGATCGCGTTCGTGGCGGCGTTCTCGGGGATCCCGGGCCGCGACCAGGCCGCGACCGTCGCGAGCTGCCGGGTTTCCGGCTGGACGAGCCGGATCACGGCGAAGTCCCATCCATCCGATTCGCAAACGAATGCCAGGACGTCCGTGAGCACGTCCTCGAGCGATTTCCCGGCGGTGAGAATCCGCGTGACGGCCAGCTCGAGCAAGTCCTCGGGGTCGCCGCGCGTGACGTCCGTGACATCGCGGGCCATGAAGACCGCCTGGGCAATCTCATTCTCACATACTACCGGAGTGCCGGAAATTAAATAGTATCGTTTGACACCGTCGATGACCGGCCGCCGCTCGGCCATCACGCTGCCCCCGTCGAACACGCGCGTGTACACATCGCGCCACCACGCATTCGCCTCGCCGTCCTCGACGAGCGCATCGAGCCCGACCGGCGCGACGGGCGCGGTCTTGACGAGCTTCTCCACCATCTTCGCGAACGGCGCGTTAAACTGCGTCGCGGCAAAGCTGCGGTCCACCACCCACGCCGGATCGGCGGTGGTGTGGAGGAGAGCGTGGGCGAGGGGGTGCATGGGGGTTACTTCGCTCGCTTCCGCTCGCGAAACCCGCCCACCCCGGGCGCGGAAGCGGGCACGGGCTCGGGCACGGGTTTCGGAACGCCGGCGTCCCGCCGGCTGGTCAGGCGGCGTCCCGCCGCCTTGGGGCGCCGAGACGGCGCCCGGCCAGCCGGCGAGGACGCCGGCGTTCCGATCGCGGGAACGACACTCACCACTCGGTCTTCTCCAAAATCCGCTTGGCCGCTTGCGCTTCGAATGGCTCCAATTCATCATCGCCGAGTTGTTCGATGGCGGCGTTCACTTGCTCGGTGATTTCATCGCCGTTACGCGCAGTTGCTGAGTGCTGCGCGTCGTCTGGAATCGAAAGAGTTGTTTTCATACCGGACGATATAATCCCCCCGCCTTGCCTGAGCTGAAAGTCTTTTCCGGCCGCGCGCACCCTTCGCTGACCGAGGAAATTTGTGCAGACCTCGGCATCGAACAGGGGCACATCACCCTGTACAGCTTCTCCGACGGGGAGCATTACGTGCAGATCGACGAGAACGTCCGCGGGGCGGATGTGTTTCTCGTCCAGCCGACCTGCCCTCCCTCCGTCAACGATCATTTGATGGAGCTGCTGATCATGCTCGACGCGTTCAAGCGCTCCTCGGCGCGGCGCGTCACGGCGGTCATTCCGTACTACGGATACGCGCGGCAGGATCGCAAGAACAAGCCGCGCGTGCCGATCACGGCCAAGCTCGCGGCGGATCTGATCAGCGCCGCCGGCGCCGATCGCGTGCTCACCATCGACCTGCACGCGGCGCAGATCCAGGGCTTCTTCAACATCCCCGTCGATCACCTCTTCGCCGCGCCGGTGCTGGTCGGCTATCTGAAAACGCTGGAGACGGAAGACCTGACCATCGTCTCGCCCGACGCGGGCGGCGTGGAGCGCGCCCGGGCCTACGCGAAGCGGCTCGGCGCGTCGCTGGCCATCATCGACAAGCGCCGCATCGCCGCCAATCAGACCGAGGTCATGAACATCATCGGCGACGTCGCCGGACGCAACGTCTTCATCGTCGACGACATCATCGACACCGCCGGGACGCTCATCCACTCCGTGCAGGCGTTGTTCGACCAGGGCGCGCGCTCCATCTCCGCCGCCTGCACCCACGCCGTCCTCTCCGGCCCCGCCATCCAGCGCATCAACAACTCCGATCTCGTGCAGGTCATCGCCACGAACAGCATCCCCACGCAGGAGAAGGAGATGGACTGCGACAAGCTGAAAACGCTCTCGATCGCGTCCCTGCTGGCAGAGGCGATCAAGCGGATTCACGACGAGGATTCGGTGAGCTCGTTGTTTGAGATGTGAACGGGGAATAACCCCACACCATCAAGCATTTACCCGCTTCTGTCGAACCAGATTCAAAGGAGTCAGCACCATGGCTGAGGTGACGTTGGAAGTGGAGCGCCGGGAAGCGACCGGCAAGGAAGTGGCGAAGAAGCTGCGCCGCGAGGGGCGCGTGCCGGCGGTCGTGTACGGCGGGCATCGCGAGCCGGTGGCGATCACGGTCGACCGCAAGTCGATCTCGGAGCTCATTCAGAAGAGCGACCACGGCGTCCGCTCGGTGTTCGTGCTCAAGATGGCCGGCACCGATCAGCAGCGCCACGCGATGATCAAGGAAGTCACGATCGATCCGGTGTCGCGCAAGATGATGCACATCGACTTTCAGCGCGTGCTGATGGACGAGACCGTGCGCATGACCATCCCCGTCCACCTCAACGGAACGGCGATCGGCGTGAAGGAAGGCGGCCTGCTCGACTGGCAGGTGCGCGACATTCACATCGAGTGCCTCCCGAATGCGATTCCCGACTCGATCGAAGTGGACGTGGCGCCCCTCGGCGTTCACGAATACTGCCGGGTCAAGGACCTCAAGCTCCCCGAGGGCGTGAAGGTGCTGGATGACGCCGAGCGCGTCGTCGTCGGCGTGACGCATGCGAAGGCCGAAGTCACGGAGACGCCGGCGGAAGGCGCGGCGGCGACCGCGGAGCCGGAAGTCATCAAGAAGGGCAAGACCGAAGAAGCGTAGGTTTCATTCACGCTTTGCACACGAGACGCCTCGCGAGAGAATCGCGGGGCGTTTTTGTTTGCAGGAGGATTCGAGTGTCCCGGCTCAAACGACTGACCAAGGATGAAGTCCCGAACGACGTTCGCGAGCTGTATACGAAAGTCGGCGAGGCGCGCGGCAACGTGCCGAACATGTACCGCGTCTACGCCCATCGTCCCGAGATCCTGAAGACGATGGTCGCGCACATGAGCGCCGTCACGAACAGCGGCACCGTGCCGGTGAAGACGAAAGAGCTCGTGGCGACGCTCGTCTCGCGGATCAACCACTGTGAGTATTGAAACCGCTCGCACACCGCGCAGGCTGCGCGGCACGGAGCGACGGACGATCAATTCGCCGCGCTGCTCGACTTCGAGAACGGCCCGTTCACCGACGCGGAGAAAGCGGCGCTGGCGTACACCGAGCAGCTCACGCTCGACCCGCACGGCGTGAGTGACGCCCTCTTCGCGCGGCTGCGCGAGCATTACGACGAAGGAGAGATCATGGAGATCTCGGCGATGGCCGGCCTGTTCAACTACTTCAATCGCGTGAACGACGCGCTGCGGATGGAGCCGACGAGCCCGGGGGAGGGACTGTGATCCCGTTCCTCGCCGCGGCCGTGATCACCATTGCAGGCGCGGTCCCGTCGATCACCGGCGACGGGAGCGGCGGGTTCGTCGTCAGCTA
>DATFHJ010000071.1:0-19553 GCA_035248585.1 Thermoanaerobaculia bacterium
GAAAAGAAGGTAAACGCCTGGCTCAATCGCCTCGTCGCCGCGAAGCCGCGCGCGCTCTATCTCAACGGCGATCTCTTTCACTACCTCATCGCCCATCGCAACTTCCGCACGTCGTCGGTCGATAAAGTGATGGCAAAGTTCCGCGAAGTGCGCGACCGCGGCGTTGCCATCCACTACGTCGAAGGCAATCGCGACTTTTTTCTCAAAGGCTCGTTCGTCGAAGACGCCGTCACCGACATCGCGCTCGAATACCGCGTGCCGGCGGGCGGAGAGACCTACCTCATCACGCACGGCGACACGATCAACGACCGCGACTACGCGTACCGCTTCTGGCGCCGCGCGTCGAAGAATCCGATCACGAAGCTGGGCGTGAAGCTCATTCCGAAGAAGACCGCGAAGAATTTCGTCGACAGCGTCGAGCGGCGGCTGGCGCGCTCGAACTTCAAGCACAAAGTGACGCTGCCGATCGAGTTGATGAAGGAGTTCGGCAGGAAACGCGCGGCCGGCGGCGTGACGCATGTCGTGTTCGGACACTTTCACGAAAAACTGGTGATGCCGGGCCAGCCGACGATCGCCATCCTGCCGCCGTGGTACGAGACCGGCGAGGCGATGGTGATCGATCCGGACAGTGGCGCGTTTGCGTTCGAAGTCGTTTAGTGCCGCGCCGCGCGTGTCCGCGCCGTAGGAACGTCGATCTCGAACTCCGCCGCGCTCGACGTACACGCGGTCGTCGCCAGCACCCACACGTACTGCTTCGGTGATGCAGTCGGCGTGTACGTAACCTCCGTTCCGCCACCCGCGAGCGGATGCGACGTATCTCCGGATCGTCCCGCGTACCACTGGAACGTCGTGCGCTCGGCGGCGGCGGCGAGCGCGCGCAGCGGCACGGCCGCTCCCGCACGCGCATGGATCACCGCCTCCTCGGCGATCACGGGAGCCTCGACGCCGCACACGACTTTGATGCGCACGTAGTAGCCGCCCGGGCCGGGGATGCCGGTGTTGCCGGGCGAGACGCCGCGGACTTCCAGACGACTTTTGTCGTCCGTCAGGCGGCGCACGATGGCGATGGACGGATCCCCGCTGAGGTGTTCCCATGGAAGCCCCTCCCCGCCGCCGAAGCCGAACTTCCCCTCGGAGACACGAAGGCTCTGGTCGATTTGCCCCACCTCGACCGTAACCTCCTGTTTGTTGAAGATGATGACGATCGCGGCGATGACGAACCAGCTGCCCATGTCCTTGATACGAGCCTCGGCCGGCGCGCGTCCATCATAGAATCGCCAGCCCATGCGCGTGACGTTCCTCGGCAGCGGCACCTCGACCGGCGTTCCCGTCGTCGGCTGCCGCTGCGCGGTCTGTACGTCCGGCGCTCCCCGCAACCAGCGGCTGCGGCAGTCGGTCAAGATCGAGCTGGACGGGAAGTACTTTCTCATCGACACCACGCCCGACCTTCGGTTGCAGCTGCTGCAACATCCGATTCCGCGGCTCGACTTCGTGCTCTACACGCACTCGCACTCCGATCACTTGATGGGATTGGATGACATCCGCCCGTTCAATTTCCGGCAGCGCCAGCCGATCCATGCGTTCGCAAGCGCGAGCACGGCGAAGGCGATCCGCCGCGCGTTCGGCTACATCTGGGACGACTCGCAGCTCGGCGGCGGAAAGCCGCAGCTCGAGCTGCACGAAGTCGACGCGGCGTTCGTGCACGAGGGGATCGAGATCGTGCCGATCCCGGTGCTGCACGGCGACTGGACGATCTTCGGCTTCCGCATCGGCCCGTTCGCGTACATCACGGACACGAACGGCATCCCGCCGGCGTCGCGGAAACTGCTCGAAGGCATCGAAGTGCTCGCGCTCGACGGCCTGCGTCCGTCGGTGCCGCATCCGACGCATTTCACGATCCCCGAGGCGATCGACGTGGCGAAGCAGATCGGCGCGCGGATGACGTATCTCATCCATCTCACGCACGACGTCGATCACGAGACGTACAGCGCGACGCTGCCGGCGGGAGTGGCCCTTGCGTATGACGGGCTGGAGCTCGAGCTGTAGATGAAAGTCATTCCGAAGTCCGGTCCCATCCACGCCACGATCGCCGCGCCGCCGTCGAAGTCGTACTCGGTGCGCGCGCTGCTGCTCGCGGCGATGTCGGAGGGCACCACCACGATCACGAACTGCCTCGACGCCGACGACACGCGTTACGCGTTCGAGGCGTTGAAGGCGATCGGATTCGACGCGAGCGGCTCGTTCCAGCGCGAGCTGTACATCGGCGCGCGGAAGTCGATGTCGGCGAACGAAGTGCCGATCTTCATCGGCAACGCCGGCACGGCGATGCGCTTCTTCACCGGCTGGCTCGCCTTCACGCCGGGACGGTTTCTCTTGCATGGTGAAGAGCGGATGCACCAGCGTCCGATCGGCGATCTGGTCAACGTGCTGCTGTCGATCGATGGGGAAGTCGAATACGTGGAGAAAGAAGGCTTCCCGCCCCTGCGCATCCGCGGCAAGAAAATGCGCGGCGGGTTCGACGTCGCGATCTCCGCGGAAACGTCGAGCCAGTTCGTCTCCGCGCTGATGCTCGGCGGCGCGACGCTGCCCGACGGCATCACGCTGCGCATCTCCAACATCGCATCCGGTCCCTACATCGACATCACCGCCGACATCCTCACGACGTTCGGCGCGCACGTGCAGCGCAACGACAACGTCGTCCGCGTCCGCGCGGGCAAGCTCGCGCTGCGCGAGTATCGCGTCGAAGGCGACTATTCGTCCGCGTCGTACTGGTTCGCCGCCGCGGGGGCGACCGGCGGCGACGTCCGCGTGACCGGCCTCGCGGTGCCGACGGCGCAAGGCGACTCGGCGTTCGTCGACATCCTCGCGGCGATGGGCTGCGAAGTGGAGGTCTCGCCCGACGCCATCCGCGTGCGCGGACCGGAGCAACTGCGCGGCGGCATGTTCGACTGCAACGCCACGCCCGACCTCGTCCCGACGCTCGCCGCGATCGCCCCGCTCGCGGCCGCGCCGGTCGAGATCGTGAACGTGGCAAATCTGCGAGTGAAGGAATCGGACCGCCTCGCGACCGTGTCGTCGGAGCTGCGGCGTCTCGGCGCGACGGTCGAGGAGCGTCCCGACTCGCTGCTCATCCAGCCGGGCTGGAACGACGCGCCCGCGGTGATCGAAACGCACAACGATCACCGCATCGCCATGGCCTTCGCCATCGCCGGCCTCGCCCGCGGAAACGTGACGATCGAAAAGGAGCAGGTGGTCTCGAAGTCGTACCCCCGATTCTGGCGGACGCTCGATGAGGCCATAAAATAACGCTCCGCCCTCCATGGACGCCTGGTACCTGATCCTCGCCCTGCTGTTCGTTCTCGCGAACGGCTTCTTCGTCGCAACGGAGTTCGCGCTCGTCAAAGTGCGTCCGACGCAGCTCGCCGACGACCTCGCCCGCGGCAGCAAGCGCGCGAAGATGACGAAGCGCGTGCTCAAGCGCCTCGACGGCTATCTCGCCGCGGCGCAGGTCGGGATCACGCTCGCCTCCCTCGCCCTCGGCTGGATCGGCGAGGAGGCGTTCGCGCCGCTGCTGATCCCTCTCTTCCGGTTTCTCGGCGTGTTCGCGGAACCGGTCGCGCACTCCGTCGCCGTGACGATCTCGTTCATCCTCATCTCCTCGATGCACATCGTCTTCGGCGAACAGGTCCCGAAATTCCTGGCCATCGAAAAGCCGGTCGGCACGGCGATGTGGACCTCGCATCTGCTGCACGGCTTCTATCTCCTCACCTATCCCGCGATCTGGCTCCTGCGCAACGCCACCAACGGCGCGCTGCGCCTCTTCGGCATTCGCGGGATGAGCGAGGAGGGCGCCGTGCAGTCGGTCGACGAGCTGCGGATGATCCTGGCCAGCTCGGAGAAGGCCGGCATCCTCTCCGAGGAAAACCGCGAGATCATCGAGGGCGTTTTCCAGTTTTCGAAGCGCACCGCGCGGCAGATCATGGTGCCGCGCACGGACGTGGTCGTGCTCTCGACGAAGAAATCGATCCAGGAGAATCTCGAGACCATCGGCCGCACGAAGCACACGCGCTATCCGCTGTGCGACGGCACGCTCGATCAGACGGTCGGTTTGATTCACACCAAAGACCTGTTCCACGCGCAGCTGCGCGGCCCGGGGCGGCCTCTCCCTGAATTGAAGCGCGACATCCTCTTCGTGCCGGAGAACAGCACGGTGGAACAACTGCTCGCGCAGTTCATCGAGCACAAGACGCACATGGCGGTCGTGCTCGACGAGTACGGCGGCGCGTCCGGCATCGTGTCGCTCGAGAACATCACCGAGGAGCTGTTCGGCCAGATTCAGGACGAATTCGATCGCGAGCGTCCGGAGATCGAGCCGATGGGCAACGGCAAATACCGCGTCCGCGGCGACTATCTGATCGAAGACCTCGCGGATCGTTTGAAGATCGATCTCGGCGAGCCGGAGGAAGAAACGGTCGGCGGCTTCGTCGCCGCGCGCCTCGGACGCGAGGTCGTTGCCGGCGATCGCACGTCGCTCGGCGATCTCGCGATCACCGTGCTCGAAGCGGAGCGCTTCCGCGTGCGCTGGGTGATGGTGGAAACGAAGATGCCGGAAACGGAAGTGGTGGAAGAGGAGACGGCGTCTTAGTGGAGGACAGGCACTCCTGCCTGTCCCGAGCGAAGCGAAGAAAAAAGGACAGGCAGGAGTGCCTGTCCTCCACTTTATCAGTTTCGTTTGAACAGCGAAGTCAGTTTGTGCCACGCGCGCGTGATCACGCTCTCGTGCTCCTGCTGCTGAGCCGAGTGCCGGGCCGCGCGGGCTTCTTTCAAGATCCGATCAGTTTCCTGGATTCGCATCCTAACCTCCTTCTGTCCGTATGATTTGCGAGGGAGATGCCTGATTTGCGGCGTTGCGCTCGGCCTGGTCGTGATACGCGACACAAATGTCGCGCACCTCTTCCGGCGTATCGACGACGTGGATGCTGTCGACGTCTTCCTGCGTAATGTTGTTCGCGCCGAGGACGCGCTGGCGCAGCCAATCGACGAGGCCGCTCCAATACTCCGTACCGAAGAGAATGATCGGAAAGTCGGAGATCTTTTTCGTCTGGATGAGCACGAGCGCGCCGAAGAGCTCGTCGAGCGTGCCGAAGCCGCCGGGAAACGTGATGAAGGCCTCGGAGTACTTCACGAACATCATCTTGCGGACGAAGAAGTAGCGGAAGGTCATGGCCTTGTCGCAGTAGACGTTCAGCTCCTGCTCGAACGGCAGCTCGATGTTGCAGCCGATGGAAAGCGCGCCGGCCTGCTTCGCGCCCTTGTTCGCCGCCTGCATGATGCCGGGCCCGCCGCCGGTGATGATCGCGAAGCCGGCGCGTCCGAGGAGCTCGGCCGTGCGCACGGCGAGCTCGTAGTAGCGGTCGGAGAGAACCGTGCGCGCCGAGCCGAAGATCGACACGGCGGGATACACGCCGGTGAGGTGATCGATCCCGCTGACGAACTCGCTCGTGATCCGCAGCACCCGCCACGACTCGCTCTGCAGCATCTCCTCGCGCGAGGGCCGGTCGAGAAGCTTGCGATCCTCGAGCGACTCGCGGCGGGTGGGCGGGACGTGGATGGTGGGTTCTTGCGGCATGCCGCGCATTGTAGGTGGAGCGGCGGGCTTTAGCCCGCCGTCCCCCGGTGGGCTGAAGCCCACCGCTCCACCATTACTGCCGCAACTTGATCAGCGCGGTGCGAACGAGCTTGTCCCCGGGCAGTCCTTCCTGCCACGCCGTCGCTCTCACCTCATCGGTCTGGCTGAAAGTGCCGAACGCGGTGCGTACGCGGAAGCGAACCGTCGAGCGCTCGCCCGCCTGGATGTTGCCGAACGTGAAGCGCCACATGGTCGAATTCGGCTCGTGTCCCGAGTTCACGCCGCGGTCATTCATCTGATCCAACACCACGAGCTGCGGCGGCAGTTCCACTTCGAGCAGGACGTTCTGGATGTTGTTCACGCCGGCGTTCGTGAGCTGCACGTCGAGGTTGTCGACGCCCTGTTCCGGCAGGTCGTTCGGATGCTCGATGTCGAGCTTCAGCACCTGCGCGCGGCTGGTCAGCGCCATGCCGCTCGACTTGCACGCGATCGGCGCCAGCAGCAGCACGAGCATTGCTACGGCTGTGATCGACAGAAGGTATTTGCGTTTCATGCGTAGTCCTCCGGCCCGCTTCAAAGTGCAAGGGCCGGACCCTCGATTGCATAACGTAGCGAGCGCATGAGGTACTACATCGGAGTGGACGGCGGCGCGTCGAAGACAGCCGCGGTCGTCATTGATCAAAACGGCGAAGCACACGGCCGCGGACTCGCGGGCGGATCGAATCACCTGCGCGTCGGCATCGAAGAAGCGACGCGCAACATCGAGCGCGCGGTGAACAAGGCCCTCGTCGAAGCGGGCGTAGCCATTCGCGACGTCGAGTATGCCTATTGCGGCGTCGCCGGCGCGGATCATCCGATCCACCGGCAGAAGGTCGTCGACTCGCTGCGCGTCTTCTTTCCGCGCGGCAACTTCATCGTCGACACCGACGCGCGCATCGCACTCACGGGCGCGATCGGCTTCGGTGCGGGGGTGGTCGTCATCTCCGGCACCGGCTCGATCTCGTTCGGCCGCAACTCCTTCGGCGAAGAGCTTCGCGCCGGCGGCTGGGGTCCGACCCTCGGCGATGAAGGCAGTGGTTTCTGGATCGCGCGCGAAGGCCTCTCCGCGATCGTGCGCGCGCACGACGGCCGCGGCTTCGAGACGAACATGACGGCGCTGCTCTGCGCCGACTACGAGATGTGCAGCCCCGACGATCTGCCGCGCTTCGTCTACGCGACGACGACGAACACCGACGACATCGCCCGCTACGGCAAGCTCGTGATCGAAGCCGCGCAGAGCGGCGATCAGGTGGCGAGCGATATCCTCTCGCACGCCGGCTCCGAGCTCGCGGAGTGCGTGATCGCCGTCGCGCGCAAGCTGCACATGATCGACACCGAATTCGACGTCGCCTACGTCGGCGGCGCCTTTCACGCCGGCGATCTGCTTCTGAATCCAATGCGCATGCGCCTCAGCCGCGACGCTCCCGGCGCCACGCTCACCCCTCCGCGAGAAGAGCCGGTTGCGGGTGCCGCGCGCATGGCCATGGAAGCCGCACGCGCGCCGCGGCCGGGGCGTGCCGCGTAAACTGATGCACGATTGTTCGGGCGCTTTCTCCGCGAAAAGATTCTCGAGATCGGTGCGGCTTTGTTGGCCGCGGCGTTCCTGCTCACCGGACGTGTGACGCCGCGCGCAGCGTGGCGCGCGATCGACGTCGATCTGCTGCTGCTTCTCTTCGCGCTGCTCGTGACCGTGGAGATCCTGCGCGCGTCCGGCTACGTCGATGCGATCGTCGCGAACAGCGTCGCGCGCTTCCGCACCACACGCTCGTTCGCGCTGGCGCTGCTCGCGTTCAGCGGCGCGCTCGCGTGTCTCGTCACGAACGACGTCGCGCTCTTCGTCGTCATCCCCTTCACCATCATCGCCAGCCGCTTCTCCGACTTTGACGTCGAAGACGCGGTCGTGCTCGAAGTCATCGCCGCGAATCTCATCGGTTGCCTCACCCCGCTCGGCAATCCGCAGAACCTCTTCGTCTTCCACCACTCGCGCTGGTCCGCGGCGGCGTTCGTCGCCGCCATGGTCCCATTCGTCCTATGGTGCAGCGCCGGCCTGCTCGCGTCGCTCTTCCTCCTCGGTCCTACCCGTCCGATGGCCGTCAACGCCGGTCAGCTCCCCTCTCGCGACAAACGCGCCGCTCTCCTCGGCGCGCTCTGCTTTGCGCTCGTCCTCCTCGAAGTCGCGCGCGTCATTTCAGCCGCGCCCGCCGCGATCGCGGCGCTCGTCGCCGGCGCGTTCCTTCTTCGCCGGCGCATGTTCACCATCGACTTCTCGATCATCCCGCTCTTCTTCTTCGCGTTCATCGTCGTCGAGGGGATGCGCTCGTTCGCGCTCGCGTTTCACACGAACGTCTACTTCACCTCGATCGCGCTTTCGCAGGTGATCTCGAACGTGCCGGCGACGGTGCTGCTCACGCCGTTCGCCGAGGGGGATTGGCGCACGCTGCTCTATGGCGTGAACGCCGGCGGCTGCGGGACGATCATTGCCTCGCTCGCGAATCTCCTCGGCTGGCGCATCTACGTCCGCGAGTCGAACCGCGACCCGCGCTTCTTCCGCCGCCTCACGATTCTCAACATCGCGTTCCTGGCGTGGGCGGCCCTCGGAGGCTGGCTCATCTTAGAATGGACGCGGAGGTAGTGCTCATGCGACGTCCCGTCATCCGCGGATTGCTCCTCGTTCTCGTCCTCGCCGTCGGCTTCATCGCCGGCCAGCTCAGCGCCGCCCAGCCGCACATGCAGGCCGCGCTCAAGAATCTCCGCCAAGCCAAGGCGAATCTCAACAGCGCATCCGCCGACAAAGGCGGCCACCGCAATCGCGCCCTCGAGCTGGTGAACCAGGCCATCGACCAGGTCGAAGCCGGCATCGCTTACGACCGGCGCCACTGATGGGCAACGAAGCGCTCTGCCGCGTCGAGATCGGACCGGAATCGGCAGATGCGAAAGCGTTGCTCGAGACCGAGGAGATCATCGTGCGTGGGGCGATGCGCGCGAAGATCCCGTTTCGCGACGCAAAGGACGTCGCCGCCGACGGCGGCGTTCTTCGCTTGCGCTGGAACGACCGCGACGTGCGCATTCACGTCGGCAAGGACGCGCCGAAGTGGGCGGAGAAGATCCGCAACCCGAAAGGCGTCGCCGACAAGCTGGGCGTGAAGGCCGGACAGAAGATCTCGATCGTCGGCAAGATCGACGACTCCTTTTTGCAAGGAAAGGGTGCGGATATTTCGCACAAGCTGCGCCGCGGCAGCGACCTCATTTTCTTCGCCGCGAACGCCCGCGCCGACCTCGAACGGCTCGCCGGACTGCGCGACGCGCTCGACCCCGCCGGCGCAATCTGGGTCATCCGGCCGAAGGGCGGAGGCCCGATCACAGAGAGCGAGGTCATGGCCGCGGGCAAATCCGCCGGTCTTGTCGACGTCAAAGTGGTCCGCTTTTCCGAGACCCACACCGCCGAAAAGCTCGTCATCCCGCTCTCAAAACGCCCGTAACAAAAAAGTAACACCCATTTTCTTATTGTTGAGGGGTAGGGATTTCGTGCATTAAATCACTCCTATTGCAGAGTGATTGAGAAAGAAATCGAATACGACGTAATGACCGCGATCCACCTGCCCGTCACGGAGCGCGTTCTCGACAAGCTCGCCGATATCTTGTTTGCTACCGATGAGATACTCGACATGCTCCATGTCGAGGAGACGGTTTTCGACTCCCGGACGATCGCAGTGGAATCGGTCGCTCAGAGCGTCTACGACCGCGTCAACGAGCTGATGAAAACGCTCAGCGATTAGCTGGTGCCTTCCGCAAAAGAGCCCTTGACGAATTGAACGATCCGACTTAGCTTAACGCTGTTAACTTAACAACGTTAAGTAACGGAGGCTCGTTTGGGACCGAGAGAACGTCGAGAGCGCGAACGCGAAGAAATCCGGACGAAGATCCTGGACGCCGCGCGGGAACTGTTCGTCGCCGAGGGGTACGAAGCGGTGACGATGCGCCGCATCGCCGACCGGATCGAGTACTCGCCGACCGCGATCTACTTCCACTTCCGCGACAAGGAAACGCTGCTGCGCGAGATCTGCGACGCGGACTTTCTCACCCTTGCGCAGGAAATTGCCGTTGTAGCCGAGATCGCCGACGCCGTCGATCGCCTGCGCGCGATCGGGCTCGCCTACTTCCGCTTCGGCATGAACTACCCGAATCACTACCGGCTGATGTTCATGACGCCGCATCCGCCGCTCGGCGACGAGCACGAGATCGAGCGCGGCAATCCGGAAGAGGACGCCTATGCGTTCCTCAGGTCGCTCGTCGGACAGGCCATCGCCGAAGGAAAGTTCCGCGACGACGTCACCGACGTCGATCTCGCGGCGCAGACGATGTGGGCCGGCATGCACGGCGTGATCGCGCTGCACATCGCCAAGTGCAACGACAACTGGGTCGACTGGCGTCCGCTCGAAGCACGCGCGGAGTTGATGAACGAAACGCTGTTGAACGGACTCTTGCGCCATGGCCGTTGATCTCGCAACCAAGTCGCTGCTGCACGACAAGCTGCGCTTCCTGATCACCGTGATCGGCGTGGCCTTCGCCGTGACGCTCGTGTTCGTGCAGGTCGGTCTCTTTCTCGGCCTGATGAGCAACGCCTCGCTGACGATCGAGCAGATCGACGCCGATCTCTGGATCACGTCGCACAACACGCCGAACGTCGACTTCGCGCACGCGTTCCCCGAGACGTACGTGAAGCGCGTGCGCTCGATTCCGGGCGTCGATCGCGCCGACAACCTGATCGTCTGGTTCATGAACGTGAACCTGCCGAACGGCGCGGTCGAAGGCACGGAGGTCTATGCGCTCGAGGATTTCACCGCGTGGAGCTTCCCGCAGGGCATGGTCGAAGGCGATCTCTCCGACCTGCGCCGCGGTCCGTACATGGTGCTGGACGACTCGGCGAAGAAGCGCTGGGGCGCGTTCGCGGTGAACGACTACCGCGAAGTGCTCGGGCGGCGGCTGAAGATCATCGGCCGCACGATCGACGCGAAGTCGTTCACCACGACGCCGCTGACGTTCATGGATTTGCGTCTCGCGCAAAGCCTCAACGAGAGCGACCTGCGCGGCAACACGACGTACATCCTGGTGAAGCTCGCGCCGGGCGCGGACGCGGAAGCGGTGCGCCGCGAGATCCAGCGCCGCCTGCCCTACAACGACGTCTACACGAAGGCCGCGTGGGCGAAGCAGTCGCGCTCGTACTGGATCGAGTCGACGGGCCTCGGGCTCAACATGTACATCACCGTCTTCCTCGGCTGTCTCGTCGGCATCGTCGTCGTGGCGCAGACGCTCTACACCTCGACGATGGAGCACATCCGCGAGTTCGGCACGGTAAAGGCGATCGGCGGCGGCAACCGCGACATCTACGCGATCCTCGGCAAGCAGGCCACGATCGCCGCCGTCGCCGGCTTCGGCCTCGGCGCACTGCAAGCCTTCGCGCTGCGGCCGGTGATGGCGAAGATCGATCTGAAACTCATCATCCCGACCGAGCTCTATGCGCTCGTGCTCGCCGGCTCGATCGCGCTCTGTCTCACCGCGGCCATGATTTCGTTCCGAAAGGTAGCGTCGATCGACCCGGCGCTGGTGTTCAGGACATGAGCATTCTTCACACACGCAACGTACAAAAATCCTTCACCGAGGGACGCGAGACCGTGACGGTTCTGCGCGGCATCGACTTCGCGGTCGAGCGCGGCGAGATCGTGTCGCTCGAAGGTCCATCGGGCTCGGGCAAGACGACGTTCCTCTCGATCCTCGGCTGCATCCTCACGCCGACGAAGGGCGACGTCGTCATCGAAGGCAATCCGGTCGCGGAGAAAAATCTCGCCGCGATCCGCAAGCGCTCGCTCGGATTCGTGTTCCAGCAGTTCAATCTCTTCCCTTCACTCACCGCGATCGAGAACGTCGAGTACGCGCTGAACGTGAAGGGCGTTCGCGGACGCGAAGCGCGCGGCGAAGCGCAGCGCGTCATCGAGGCCGTCGGCCTCGGCGACCGGCAGAACTTTCTGCCGCGCGATCTGAGCGGCGGGCAGAAACAGCGCGTCGCCATCGCGCGCGCGCTGGCCGGCAAGGCGCCGATTCTCCTCGCCGACGAGCCGACGGCGAATCTCGACTCGACCGTCGGCACGCAGGTGCTGGAGATGTTCCGCGCGCTCGCAAAACAGGAAAACCGCGCCCTCGTGATCGTCACGCACGATCCGAAAGTGCGCACGATCGCCGATCGAGTGGCGAAGATTCAGGACGGAGCGTTGGTATGAACCGCTTTCTTTATCCCATCATTGGATTGCTCATCGTCGTTGCCACCGTGGTGCAGGTGAGCGCGACGCGAAACAGTGGAGCGGCAGGCTTAAGCCTGCCGGATTCCCGGCGGGCTGAAGCCCGCCGCTCCAGCATCGCCGCCGAGGGACGCGTCGTTACGTATCCCGGCGCGGAAGTCACGGTCGGCAGCGATGTCGCGGGCACGATTCAAAAGCTCAACGTCGAAGAAAAGCAGACCGTGCACAAAGGCGACGTGATCGCGGTCATCCAGGCGAACGACACCCGCGCGGAGCTCGGCGTCGCCCGGGCGCGCGCCAGCGAGGCCGATGCGGACATTCGTCTGTACGCGACCGAAAGCGAGCGCGCGAAGAATCTCTGGAACGTCGAAGTCGGCTCGAAGCAGGCGTGGGAGAAAGCGGAGCGCGACGTCGATGCGGCACGCGCGCGCCGCGCGTCGGCGGCGGCGGAAGTGCGGCGGCTCGAGGCGCTGATCGAGAAGACGATCATCACCGCGCCGATCGACGGCGTGGTCGTCGAGCGCGCGGTGCACGCCGGCGAAACGATCGCCTCGGGCGATCCGCTCATCACCATCGCGGATCTGAAAAAGACGCGCGTCGAAGCCGAAGTGGACGAGTTCGATGCCGCGCGCGTGCGTCTCGGCGCGCCCGTGACGGTGCAGGCGGAAGGCTACGATCATCCGTGGCGCGCGACGATCGAAGAGATTCCCGACAGCGTCGTGAACCGCCGGCTCAAGCCGCAGGATCCGTCGAAGCCGATCGACACGCGCGTGCTGCTCGTCAAGGTCGCGTTCGCCGAGGAAACGCCGCTGAAGCTCGGGCAAAGGGTGGAAGTGCGCATCGCACAGCGCTGACGGAAAGATTTCCACACGGCGGCTCATCGGGCGTATCCTTGATGCGTCCAGAGTCACCAAATGAAACCCCTAGCGCTGGTCATCGACCGCGACGCGGGCACGCGTAAGCTGCTCGACGTCCTGCTGACGCGTTTCGGCTATGAAGTCGATCGCATCGCCTGGACCGCGGACGGCGTCACGCTGCTGCAGTTGATCGACTACGACTTCGTACTTTCGGAAGACGAAGAAGTCGCGCGGTGGATGAAACAGCATCGCCCCGAGGCGCTGCCGCGGATGATGATCGTTTCGGCGGCGACGGACGCGCAGTTGCAGCGCATGTGGAGCGAGTGGGACGACGTGCGCATCGTGCGCAAGCCGTTCGAGCTGGCCGACGTCATCGACGCATCGCGCGTCGCGGCGAATCGGACGAGGCGCGAGCCCGCGGCCGAGGAGCTGTTCTGGCGGCAGTCGATGATCGCCGGCGCGAAGTCCGGCATCGTCGTGCGGCGGGACGGCGACACGCTGTCGCTCGTCACGAAATTCGGATACGAGCCGGGCGACGCCGAGCGCTATTTTCCGATGAGCGTGAACGAGCCGTATCCGCTCTGCGCGGCGGTCCGCCATGGACGTCCCGTCTTCATCTCGTCGCTGGCGACGAACCCCGACTATCCGCTGCTCGCCGGAATCTGGCAGGCAAACCGCACGCGCGCGCTCGCGGTCGCTCCGATTTTGGAGGGAGAGCAAGTGATCGGCGCGGCCGGCTGGGCGTTTCGCGACACGCAACGGTTCGGCGAGGCGGAAAAGCGCACGTGGATGTCGATCGCGCAGAATGCCGCTTCGTTCGTGGACGGCGCCGCATCCGCACAGCCGGCCACCAACGCCGGCGCGTAGATCGAACGGAATGAATGCGCAGTTGGAAGTCCTCAACGAGGTCGCGCGTATTGCTACGCTCGACCTCGAGCTGCGCCCGCAGCTGCAGCGCATCACCGACACGCTGTCGCAAAAATTCGGCTGGCAGTTCGTCGCGCTGATGACCGTCGACCGCGACCGCAACGCGTTCGTTTGCGAGGCGATGACGAGCGAAGTGCAAACCTCCGTCTACGTCGGCTACGGCCGCACCCTCGGCAGCGGCGTCGTGGGACAGGTCGCGCAGACGGGCCAACCGATCGTCATCGACGACGTCCGCACCTGGCCGAACTTCGTCGACACGCTGCCCGGCGCGATGTCGGAGATCTGCGTGCCGGTCTGCCATCACGGCAATCTCGTCGCGGTCCTCAACATCGAAAGCAAGACGCTCGGCGCGTTTCACGGACAGCTCCCGTTGCTCACCACCGTCGCCGATCAGATCGCGGGCGCGATCGCCAGCGCGCAGCTCGTCGAAGAGCTGCGCCGGCGCGTGCGGCTGATGGAGATGATGAGTGAAGTCTCGCGGACGGCGCTCGAAGCCGATGATCTCGGCGAGCTGCTGGAGCGCATCGTGCGCTACATCCACGAGCGCTTCCCGCTCGAGCTCGCGGCGATCGTGCTGTACGACTCCGAGCGCGACGAATTCGTGCAGATCACCAGCGCCGGCGAGATGCTCGTCGCACCGCCGTCGCGCTGGCCGGCCGGCGCCGGCATCATCGGCCGCTGCATCCGCACCGGCGAAACGCAAATCGTGCGCGACGTCTCGCACGATCCCGAGTACATCACCGTCAATCCGCGCTCGCACTCCGAGGTCGTGATTCCGATCCGCTTCAAGGACAAGCTCCTCGGTGTCCTGAACCTGGAAAGCGCATCGCCGGACGTCTTCGTCCCGGCGAGCGTGCTGGCGTTCGAAGCATTCGCCGACCAGGTCGCCGGCGCGATTCATCTCTCGACCGTGAACGCGAGCCTCGCCGAAACGTCGTCGCAGCTCGAACAAAAGAGCAGTGCGCTCGAACAGGCGAACGAGCATCTCGCGCAGGCGATCGAGACGCTGCATCACATCTCGACGCAGGACGGACTCACCGGCGTCGCGAACCGGAGGCATTTCGACGAGACGCTCGCCCTCGAATGGCGCCGCGCCGCCCGCAACCGCGGACCGCTGTCGCTGCTCATGCTCGACA
This sequence comes from Thermoanaerobaculia bacterium, assembly GCA_035248585.1. Classification (GTDB taxonomy): domain Bacteria; phylum Acidobacteriota; class Thermoanaerobaculia; order Gp7-AA8; family Gp7-AA8; genus QHVT01. The sequence continues at coordinate 14,882 of DATFHJ010000071.1, forward strand.
TCGATTACTTCAAAGCCTTCAACGACGCCGCCGGACACCAGGCCGGCGACGACTGCCTCCGCCGCGTCGCCCAGGCCCTCCGCGACAACCTCCACCGCGCCGCCGATCTCGTCTCGCGATACGGCGGCGAAGAATTCGCGATCCTCCTCCCGGAGACCGACGGCGACGCCGCCCGCATCCTCGCCGAGTCGCTTCGCTCCCACATCGAATCCCTCGACATCCCCCACCCCGCCGCGCCTTTCGGCCACGTGACCGTCAGCATCGGCCTCGCCAGCGCCATCCCCCCACGCGACGGCGCCAACGCCGGAGAGTTCATCCGCTACGCGGATGCGGCGCTGTACGACGCGAAGCGGGGCGGGAGGAATCGGGTGGTGGCGTAGTTTCTTTTTGGACTGCGGCGGCTTGCCGCCGCTTTCAGACAGCGGCGACCGCAGTCGCCGCGGGCGGGGGAGCGGAGGCTGCGGCCTCCGCTGTGACAAAGCGGCAGCGAAGCTGCCGCAGTCCAAACGAGCCTACCGCCGCCCCTTCCGCACCCTTGGCGGCGGGTCCCTGCGCAGCGTCTCCCCCGCCCGCCGCCCGTTCGGGATGCGGTCCTGGCTCGCGGGGACGACTTCGACGCCTTGTTCGCCGCGGCGGCCGGCGCCTCCGCGGCGGGCTTTCTCCAGCGTCATGAGGAAGCCGAAGGCGGGGTCTTTGAACTGCAGGTGGCGGAGCATGTGCCAGTGGCGGTGCACGTAGGCCTGCAGGTACGCGAGCACGTGTCCGAGGGAGATGATGCGGCAGGGGGGGACTTGCGAGCCGGGGGGGAACGAGCCGAAGGCGATCAGGCGCACCGACGACGACGGCGGGATTTGTGCGCTGCCGGATCGCAGGAGCTCGAGCACGACGCGGTCGGCGTCGCTGACTTCACCGAAGCGGTTGATCACCGTCTTCAGCACCTCGGGATCGCGGATGCCGGTGTTGATGCCGACGCGGCCTTCCTTCACCTCGCCGATCACCATGTCGATCGAGCTCTCCGGAACGGCGAGGCCGGGATCGAGGCCGGAGACGTCGATCAGCTTCGGTGTTTTCCTGCCGCCGCGCGTCATCGGCTCGCCGGTCGGAAAGCGGAAGGCGAGGATGTCGATGTCGGTCAGCGTGCGGAAACCGGAGCGCGCGGTGCCGGCGATGACGGGATACTCGGCGGACGTAAAGTATCCGTTCAGTTGAAGATAGGCTTGAACCAGCGCCACCGCGTGATCCATCGATGCACACAGTTGCGTGCACTGTGCCTACTTGTGCTCGACTGCCAGCCCGTCGCCCCTTCCCGCTTCGTCGAACCACGCCCGCGCCGCCGCGTCGTTCTCCATCCACGCGCGCAAAAACGCGACCGTGATCGCGGCGATCCGCGCGTGATGCGGGTCCTCGGCCGCGGAGAACATGTTGTGATTCACGCCCTGCAGCGTCACCAGGTATTGATGCGGGCCGCGTGACGATTCGAACGGAATGCGCCGGTGCCGCGGAAACGTGCGATAGATCAGGCTCGTGTCGCACGTGCCGGTGAGATTCAGCACCGGGATGTCGATCGCGTCGTAGTTGCCGGCGATGCGCACCATCGACATCGGCACGATCACTTTCACGCGCGGATCGCGCAGCGTGCCGCCGTCCGGCGCGCGCATGCCGGCGACGGCGAACGCCGTGAACGCGCCGGCGGAATGTCCGACCACCGCAACGCGGGTCAGGTCGAGCGCCGGGTCGCCCTCGAACTGATCGAGCACGAAGCTGACGTCGAGCGCGCGGTTGATCCAGTTCTCCTTCTCTTTCGTCGCGCGATAGAGCGCGCGGTAGCCGCGCTGCAGCGTCGCCTTGTCCGTCCCCGCGTGCGTGAGATGAATCGTGTAGAAGCCGGCGCGCGCCAGGGCACGGCCGAGGTACGCGTACGAATCGCGGTCCTCCCCGATGCCGTGCGAGAAGAGCACGACCGGAAACGGACCGGGCGAGCCGGAAGGCGAGTACGAATGAATCGGCACCGCGCGCTCGCGCTTCGCATCGACGAGCTGGCCGGTCGTCTCGATCACGCCGAACGGCGCGTGCGGCGCGGGAAACGCCACGCGCTTCGACGGAAGTCTCGGCAGCGACGTGCAGCAGCCGGCGGTGAAGAGCGCAACGAACAGAGCGGCCAGGCGCATCACGGATGGGGAGTGATCATCGTGACCTGCTGCGTCTCGTTGTTCGTGATCGACACGAGTCCCCAGATCGGCGGAGGCGGCGGCGAGACGACGTGCCGCAGCGGATCTTCGATCTCGATGCGCACGCGCTGCGCCGATGCCCGCACGAGCGGCGACAGCGGATCGACCTCCGCGTAGCCGGGATGGAGCGGCGTCGGATCGAACACGAGCAGATTCACGCCGGCCAGATCGACCGTGCGCGTCTCGATCGGCGTTCCGCCGCTCAGCGGAAACACGCGCATGGTCACGCGCCGCGGCGCTTCGCTCGAGTTGTACAGGCGCAGAGTCGCGCGATAGCGATCGTCCGTCGGGACGTCGGTGACGATCACGAGCTGCGCGAACTCGCTCATGCGCACGATCGGAACTTCCGTGCCGAGGTTCTGCGCGTCCTTCGACAGATCGCGCACGCGCAGCGTCATCGGTGTCGGTCCGTAGTTCGGATCGTCGGGCAGATAAATGAACGCGCCCTTCGAAAACGACGACGGGCTCACCAGCAGCCGCATCGACGTGAGCGGAGTGATGTACCAGTTGTTCTCGCACGGCGGCGAGGAAATGAGACCGCCGCAGCGATCGCCGAAGACGAAAATCTGGCCGTCGCGGGGATTGTGCACCGTCAGCTCGGTCGTCCAGAGCGAGCCGTTCGCGCCCGGCGTCGGGCCGCCGGTGACCGGAATCAGATAGCGCACGAGGTTCTCTTCTTGCGCGCCGGCGCTCACGGCGAGGAACAGGAGAAGAAAGAGTCTTCGCATGATGCGTGTACACTGCACATACAAATCCATGGCTGCCCCGATCAAGCTCAATTACGACTGCCTGAAGTGCCCCGCGTACTGCTGCAGCTACGAGCGCATCAACGTCAATCGCCGGGACATCAAACGCCTCGCCAAACACTTCGACATCGACGTCGAGACCGCGGAGCGGCGCTTCACGAAGATCAAAGACGGCGAGGTCGTCCTGCGTCATCAGAAGGACGAGATCTACGGCAGCATCTGCATGTTCCTCGACACGAAAACGCGGCGCTGCACGATCTACACGGCCCGGCCCGGCGTCTGCCACACCTACCCCGACCGGCCGCGCTGCGGCTACTACGACTTCATCAGCTGGGAGCGCGAGTTCCAGGACGATGAGGACTTCGTGCCGCTGAAGATGTGTTGAATCGCGGGATGATTCACCGCGGACTCGCAACCGCGCTCGTCCTTTTGGCGGCGGGCGTTTTCGCTCAGCAATTCGAAGAACAGCTCTCCGTCAGCTACGTGATGATCCCGTTCACGGCGTTCAACTCGGGCGGAGCGCCGATCACCGATCTCAAGCAGAAGGAAGTGTCGCTGCTCGTCGACGATCAGCCGGTCGCGACCGACATGTTCGAAGTGTCGTTCAACGCGCCGGTGTCATGGACGATCCTCCTCGACGGCTCCGGCTCGATGGCGCTCGCCGGAAAGATCGACGCCGCGAAGGCCGCGATCAACGCGCTCACCGCGCGCCGCCGCCCGGGCGACGACTTCGCGCTGTACGTCTTCGACTCCGAGGGACACGCGAAGGATTTGGTGCCCTTCACGGACAACCCGTCGGCGATCACGCGCGCGCTCGACGTCGTGAAGCCGTGGGGCAAGACGGCGTTCTTCGACGCGCTGTCGGAAATGCCGGCGCGCAGCGACCTCGGCCGCAACCCGTCGCGCGCGATCATCCTGCTCAGCGACGGCATCGACAACAACTCGACGCTCACGCGCGAGCAGATCCGGAAAAAACTCGACGCGGTGGCGATCCCGATCTACGCCTTCGGCCTGCGCGAGCCGGCCGAACAGAAGCTGGTTCCGGCGATCAGCGAGGAGATGTCGAACATCGATCTCCTCGAAGAGCTCGCCGCGGCGACGGGCGGAAAACTGTTCGTCGGCAACCAGCCGGAACAGATCGCAAAGTCAATGGATGGAATCGAATCCACGCTTCGGGCCCAATACTTGATAGGGTTTCCGCCAACCGGCAAAGGTACAGTAAAGTACCGCCGCATTTCGCTGAAGCTCGCGGGACGAGTTCGTTCCGTCCGTGTTCGTGCCGGCTACCGTGGCACCGAGCCTCCGGTTCTGAGCGCCTCCTCCCGCGGACAGAAGCGCAACGAAAGGAAAAAAGGTTGATGAAGAAGTTCACCCCGGTGCTGTCAGCGGCTGTGCTGGCCATCTCCCTCGGCGCTTGCGCGACCAACAAGGCGGTCGACAAGAAAATCGCCGAGGCCCAGGCACAGTCGAATCAAAAAATCGAGTCGGTGGCGTCGCAGGTCGAGACGCTGCAGCAGAAGCAGACGCAGACCGACGTCCGGCTCGAGGAGCTTTCGCAGTCGGCGCAGGAAGCGCTCAAGCGCGCCCAGGAAGCGGGCGTCCTGGCGAAGGGCAAGGTCGTGTTCGAGCAGACCTTCGCCGAAGATCGCGTGAAGTTCAAAGTCGACAAGTACGACCTCGATGATGCGGCGAAGGCCG
>DATFHJ010000072.1:0-36256 GCA_035248585.1 Thermoanaerobaculia bacterium
AGCGCCACCTCGCTGCCCGCCGCCTCGGACGGATCCCCTATCTCAACGGCGGTCTCTTCGAGCCGTCCGCATTCGAAGAGCGGCACGCGGAGCTGCATCTGCCGAACGAGCTGCTGCAGCGCGTACTCGAAGACGTGTTCGAGAAGTTCGACTTCCGCATCGATGAAGGCGACGCCGCCGGCACGCACGTCGATCCGGAGATGCTCGGCCGCGTCTTCGAGTCGCTCATGGCCGCCGGCGAGCGCGCCGCGAGCGGGAGCTTCTACACGCCGAAGGAGATCGTCGACCAGCTGACGGAGCGCGCGATCACGGAGTGGCTCGGCGACGGCGGGCCTGCTGAGAAATTGTCGAAGCTCGAGTCCATCACCGTCCTCGATCCGGCCTGCGGCTCCGGCGCGTTCCTGCTTTCCGCGTTAGGCGTGATCGAGCGCCTGCATCGCTCCCTTGCCGCGGACGTGCCGCGCGATCTCCGCCAGCGCATCGTCTCGCGCTCGCTGTACGGCGTCGATCTGAAGCCGGAGGCGGTGCGTCTCTGCGAGCTGCGGCTCTGGCTGGCGATCGTCTCCGGCAGCGATGCGTCGATCGAAGACATCAAGCCGCTGCCGAATCTCGATCGCAACATCCTTCAGGGCAACTCGCTGCTGACGCCGACCGATTTCTTAGGCGATGCGCGGGCCGACATCTACCGCGACTGGGTCGTGGCGCTGCACGCGCAGCGCGACCTGCTCGGGCGCTATCGCTCGGCGCCGCACGCGCACCGGCCGGCGCTCTATCGCATCATCCGCGGCAACGATCAGCGGCTCGCGGGCGAGCTGCTCGCGAAGGCGGTCGAGGCGGCGGAGCGCGAGCTGCAGGCGTTGACCGCGCCGCAGCGCGATCTCTTCGGGCGGGCGATTCCGCCGGACACGGAGGTCTGCCGCGAGCTGCAGCAGCGCGTCGCCGAGTCGCGACGCATGCTCGAGCGCGTCGAAGACGGAACGCTCGACTTCTTTTCCTTCGACGTGCACTTCGCGCACGTGATGGCGGAGGGCGGCTTCGACGTCGTGGCCGGCAATCCGCCGTGGGTGCGCAACAACCGCATCGACGCCCGCGCGCGGCGGATGTACCGCGAGCGTTACGCGCTCTTCGGCGGGCGCCGCGACGGCACGGCCTTTCATCAGCCCGACCTCTCCGTCGCGTTCTTCGAACGCGCGCTGTCGCTGGCGAAGCCGGACGGTGTGGTCGCGCTGTTGATGCCGGCGAAGATCGCGAACGCCGCGTATGCCGCGCCGCTGCGCGGCTTCGCGCGGCAGCACGCGCGCATCGTGGCCATCGACGACTGGAGCGACGACGAGCGGCGGCACGGCTGGTTCGATGCGGACACGTTTCCGATGGGGCTCGTGCTTGCGCGCGACGCCCAACGCGCTCCCATCTCCGTCACCAGCTGCGGCGATTCCTTCACACTCTCCGACCTCGGCCCAACCTCGGAGTGGTCGCTCGTCCCGCCGCACGTCGCGTCGATTCTGCACCGCCTGCGCGAGCAGCATCCGCCGCTGGCACAGGCCCTCGGCCGCAAGCCGATCATGGGCGTGAAGACAGGCGACAACCGCAACTTCTTTCTCGAAGAGAAGCGGCTCAAGGACGGGCGCCTCATCACGACCGACGGCGTGCACGTGCCGCTCGACGCGGTCTGCCGCTGCGTGCGCGGACGCGATCTGAAACGCTGGCAGCTCGAGGAATCGTGCTGGATGCTCTGGCCGCCGGCGGGCGGCTGGCGCAAGCCGCCGCGCTGGCTGCGGCACCTCGCGGAACTGCGCGGAATGGAGCCGCGCGACTTTCGCCTCTCGTTCGTGAAACCGGAGCACGTCGGGATCAAGGTCGCGTGGAAAGATCTCTCGCGCGGCATGGCCGCGGCGGTGCTGCCGGACGCCGTGAACATCGGCGGCCGCGCGTTCCCGCTCGTCCCGAATCAGACGCTCTACATGCTCGACGCCGTATCGCTCGACGAGGCTCACCGGCTCGCCGCGATTCTCAACTCGACCGTCGCCGACGCGCTGCTCGTGTCCGTGGCCGAGCGCGCGAAGGACGCGCACTACCGCTACTTCGGCCGCACCGTCGCCGCGCTGCCGTTTCCGGTCATGCAATCGGATCAGCTCGCGCGCGCGGCGCGCCGTCACGACGCCGACGCGATCGTCGCGCGGCTCTACGGCCTCACCGACGGCGAGCTCGGGGCGCTGCGCGAGTTCGTGGAGCGAAGACTCGGTGCTCGCTGAGCATCAGCGGGATGCGGCGCACCGCGCGCTGGAGCTGCTGCGTATCCGAGGAGGCGTGCTGCTGGCCGATGATGTCGGCCTCGGCAAGTCGTTCGTGGCCGCGGAGGTCATGCGGCAGTGGAGGACATCCGAACTGATCGTGCCGGCGGCGCTGGTTGGGCAGTGGACGGAGACGCTGGCCTCGTTCGACGTCGACGCGAAGATCCTTACGCACGATCAGATCGTCAGCGATTCCTTCGTCCCGCAGCGCCGCGCGCGACTGATCGTCGTCGATGAAGCGCATGCCTTCCGCAATCCGAAAACGCAGCGCTACGCGGCGCTCGCGCGCCGCTCGGCAGGCGCGCGCCTCCTGCTCGTCACCGCCACTCCGGTTTGCAACTCGCTCGCGGACCTCGAGGCGCTGGTGAATCTGATCGCGCGCGACGATCTCCTCGCGGACCTCGGCGTGCCTTCGATCGAGCTGGCCTTTGCGGCACGAGACGTCGAGCGGATCGTCAGCGCGCTCGTCATCCGCCGCGACCGCAGCGTGCTGCCGGAGACGCTCCGTTTCGGGGAGCTCGAACGGCGCGTCATCCGCCATCCCGTGCCCGAGGTGAACATCGACGAACTGCAATTCCCGCTGGCGAATGAGCGCGCGCTGTTACGGCGCTTCCTATGGCGCCGCCTCGAATCGAGCGAAGCCGCGCTCCTTGAATCCGTGCGCCGCCAACTGCGCTACTACGAACGCGCCCTCGCGTGCATCGCCGCCGGCCGAACGCTGCCGAAGCGCGACTATCGCCGCGCGTTCGCACACGAAGAAGACCGCGACGCCTTTCAGGAAGTGCTGTTCTGGGACTTGTTTGCGCCGCCGGGCGAAGCCGATCCGAACGCCATTCGCGAGGAAGTCGCGCGCCTGCAATCCTTGCTGGCAACGGATTGGTGGTTCGAGAAACGGCAACTGCTCGTCGACCTGCTCGCGAACGAACACGAGCCGCTTCTCATCTTCACCGGCGCCGCGGCAACGGCGAACGATCTCGGCAACACGCTGCGCTGCCCGGTCATCACCTCCCGCGAACGCTCGCGCGACGAAGTCCTTCGCGCGTTCCGCAACGGCCGCATCGACCGCATCGTCTCCACCGACATGGCCGCCGAAGGGCTGAACCTGCAGCAAGCGGGAATCGTCATTCACTACGACATCCCATGGAATCCGGTGAAGCTCGACCAGCGCAACGGCCGCGCCCATCGCATCGGCCAGCAGCGTCCGAGCGTGAAGGCGATCTATTTTCTGCCGCAAACGCGCGAGACCGGAATTCTTGAAACGATTGCTCGGAAGAATCGAATCCGGCGGCGGGCTCTCACCGGGAGACCGGGAAACCGGGAGACCGGGCAACCAACATTGCGTCCGAGGCTCACGAAGACCGCCGCATTCTTCAAACTACAGGAAGCCGCGAAGAGGGCAGGCTTGACGCTCCCGGACTCGCTCGCAAGAAAACACACCGCCGGCATCGAACAGCTCATGCTCGAAATGAGCAACGAATACCTCGACCGTCAGCGTCTCGCCGATCTGCTCGCGCTCGTGGAGTAATACCGCCGCACCACGTCCTCCGCCGGCTTGTCCTCGATCTCATATTCGTTCGCGCTGCGCACGTGTTGCGGATACGAAAACCACTTCCACGGATACGCGCCCGCGAGCCACGGCTGCGGCCACACGGCCTCGAAAAACGCCTCGTACGCGACGCGCTGCGCATCCGCATTCGCCGGCGCATCGCGCGGAATCTCCCACTGCCGCCACGCCGCGCCCTCCACGCTGCGATAGCCGATCTCCGTGAACACGATCGCGCGCTTCGTCCGTTTGGAAAGCGCCGCGAGGCGCACGATCGTCGGCTGCCACGCGCGGACGAGCGCTTCCTTCGAAGGCGTCCGCTCGTCGACGAGTGGGAAATACGCGCTCACGCCGATGAAATCGAGCGCATCCCAGAAACGGACGTCGAACACCTCGTCGAAATTTGCGCCGTACGTCAGCGGCCCGCGATAGATCGAGCGCACGCGCTTGATGATCGCGCGCCACTCCGTCTCATGGGACGACGCGACCTTCTGCTCGTTGCCGATCGAGAGCGCGTCCACCTTCGCATCGCGGGCGATCGTCGCGTAATGCTCGATGAACCGCGTGTAGTGCTCGAACCACGACGCCCATTGCGCGTCCGTCCAGCGGCTCATGTCCAACTCGCCGCGACCCCAGATGTGCGGCTTGAGCAGCACCTTGATTCCGAGCGCGTGGGCCTGCTTCGTCACCGCGGCGAGCGACTCGTCCGTCTCCCAGACGCGCTCGCCGCCGAACCGGATCTCCGGCGTCCCGCGATGAAAGCCGAACGGCATGATCGAGATCCAATTCACGCCGAGGTTCTCGAGATCGCGCAGGGCTTCGGCGGACGCGGGCGAGCCGTAGCGCACGTCGCGCTCGCGGCTGAACGCGCACGCGTAGGACATCCCGCGTTGCTTTTCGGCCGCGGACAGCGTCAAAGCGACAAGGACTAGAATCGCCGCAGTGAACCTGCTCATCATCGATGACGAAGCCTCCCTCCGGGACTTCCTCACCATCGTATTCGAGGAAGAAGGGTGGCAGGTCGAGTCCGCCGCGTCGCTGCTCGACGGCCGCGCGGCGATCCTGAACAGCGAGCCGGACGTCGTGCTCTGCGATCTGATGCTTCCCGACGGCTCGGGGATCGATCTCATCCGCGACGCCAAGGCGCTGATGCCGTCGCTCCCGTTCGTCATGATCACCGCCCACACCTCCACGAAGTCCGCGGTCGAGGCGCTGAAGGCGGGGGCGATGGACTACATCGCCAAGCCGTTCGACGTCGAAGAGCTGAAGATCGTCGTCCGCAAAGCGGTCGAGCGCAAAGAGCTCGAAGACGAGAACCTGCACCTTCGCACCGCGCTCGAGGAGCGCTTCACGTTCTCGAACATCCTCGGCAAGAGCGCGAAGATGCAGGAGATTTTCTCGATCATCCAGCGCATCGCCAAGACCATGTCGACGGTGCTCATCGCCGGCGAGTCGGGCACGGGCAAGGAGCTGATCGCGCGGGCGATCCACTACAACTCCGACCGGCGCGGCAAGTTCGTTTCCATCAACTGCGGCGCGCTGCCGGAGACGCTGCTCGAGTCCGAGCTGTTCGGTCACGAGCGCGGCTCGTTCACCGGCGCGGTGCGCGACAAGCGCGGCCTCTTTCACGAAGCCGACCGCGGCACGATCTTCCTCGACGAGATCGGCGAGACCTCGACGGCGATGCAGATCAAGCTCCTGCGCGTGCTGCAGGACCGCATGGTGCGCAAAGTCGGCTCGAACGTCGAGTCGACGGTCGACGTTCGCGTGATCGCGGCCACGAATCGCGATCTCACGGAGTCGATCCGCGAGGGCACGTTCCGCGAAGATCTCTTCTATCGCATCAACGTCATTCCCATCACGCTCCCGCCGCTTCGGCAGCGCAAGGAAGACATCCCGCTGCTCGTCGAGCACTTCATCGAGAACTTCTGCACGAAGATGGGCGTGCCGCGGAAGCGCATCTCCGCCGACGCGATCCGCGCGATCGAGAAGTACCACTGGCCCGGCAACGTGCGCGAGCTGGAGAACGTCATCGAGCGGATGATCGCGCTCGAAGTCGCCGACGTCCTCACCACGAAGGCGCTCCCCGAGCACGTGCTCCTCGGCGGGCGGATTCCCGATGCGACATTCGAACTGCCGCTCGAGGGGATCTCGCTCGAGGAGCACCTCGAGTCGATTGCGAAAGTGTTCATGCTCAAGGCCCTGGAGCGCTGCGGCGGCGTGCAGACGCAGGCGGCGGAGCTGCTGCGGATGTCGTTCCGCTCGTTTCGCTATTACGCGAAGAAGTACGATCTCATCCCGCGCGAGCGCGAGACCGAGGACGTGGTGGTGCAGGATGAGTAAAACGCTGATGGTGGTGATGCTGATGTTTGCCTGCACACGGACGCCGACCGTGTCGCGAGCGCCGCAGCCGCAACAGCCGAACAACGGCCCGCGCGTGATTTTCCCGGACGGCTACACCGTGCATGTCGAGGTCGTGGCGAACGACGAGCTGCGCGCGCAGGGGCTGATGTTTCGCGATCAGCTGCGGCCGGCGAGCGGCATGCTGTTTTTCTTCCCGCGCGACGGCGAGTATCCGTTCTGGATGAAGAACACGCTCATCCCGCTCGACATGATCTGGATCGATTCGAACAAGAGAATCGCGCACATCGCCCACGACGTCCCGCCGTGCAAGATCGAGAACTGTCCCAACTATCCGCCGCACGCCATCGCCCGGTACGTGCTGGAGGTGGACGCCGGCGTGGCCCGGCAGCACGGCCTCAAGGACGGCGACGCGTTGCGGTTCGAGGGGACGGAGAATGTTGTCGTGCAGTAGGAGGTTCACTCCGGCATATGTTCCGGTCCCGCAGTGAGAACCTGCGCTCCGTCTACGTTCTGCTGTTCCTGAACGTCGCGTTTTTCCTGCTCGAGCATCAGGACTCGGAAAAGTACTCGCGCCTCTTCTCCTTCCGCTGGGACGCGGTGAAGGCCGGCGAATGGTGGCGCATGGCGACGTGGCAGTTCACGCAGGCCGGCGACGGCTGGATGGAAGCCATCGTCCTCTTCATCTCGCTGGTGCTGCTGTACCTCCTGGGATCGGCGCTCGAGGAAGAGTGGGGTACCTTTCACTTCGTGATGCTCTTCGTCCTCTCGACCGTCACCTCGGCGGGCGTGGCGGCGTGGCTCGGCATCCCGCTTCTGAACTCCTACTTCATCTACTTCACGCTGCTGTTCGTGTACGCCTCCGCGTTTCCGCAGCAGCGCTTCTATCTGTTCAACGCCATCCCCATCCCGGTGCGCCTCATCGCGGTCTTCGTGCTGGCGATTCTCGTCTACGGAGTCGTGCAGGGCGGCGGCCCGAACCTCGCCGCGTTCGCGGGCGCGGTGGTCGCGTACCTCTATTACTTGTCGTCGCGCATCCGCATTCGTTTCGTCACCGTCGAGGAAGAGCAGGCGCGGGAGAGCGACGTCCCGCCGGTGCGCGTCGACACGACGGCGATTCATAACGCCGCGCGTCACGTGGCGATCAAGCAGGCCATGGCGCGGCAGTCCGCGTCGGAAGTCGACCGGCTGATCGCGCAGGCCGAGCGCGAGATTACGGCCGGGGTGAACATCTGCCCGCCGGCGGATTACAAGCCGGAGAGCAGGGACGGCTACTGCATTCGCTGCGAAGGCTTCGCCGAGTGCTCGGCGCGCTACCTGAAGATGAATCGCCCGCCAGCCGTTCCCGACGCCGCGCCGGTGTCGTCGGCGATCACTCCGTAGGAGGCGCGCTTCCGCCGCCGCCACCCCCGCCCGGCTTGCGCCGTCTGCGAAAGCGTCGCTTCTTGCGCGCGCCGCCTTCAGCCGGCGGAGTGGCGCGCGCCTCCGGCGCGCCTTGGGGCTGGGGGGCGCGCGGGACGCGCGCACTACTCGTGGGTTGCTGCTGCGGTTGCTGCCCTTCTGCCGGACGCTCGCCGCGTCCGCCGCGCCCGCGCCGCCGCCGTCTCTTGCGCGACGCCTGCTCGCCCTCCGCACGCGGTTGCTGTGGTTGCTGTGGAGCGGCGGGCTTCAGCCCGCCGTCGCGCCCGGGACGATTCTGCTGACGCTGGCGATCCCGTTGTTGCTGCGGCCGCTCGCCCCCGCGTCGCGGCGGACGCTCACGCTCTTCCTTCCGCGAGCTCACGCCGGTGCGCTGCTCGAACTCGCGCACCTTCTTATCCATGAATCGCCGCGCCTGCTGTTCCAGTTTATTGCGCAACTCGTCATGGCCGCAGTACGGGCAACGCTTCCATCCCTCGGGATAGGTGCGTTTGCACGACGAGCAGAGGACGCTTTTCGGCAGCGGCATCGAAATCGGCGCGCATTGTACACTTCGAGTCGTGGATGAAAGCCGGCGCAAAACGTTGCAGGCGCTGATCGAACTCGCCGATGATTCCTCGCCGAATGCCTGCTGGGACGACGCCCGCGCGGTCACGCTCTTGCGGTCGCAGGCCACGGCCGAGGAGCTGCGCGAGCTCGGAGCGAGCGAGACCCTGATCGCCCACATCTTCGCGGAGCAGCATGCCGGGTAAGTTCAGCGTCCGCGTCGAAGCGCGATTCGAAGCCGCGCATTACCTGCGCGAATATCGCGGCATCTCCGAGCCGCTGCACGGACACTCGTACAAAGTCGAAGCGGAGCTCATCGCGCGCGGCGGCGGCCTCGATCAGGACGCCATCGCCGTCGACTTCGTGAGCGCGAAACGCAAGCTCGAAGTCCTCGCGAAGAAACTCGACTACGGCTGCATCAACGACATCGCGCCGTTTACGGAGATCAACCCGAGCGCCGAGAACATCGCCGAGTGGTTCGCCGCGGAATTGCAGCGTGCCGTCGAGGACGAAAACGCCGTCGTCACGGCGGTCACGGTCTGGGAGGGTCCGGTAAACTCCGTCACCTTTGTCCCATGAACAAACGTTCCATGAACAAGCTCCCGAATCACACCGCGCTCAAGGAATGGTCGAACGTCGTCGCGGCCCTCGGCGCGGGCGAGCAGGTCATCCTCATCCGCAAGGGCGGCATCGCCGATCCGTCGTTCGGCGTCGATGCGGAGCGCTTCTATCTCTATCCGACCTACTTTCATCAAGGCGAGTCCGAGTCGCGGCCGAGCATCGAGATCACGCATTGGTGCGAAGTCGCGCGTACCTGGACGACCGGCGACTCCGCGGTGTTAGGCCGTCTCGCGCCGCTCGTCGCCCTGCCGCCGGAGACGCTCGACGCGCGCTATCGCTTTCGTCCCGACCAGGCGCTGTACGTCATCGGCGTCCGCACGTGGAAGCTCCCGCATCCGGCCGGCGTGCGCTTCCGCGATGAATACGGCGGCTGCAGGAGTTGGGTGAGCCTCGACGAAGAGATCGACATCAGCGGCTCGTCGCCTGTGCTCGGCGAAGACGAGCTGCAGGCGCAGCTCGCAACCATCGATTCCCTGTGGAACTGATCGCCGTCGTCTTCATGGTCCTCGCGGGCGGCGCCATCGCCGTCTTCGTGATGATCGCCACGGCGATGGCCCGCCGCGAACGAGAGGACCAGCCGCAAGCGCCGTCGAACGAGCGCGACGCGATCGCCGCGTCGCTGCTCTTCCACGTCGTCGCCGCGAGCGGCGTTTCGTCGAACGACGCCATGCGCGCGGTGCGGCGCGGCGCCGGAATCGCGGCGCCGGTGACGGCCGGCATCGACGTCACGAGCTGGGCCGATCGCTACGCGCGGCTGGCCACGCCGCAGCAGCGCGCGGGTCTGCTCGAGACCGCCGTGCAGCTCGTGCGCTCACCCGTGCCCGTGCGCCAATACGCCGCGCTGCTCGATCTCAGTTTCGGACTCGGCTTTCACACCGACGCGCTCGCCAAGCTGCGCGAGGTGTACGGATTTGACTACGTCGATCATGCGAAAGACGCGCGTCCGCGGCATGCCGATCGCGCGGGCAGCGGCGCACCGCTCTTCGTCCGCGAGAAGCGGCGGGAGCGCTCGGAATTGCTGGATGTTCTAGGAATTGCGGGGACGCCGTCGCGGCAGGAGCTGACGGCCGCCTACCGCAAACTGGTGGCGCAACATCATCCCGACAAGTATCATGCGTCGTCGTCGCAGGAGCAGGCGGACGCGGCCGCGCGATTCATCGAAATCACGAAGGCCTACGAAGAACTATTGCTCATTGATCGCGAATGATCTATCATCCGCCGGTTCGGGGAATACCGGCAGTTCACTGTTTGTTCACAGCCGTCTTGCCTGCAGTTCCCTCCAGTTGACCGTAGTATTCTCATTGATCTGAGTCGCATTCGTGGACGGACGTGTCCGGTAGCGATGACGGACGCGGGCATCCGCGTCGATTCTTTCTCCAGAGCCGCAAAAGATGGCTCATTGCGCTAACCCGCTGTGCAGGACCGAGTTGGGGAAACGTGTCCGGCCGGCAGTAACGATTTTATTGGCTCGCGCATCTAACAATTGCACCCGGCACGAAGGTTGAAGTTTTGTGCCGTTGAGTACGGGAGACACGATGAAGACCGCGGAAGCTTACGAGCACGAACAGGGATGGGACTTCGAGAAGGCAGCCATGCCTTACGTCGACTCCCTGTACAACACGGCCTACCGCATGACGCGAAACTCCGAGGACGCTGAAGACCTCGTGCAGGAGACGTATCTCAAGGCCTACAAGTACTACGACAAGTTCGAAGAGGGAACGAACTTCAAGGCGTGGCTCTTCAAGATCATGAAGAACACGTTCATCAACAACTACCGGAAGAAGAAGCTCACCCCTCACAAGATCGATTTCTCGGAGATCGAAGAGTCGTACGAGCGGGTCATCCAGAAGAACGCGCCGGATCTGATTCGCGACCCGGAGAGCGAGATCTTCCAGGACATGATGGACGCGGACGTCAAGCGCGCCCTCGACTCGCTGCCGCACGACTACAAGATGGTCGTGCTGCTCGCGGACATCGAAGGCTTCTCCTACAAGGAGATCGCCGAGATCCTCGACTGCCCGGTCGGAACCGTGATGTCGCGCCTCTACCGCGGACGGAAGATGCTCGAGCGCACGCTGCTCGACTACGCCCGCAAGTACGGCTACATCCGCGGCGAATCCGAGCCGGCCAAGATGCGCTCGCGCAAAGACGAGACGAAGGGCCGCAAGAAGAAGGACGACGCACAGCCCGAAGAAGGCGAAGTGCAGGAGCCCGAGGAGAGCGAAGAGCAGGTGCTGTTCGCCGACGCCGAGGACGACGAGTTCGAGTTCGAAGTCGAAGAGGAAGAAGAAGAGCAGTTCGAGATCGAGTAACTACACTGATCGACCCATTTCCCCGAGGCCGCGCCGTGAGGCGCGGCCTCTTTTTTTCTTTCCGTTACAAGGAATTCACACCATGGCCGGGCAGTTGCACTGGAGCGAAGTCGCACCTCATGCCCAGACCGGAAGGAACAAGCAGCAATGCTTTGTGACGAATATAAACGCGTGGTGTACTTCTTTCTCGACGGTTCCCTCAGCCAGCGAAAAGTTCTCGAGCTCGAAACCCACCTGCAGCTCTGTCACGACTGTGAAGAGCGCATGACCATCCAGAAGAAGCTTCGCAATTTCATCCGCAAGCGGCTCAGTCCGATGACCGCGCCCGAGCATCTGAAAGTCCGCCTCGTGCAGTCGCTCCGGGTCGTGGAGTAGCATTCGCGCGCTTGGCCGATGATCGCCTGATTCTCGTATCCACCAATCCCAATAAGGGAATCGAAGCGGAGCGCATCCTCGGCGTTCCGCTTCTTCGCGTGGCGCTCGCGTTGCCGGAGATCCAGGCCGAAACGGTCGAGGAGATCACGCGCTACAAGCTCGAGACCGCGAAGACGAAAGGCTACCGGCGCCTGATCGTCGAGGACGTCTCCCTCGGCTTCGACGAGCTCGGCAACTTTCCCGGCCCGTATGTGAAATGGCTGCTCGAGGCCGCCGGCGGAAAAGGACTCGCGGCCATCGCCTACGCGCTCAACAATCGCGCCGCGAAAGCGCAATGCTGCGTCGGCTACTGGGACGGCGCGCAGGCGCATCTGTTTCTCGGCGAAGCGCCCGGCGAAGTGCTCGTGCATCCGCGCGGCGACCGCCATTTCGGCTGGGACGCCTGGTTCCAGCCGCGCGACTCGAAGAAGACGTACGCCGAGCTCCCGCCGGAAGAAAAAGACGCGCTTTCCCATCGAGGCAAGGCCTACCGTAAGCTCGCCGAGCATCTTGCTCAGGAATCCGGACGAAAGTGATCCGGAATCCGGACACAGGACGTTTCGGAATCGACACCAACTACAGCAAACCTCGCCTGTAACTCCTGCGTATTGAAGGATGTGACGCCGGGCACGACGTCATGCATCTCTGGCAGGCCGCTTGAAATATCGGTGACTGACGGAAAGGCAGGCAGCTTATGTGGGTGTTCGACGGAGAAGAATGGACGCAGGACGACGGCAGCGAACAGCCGAAGACCAAATCGGAAACGATGCCGCAGCGGTGGCATGAGATGGTGCCTGAGCTTCAGGTGATCGAGATCGTTCCGGTTCGCAAAAACACGGACGTGCCGCCGTTGCCCATGCCGTAATCAATCATCCTCAATCAAAGGGACGACCATCGAAGGCCGCGCAGAAACGCGCGGCCTTTTGCTTTGGTCAGCGCGGCGTGTAGCGCGCGAGGAAATCGCGCATCAGCGGCTCGATCGCATCCGAGGCGACGTGAAAGATGCGGTCGGAGTGATAGTTCCCTTCGATGTCGAGCACGTGCAGTTCCTTCGGCTCGCTCGCCGCTTCGTACAGCGCCACGGAGTGGCCGTGATGAATGAGCCAGTCGTTCTTCACGTGGATGAAGCACTTCGGCACGCGCACGCTCACGATGTCGTCGACCGCGCGGATCTTCTGCAGCTTCCGCACGCCCCAGGCGATGCGCGGACGGTGCATCGCGTTGGAGACGGCGATGTGGCGATGAATCGTGAGCGGATTGATCTTCGGCGTGATCATCGCGAAGTCGGCGACGGGGGAGATGAGCAGCAGCGAGGCGATGGGAAGCTCGTGTCGCGCCGCGGTGGAGATCGCGATCGCGCCGCCGTAGGAAAAGCCGATCAGCGTGATCGAGGAGATCGTCGAGGTCTCGAGCAAGCGGCGCGCGACCGCGTCGACGTCGTAATGCTCGGTCGCGTTGAAGCCGAACGTTCCCTCGCTCTCGCCGTGTCCGCGCGGATCCATGATCGCCGTGCGATAGCCCTCGGCGTGCAGGATGTGCGCGAGATTGATCATCGACGGATGCTTGCGGTCGCGCCAGAAGCCCGGAATCACCAGCACCATCGACGGCGATGGAGCGTCGTAGACGTCGTAGTGAATGGTCGTTCCGTCGAACGAAACGACGGTTCCGGTGGACGGCTCGGGGACGACGTGCAGGGCGGGTACGCTTGACATGCTCAGCCGGGTCCCTATGATAGCGCCCGCGTAGTTCAAAATCGTTCCCATCCCGCTGCGCATTTGGCGCACTGCAACCAGTTTCTCGAAAACGAGACGCAAAGTGAGGTGAGTCGGGCAACCCAGACTAACTGTTCGTCTGAGACCGCACACATCGAAACAAATTCGGATCGTCGAGATCCGAGAAAAACGTAAGGAGAAAAGTACGCAATGAAGAAGTCCCTCGTTATGACCCTGATCGCGATCCTCTGTGTCGCGTTGCTCGCGGTGAGCTGCAAGAAGGAAGAGCCCGTGACCGATACGGCCATGACCGACACGTCCATGACCAGCTCGACCGACACGATGGCCACCGACACGATGGCCACCGACACGGCCACGACCACGATGACCACGACCGACACGATGGCCACCGACACGTCGGCCACCGGCGCGACCGGCATGACCGGCATGACCGGCACCACTGGTACCTAGTCGTTTCGTTTCACTCCGGTTTTCACCAGAGACGCCCCGCCGCAAAGGCGGGGCGTTTTGCTTTGACCAGGCACGACTCCTGCTCTGGTTTCCCTCCTGGGTATACATCTGTCTAAACAAACGACGGAGGGAGGTGGCGCTGGCACCCGGAGAGTGGAATTCGCACTCGAGACCCTAAAACGAAAACAAACCCAACTCGAAAAAGAGGATTTGCAAATGACAAAGAAAGTTCTGGTTCTTCTGGCGGCGTTTCTCCTCGTGATGGCTGTGGCGTGCAAGAAGGAAGAGGCTGTGACCGAGTCCAGTGAGACGTCCGTCACGACCGTGACCGATACCGGCGCGATGAGCACCGATACCTCGGCGACCTACAGCACCGCCACCGACACGATGGCCACCGACACCAGCGGTACCGGCACGATGACCGACACGTCGGCGACGGGCATGACCGGCAGCACCGGCACGACCAGCACCGACGCCACCGTCACCGGCACGGCATCGACCACCACGACTTAATCGTAATTCGACGGGGCGGGCGCGAGCTCGCCCCGTTTTTTTGCTTCCAGATCGCGGCGCAGCAGTTCGTACACGCGCCGCGTTTCTTTTTCTCCCGCCCGCGCGTCGCCGCTGTTGTCGATCACGTAGTCGGCCTGGCGCAGCCGCTCCGCGCGCGGCATCTGATGGGCGATGCGCCGCGCCGCTTCTTGGCGCGTCATGCCACGCCCAACCGCGCGCTCCAGCTGCACGTCCGGATCGACGTCGACGACCACGATCCTGTCGTAGCGCTGCTTGCCGCCCGCCTCGAGCAGCAGCGTCGCCTCGACGATATGGATCGCGTCGTCGTCGCCGTGCTCTCCCATGACGCGCTCTTCTTCGGCGATCACGAGCGGATGGATGAGCGCGTTCAGCTTCTGCGCTTCCGCCGCATTCGCGAACGCGACGTCGGCCAGCTTCTTCCGATCGATCTCGCCGTCTTCGCGCAAAACCGCGGAGCCGTACGTCCGCACGATGGCAGCGTGGCCCGCGTTGCCCGGCCGGTAGAGTTTCGCCACCACCGCGTCGGCATCGACCGTCACGCAGCCGAGCGCGTTGAAGTTGCGGAGGATCGTCGATTTGCCGCTGGCGATTCCGCCCGTCAGACCGACGCGGAGCATCAGCCGCGTCTCCGCTCGGCCGCCTTCACCGTGTTCTGCATCAGCATCGCGATCGTCATCGGGCCCACTCCGCCCGGCACCGGCGTGATCCAGCCGGCGACCTCTTTCGCCGCCGTAAAGTCGACGTCGCCGGCGAGCTTGCCGTTGATTCGATTGATCCCCACGTCGATCACGATCGCCCCCGGCTTGATCATTTCCGCCGTGACGAAGCGCGCCTTTCCGATCGCGGCCACGAGAATGTCCGCTTCGCGCGCGACCGCGGGGAGCTCGCGCGTGCGCGAGTGACAGATCGTCACCGTCGCATTGCGCTGCAGCAGCAGCGCCGCGACCGGCTTACCGACGATGTCGCTCCGCCCGATCACCACCGCGTGCTTTCCTTCGATCGATTGTCCCGTCGACTCGATGAGCCGGATCACGCCCGCCGGCGTGCATGGCACGAGCGACTCGCGTCCCATGTGCAGGAGCCCGACATTGATCGGATGAAACCCGTCGACGTCCTTCGCCGG
The DNA here is from genome assembly GCA_035248585.1 of Thermoanaerobaculia bacterium. Lineage (GTDB taxonomy): Bacteria > Acidobacteriota > Thermoanaerobaculia > Gp7-AA8 > Gp7-AA8 > QHVT01. Next base: position 15,348 of record DATFHJ010000072.1, read on the forward strand.
ATCGATCGCGTCGATCACTTTCTTCGAGTCGATCTGCTTCGGCAGCGGCAGCTGCACGAGGATCCCGTCGATCGAATCATCGGCATTCAGACGCGCCACTTCCGCGAGCAACTCCGCCTCGCTCATCGATTCCGGATGCACGAGCTCCGTTCCCGCAAGGCCGAGCTCGCGCGCCTTCTTCGCCTTGTTGCGCACGTAGATCTCGGACGCGGGATCGTTTCCCACGCGCACGGCCACGAGTCCCGGAGCGAAGCCCAGGCGGGAAATAGCGGCGGCGACTTCTTGTTCAACGGCGAGGGCGACGGTTTTGCCGTCAATGAGGTGCGCGGTCAAGGCGAGCGGCGTTGTATCACACGGCGCTGGAATGAATTGCTTGACGGGCCCTGTTGGGCAATGTTACCGTTTTGGCCCTTTCCCAAAGGGAAGGGTGTGTTCGTCTTTGAGCGATCAGCGGCGTTCGCGGTAACCCTCTCGTCGCCGGTCCATCAGGAGCAGTAAATCGTTTCAGGGAGAGTCATGCGTACCTATTTCCCCAAGAAGGGTGACATCGAGCCGCGCTGGTTCGTCATCGACGCCGAAGGCAAGGTCCTCGGCCGTCTGTCGACCACCATCGCAAACATCATCTCGGGAAAGGCGAAGCCGACGTACACGCCGTTCCTCGACACCGGCGATCACGTGATCGTGATCAACGCCGAGAAGATCCTGCTGACCGGGAAGAAGGAGACGGACAAGCTCTATCGCCGTCACTCCCTCTATCCGGGCGGCTTGAAGGAGCGCGCGGCCCGCTTCGTGCGCGCCGAGAAGCCCGAGCGGATGCTCGAAGAAGCGGTGTGGGGCATGCTGCCGAAGAACAAGCTCGGCCGGAAGATGTTGAAGAAACTGAAGGTCTATCGCGGCGGCCAGCATCCGCACGAGGCGCAGAAGCCCGAGCAGCTCGACGTCAAAGAGTAAACAACGGAGGATTCCTTGGCTTTGGTCGAATATTACGGAACGGGAAGACGCAAGACGTCGACGGCGCGGGTGCACATTCGTCCGGGATCGGGTGCGATCACGGTCAACCGACGCTCGCTCGACGACTACTTCGGCAATGAAGTGCTGAAGATGATCATCAAGCAGCCGCTCTCTTTGACGGAGACGGTCGACAAGTTCGACATCGTCGTCACGGTCGACGGCGGCGGTCCGAGCGGCCAGGCCGGCGCCATCCGGCACGGCATCTCCCGCGCGTTGCAGGTCTACAACAGCGAGCTCCGCAAGCGTCTCAAGAAGGCCGGCCTCCTCACGCGCGATCCGCGCATGAAGGAGCGCAAGAAGTACGGACAGAAGGGCGCCCGCGCGCGCTTCCAGTTCTCGAAGCGCTAGTCCGATGGTTCTCCGGTTTCATCGCGTTTCACCGAAGACAGGAGCGAGTCGCTCCTGTCTTTTTTGTTCAACCCAACGTCACTGTTAAAGGAGGGATCTCTTGGCAGTCTCTATTACGATGAAAGAGCTTTTGGAAGCTGGCGTGCACTTCGGTCATCAGACCAAGCGCTGGAATCCGAAGATGAAGAAGTACATCTTCGGCAAGCGCAATGGGATCTACATCATCGATCTGCAGAAAACGCTAAAGCTCTTCAAGGAAGCTTCCGCGTTCATCGCCGACCTCGCGTCCGGCGGTAAGCGCATCCTGTTCGTCGGCACCAAGCGCCAGGCGCAGGACGCCATTCTCGAGGAGGCCAACCGCTGCGGCATGTTCTACGTGAACAACCGCTGGCTGGGCGGCACTCTCACCAACTTCACCACCGTCCGCAAGTCCATCGAGCGCCTCAAGGAAATCGAGGCCATTCTCAACGACGCCGAAAAGGAGATGTCGAAGAAGGAGCGCGCGCAGCTCGACCACGAGCGCGAGAAGCTCCAGAAGAATCTCATCGGCATCCGCGAGATGGACGGACTGCCCGATGCACTCTTCGTCATCGATCCGAAGAAAGAGTACATCGCGGTGAAGGAAGCGAAGAAGCTCGGAATCCCGGTGGTGGCGATCGTCGACACCAACTGCGATCCGGAAGACATCGACTACGTCATTCCGGGCAACGACGACGCGATCCGCGCGATCCGTCTGTTCACGCAGAAGATCGCCGATGCGGTCCTCGAAGGCTACAACCTCGCCGAGGAGCGCTACATCGGAACCGAGGACAAGGGTGAGGAAGAAGCCCCGGTCGAGGCGATACCCGCCGAAGCCGCCGCTCCCGAGCTGCAGGCCGCCCCGGCGGTCTGATCCGACAAGACTTTCAATGGAGCGGCGGGCTTTAGCCCGCCGTTCTTTCTCCTTTCGGCGGGCTAAAGCCCGCCGCTCCACACTCCACAATTCGAGGTGTTGAAATGATTACTCCCGCCATGATCAAGGAGTTGCGCGAGCAGACCGGCGCCGGATTCGGCGACGTCAAATCCGCGCTCACCGAAGCCAACGGCAACATGGAAGAGGCGACGAAGATCCTTCGCAAGAAGGGACTCGCCGCCGCGAGCAAGAAGGCCGGACGCGTCACCGCCGAAGGCGCGGTCGTCGCGCACGTTGCCGGCGCCACCGGCGTGCTCGTCGAAGTGAACTGCGAGACCGACTTCGTCGGCCGCAACGAGAACTTCCGCGCGTTCGCGGAGGACGTCGCCAAAGCCGTCGCCTCCAGCAGCGCGGAGAGCGTGGATGACTTTCTCAGCGAGACGTGGCCGGGCAGCGACGAGACCGTGAGCCAGAAGGTCGCCGAGCAGATCGCCTCCATCAAGGAGAACATCTCCGTCCGCCGCTTCGCGCGCTACCAGTCGCCCGAGAACGCGGTGATCGGAACGTACATCCACGGCGGCGGCAAGATCGGCGTCATGGTCGAAGTCGTCGGCACCGGTGAGGGCGTGACGAACGAGATCGCCAAAGACATCGCCATGCACATCGCCGCGGCCGAGCCGCGCTTCCTGAGCCGCGAGGACGTGACGCAGAAGGACCTCGACACCGAGCGCGAGATCGCCCGCGACGCGGCGGCGAAGTCCGGCAAGCCCGACAACATCGTCGAGAAGATGGTCCAGGGCAAGATGGAAAAGTTCTACGGCGAGGCCTGCCTCCTCGAGCAGCCCTACATCCGCGACGACAAGTCGACGGTGACGCAGTACCTGCAGCGCCGCGGCAAAGAATGCGGATGCGAGTTCCTCGTCACCCGCTTCACGCGCTACAAGCTCGGCGAAGGCATCGAGAAAAAGTCGGAAGACTTCGCGGCGGAAGTCGCGAGCTACATGAAGTAAACGTGGAGCGGCGGGCTTGAGCCCGCCGTTCTGCTTTTCGGCGGGCTGAAGCCCGCCGCTCCACCTTCTGATATAAACCGACTCGCATGCCGGAACCCAAGTACAAACGCATCCTCCTCAAACTCTCCGGCGAAGCGCTCATGGGCGGGCGGCGCACGGGCATCGACGCGGACACGCTGGCCGGCATCGCCGACGAGATCGCCGACGTGCAGCGCCTCGGCGTGGAGATCGCGATCGTCATCGGCGGCGGCAACATCTTTCGCGGCGTCACCGCGGCCACCGAGGGCATCGACCGCGTGGCCGGCGATCACATGGGCATGCTCGCCACGGTCATCAACGCCATCGCCCTGCAGGACGCCCTCGAGCGCCGCAAGGTCAACACCCGCGTCACCACCGCCATCGCCATGGCCGAATTCGCGGAGCCGTTCATCCGCCGCCGCGCCATCCGCCATCTCGAAAAAGGGCGCGTCGTCATCTGCGCCGCCGGCACCGGCAATCCCTTTTTCACCACCGACTCCGCCGCCGCCCTGCGCGCCGCGGAGCTGAAGTGCGACATCATCTTCAAGGCCACGAAAGTCGACGGGATCTACACCGCCGATCCCGAGAAAAACCCGAACGCCGAGCGGTTGCCGCACGTCACCTACCATCGCGTGCTCGCCGATCGTCTCGAGGTCATGGATGCCTCGGCGATCGACCTCGCCCGCGGGAACAAGATTCCGATCTATATTTTCTCGCTGCGCGAGAAAGGCAACATCAAACGCGCACTGCTGGGAGAAGACGTCGGCTCCATCGTCTCCGACGAAATGCCGCCGGCCGCGTGAGGAGTGAAGCATGTCTGCGAATGAAGTGATCGCTGATGTCAAACATCGAATGGACAGCGCGCTGACGTCGCTCAACGCGCATTTCAAAACGCTGCGCACCGGCCGCGCGAACGCGGCCATGCTCGACGGCGTGCTCGTCGATTACTACGGAACGCCGACGCCGATCGCGCAGGCCGCGAACGTGAAGGTGCCGGAGCCCGCGCTGATCGTCGTCGAGCCGTGGGACAAGTCGATGGTCGCGACGATCGAGAAGGCGATCCGCAATTCGGATCTCGGATTCAATCCCGCGTCGGACGGCAAAGTCATTCGCGTGCCCGTGCCCATGCTCACCGAGGACCGGCGCAAGGATCTCGTGAAGAAAGCGCACGGGATGGCGGAGGAGTCGCGTACCGCGATCCGCCAGGTGCGCCGCGACGGCAACGACAAGCTGAAGAAGATGCTCAAGGATCACAACATCTCCGAGGACGACGAGAAGCGAGCCCTCGACGAGATCCAGAAGCTGACCGACCGGCACATCGACGAAGTCGGGAACATCCTCAAGCACAAAGAAGCCGACATCATGGCGGTCTGATGCCGCTCGCCGTGATCGTTCCCGCCGCCGGTACCGGCTCGCGTTTCGGCGGCGGACTCCCCAAGCAATTTCAGACGCTCGCCGGCAAGCCGGTCATCCAGCACGTCATCGAGCGTTTTCTGCTCGACGAGCAGGTGACCCGCGTGATCGTGCCGGTCGCGGAAGTGCTGCTCGCGAATGTGAAGAACAGCGAGCGCGTCTCGTTCGTCGCCGGCGGCGAGACGCGGCAGCAGTCCGTCATTCGCGGCCTCGCGGAAGCAGAGGACGCGGAGCTGATCGCCGTGCATGACGCGGCGCGCCCGCTCTTCAGCATCGAGATCTTTCATGCGGTCGTCGAGGCGGCGCGCGTTTTCGGCGCGGCGCTGCCGGTGGTGCCGGTGACGGACACGATTCACCTGATGAACAGCGACTCGACGGTGGCGCAGACGCTCGATCGCACCATGCTCGCCGCCGCGCAGACGCCGCAGTGCTTTCGCGCTGAGCTGCTTCGCGAGATCCTCGAGCGCGCCGAGCGCGAAGGGATCGAAGGCACGGACGAAGCCGGACTCGCGGCGCGGTTCGGTCATCGCGTGCGCGCGGTGCCGGGCGATCCGCGCAATTTGAAAATCACCGTCCCCGAGGATCTCGCGCGCGCGGAGTCGTACCTGCAGCAGTGGAGCGCGACGTGATCCGTATCGGCCAGGGCGTGGACATCCATCCCTTCGCTGCCGATCGTCCCCTGATCCTCGGCGGCGTGCGCATCGCTGACACCGGCGGCCTCGCCGGCCACTCCGATGCCGATGCCGTGCTCCACGCCATCACCGACGCCATCCTCGGCGCCGCCGGCGCGGGGGACATCGGCCAGTACTTTCCCTCGACCGACGAGCGCTGGCGCAATGCCGACTCCGCGCTGTTCGTGCGCGAGGCCCGCCGCGTCCTCATCGACAGGAACGCCGAGATCCAGAACGTCGACGTCACGATCATCGCGCAGCAGCCGAAGCTCTCACCGCATCGCGACGCCATGGCCGCGTCGATCGCGCAGCTGCTCGATCTCCCCGTGGGCCACGTGAACGTCAAAGCGACGACGAGCGATCACCTCGGCTTCATCGGCAGGGGAGAGGGCATCTGCGCGATGGCCATCATCTGCGTGGTGACGTCATGACCGTTCGCGTGCGCTTCGCTCCGTCGCCCACCGGCCACCTGCACGTCGGCGGCGCGCGCACGGCGATCTTCAACTGGCTTTACGCGAAGCGCCACGACGGCACGTTCATCATCCGCGTCGAAGACACGGACCAGGCGCGCTCCACGCGCGAGTCCGAAGAGATGGTGCTCGAGGATCTCCGCTGGCTGGGCCTGCATTGGGACGAAGGCCCGTTTCGCCAGAGCGAGCGCCTCGAGCTGTACTCGAAATTCGGCCGCGAGCTGCTGGAGCGCGGCGTGGCGTATCGCTGCTACTGCACCGAGGAAGAGCTCGAAGCGAAGCGCAAACAGGCGGAGATCGATGGGCGTCCGCCGCACTACGATCTGAAGTGCTGGCACGAGCGCGGTGTGGTGCGCGCCTCCGGCGCGCCTTTCGCTCTCCGTTTTCACGTCCCCGACGACGGCGACGTCACGATCAACGATCTGATTCGCGGCGAGATCACATGGCGCAAGGAATCGCTCGGCGATTTCATTCTGATCCGCTCCGACGGTTTTCCGACGTACAACTTCTGCGTAGTCGCGGACGATCACGACATGCAGATCACGCACGTCATTCGCGCCGAGGAGCATCTGACAAACACGCATCGCCAGGTGCTGATCTATCGCGCGATGGGTTGGGACGTGCCGCAATTCGCACACGTGTCGCTGATCCTCGGGCAGGATCGCTCGAAACTCTCGAAGCGCCACGGCGCGACATCGGTGAACGCGTATGCGGACGACGGCTATCTCGCCGAGGGCCTGTTCAACTACCTCACGCTCCTCGGCTGGTCGCATCCCGAGGGCAAGGACGTGTTCTCGCGCGACGAAGCGATCGCGAACTTTTCGCTCGACCGCGTCAATGCCGCGCCGGCCGTGTTCGATCCGCAGAAGCTCGACTGGCTCAACGGCCAGTACATTCACGCGATGAGCGCCGCGGAGCTCGCGCCGCTCGTGCGCCGCTTCTTCGACGTCCCGTGGCTCGAAGAAGGGATCGACGTGGTGAAGACGAGCGTGCATCGCTTGACACAGTTCGCCGACGCGCTGCGGTTCGTCAGCGAATACACGCCGCCTTCTGTTGATCGCGACTTCGCTTCGAAATTGGCCGACGAGCTGCGCGCGAACGGCGCGGAGGATTACCAGGCGATGGTCGAACGGCTGAAAGCCGCGACCGGACTGAAAGGCAAGGCGCTGTTCATGCCGCTGCGCCTCGCCATCACGGGACTCGATCACGGACCGGAGCTCGTGCGCGCGATCCCGCTGCTGCAGCACGCGAGCGAGATCGATCCGCGCGTGCTCTCGCCGCTGGCTCGAGTGGAGCGATGTATCGCCTGATCCGCAAGCTGCTCTTTTCCCTCGACGCGGAAGACGCGCACGAGTGGACGACGGAGCAGATGCGGCATTTGCAGGAGATCCCGCTCGCGCTGCGTTTGATCTCTTCGCTTTGCCGGCCGAACGCGACTCATTCATTCCTCGGCCTGACATTCCGTTCCCGTATCGGCATCGCCGCCGGCTTCGATAAAAACGCGCGGCTCATGCCCTTCCTTGCCGCACTCGGCTTCGGCTTCGTCGAAGTCGGCACCGTCACGTTGCGCCCGCAACCCGGCAACCCGCGCCCGCGCCTCTTCCGCCGGCCCGATGCGCTCATCAATCGCATGGGCTTCAACAACGACGGCGCTGAAGTGATCGCCGCGCGCCTCGAAAGGTGGAGGACAGGCACTCCTGCCTGTCCTCTCTTCGTCAACGTCGGAAAAAACCGCGATGTGCCTTTAGAAGCGGCCGTTGAAAACTACGTCGAGTGCTACCGCCGCGTCGCCCCGCACGCCGATGCCGCCGTGCTTAATCTCTCTTCGCCGAACACGCCCGGTCTTCGCGATCTGCAAAAACCCGAACACCTCGACTCCCTTCTGCGGGCGGTGCGCGACGTGCGCAGCGGCCCCATCCTCATCAAGATCGCACCCGACCTCGACGACGCCCAGATCGCGGAGATCACGGACGTTTGCGTCACACTTGCCGACGGCATGATCTGCACGAACACCACGATCACCGAAGGCGGCGGTCTCTCCGGAAAACCACTCCGCGAAAAATCGACGAGCGTGCTGGCCAAAGTACGCGCGCGCGCCGGCGCCGAGTACCCGCTCATCGGAGTGGGCGGCGTCTTCACGAAAGACGACGTTCGCGAGAAGATCGACGCGGGAGCGAATCTCGTGCAGCTCTACACGAGCTTTGTCTACGAAGGTCCGATGATTGCGAAGAGGCTCGCGTCGTGATTCTTCAGTTTATGCCGCGCGCAGACGCGGCATCTCCGGCTACACCGCAAGAGGGCGGCCTAGGGGCGGCATTCGCGCGGTATAACCGTAGATCCCCGGCGCAAGCGCCGGGGATAAAGTGCAAATGATCGTTTACGGCGTCAACCCGGTCCTCGAAGCGATCCGCTCGCATCCCGCGCGCGTTCGCTACATCGCCATCGCCCGCGAACAGAGCGCACGGCTGCAGAAGGTCATTGCCGAAGCAAATCAGGCGAATGTCGCCGTTCGCACGCTTCCGATGCAGCAGATCAACAAGCTCGCCGGCCGCGGCGTGCACAACGGCGTTGTCGCCGAAGTGCACGAGGCCGCCTACGCCAACTTCGACGACGTCCTCGCGCGCGACGAAACGAGGTTCGTCCTCATCCTCGACGGCATCACCGACCCTCAGAATCTGGGTGCGATCCTTCGCGTCGCCGACGGCTTCGCCGTCGACCTCGTCGTCCTCCCCGAGCACGACAGCGTCGGCCTCACGCCCGCGGCCGTCAAAGCATCGGCCGGCGCGTCGGAGTGGGTTGCGGTCGCGCAAGTCACGAACCTCGCCCGCACGATCGAGGCGCTGAAGAAGCACGGCTACTGGGTCTACGCCGCCGCCGCGGACGGCGATCGCGCCGACAAGATCGACTTCTCCGGCAAGGTCGCGCTCGTGCTGGGCAGCGAAGGCAAAGGCGTGCGACGAAACGTGCTCGAGCACTGCGACCGCACGGTCGCCATCCCCATGTTCGGCCACGTCGACAGCTTCAACGTCGCGTCCGCCGCGGCCGTGCTTTGCTACGAGGTCGTGCGGCAAACGCGATGAAATAACGACTACTTGCCTGCCGTTTGGCCTTTCTGCTATAACCCGCAGTTCCTCGGCCGCCGCCGGCGTCGCTCCACACCATGCTTCACCGGTCAGGCTGATTGTGTCTTTGAAATCATGCAGTTGGCGCTGGCATAGCTCAGTTGGTAGAGCAGCTGATTTGTAATCAGCAGGTCGCGGGTTCGAGTCCCGTCGCCAGCTCCAGAAGAGCGCAAACAAGCGGAGAGTTGGCTGAGCGGTCAAAAGCAGCAGACTGTAAATCTGCCGGGCCACGCCCTACGGAGGTTCGAATCCTCCACTCTCCACCAGCTCTTAGGGGTTAGGTATTAGGTATTAGGGGTAGAACGACGCCGCATTCGGGTGGGCGGGCCTAATACCTAACACCTAATACCTGGTACCTAAGCGGGAGTAACTCAGTTGGTAGAGTCACAGCCTTCCAAGCTGTTGGTCGCGGGTTCGAGCCCCGTCTCCCGCTCCAAGTCTGATCGGAAACAAGTTTCGCCCTCGTAGCTCAGGGGTAGAGCACGTCCTTGGTAAGGACGGGGTCACGAGTTCAAATCTCGTCGAGGGCTCCATTAAATCGTCAAATCAACGGGGTAAAGCATGGCAGCGCAGCGCGAGATCATCACGCTCCAATGCACCGAGTGCAAACGGCGCAACTACACGACCACCAAGAACAAGAAGACCACGACCGAGAAGCTCGAGCTGAAGAAGTTCTGCCGGCACGATCGGAAGCGGACTGTTCACCGGGAAACCAAATAGGGAATATCACGAGAAAGCAATGCTTTCTCAGTCATTTGCGGCTCTGCAGGCCAATAGCTCAATTGGCAGAGCAGCGGTCTCCAAAACCGCAGGTTGGGGGTTCGAGTCCCTCTTGGCCTGCCAAATTTCATCGCAGTTCTCCGCTGTGAACGAGCACAGTAGAGAACTGCCTCGGGGTTTTTAATGGCGGAAGAGAAAGAAACAGGCAACGCGATCGTCGCGAAACCGAAGCAGTGGGCGCTCTCCACGCGGGAGTTCTTCCGCGACGTCAATTCGGAGATGCGGAAGGTCACCTGGCCGACGCGCAATGAAGTCGTCGGCACGACGGCCGTCGTCATCGTCTCCACCATCGTCTTCGCGCTCTTCCTCTGGGGCTGCGACGTCGCCTTCTACAAAGCGATCGACTTCCTCTTCACGAAATTCTCGGGCACATAAGGCAACCGATGGTCGAAGCGGCACCGAAGCAGTGGTACATCGTCCACACCTACTCCGGGTTCGAGGAGCGGGTGAAGGAGAACCTCACCCAGCGCATCGATGCGCTCGGGATGCGGGAAAAGTTCGGCGAGATCAAGATCCCGACCGAAACGCTCGTGGAGATGAAGTCGGGCAAGAAGCGCGAAGTGCAGCGCAAGTTCTTCCCCGGCTACATCCTCGTCGAGATGGAGATGTCCGACGACGCCTGGCACCTCGTGAAGAACACGCCGAAAGTCACGGGCTTCGTCGGCACCGGCAAGAAGCCGACGCCGCTGACTCCGGAAGAAGTCGACCAGATCCTGACGCAGGTCGTCACGACGAAAGAAAAGCCGAAGCCCAAGCACGTTTACGAGCACGGCGAGCACGTGCGGATCATCGATGGTCCGTTCACGAACTTCACCGGCGTGGTCGAGGAAGTGAACCTCGACCGCAACACCCTCAAAGTCATGGTCACGATCTTCGGGCGTTCCACCCCGGTGGAGCTCGACTTCCTCCAGGTCTCGCGCTACGACGCGAGCGAAGAGCAGGCGGCGGGACAGAAAAGATAAGGATTCACGATGGCTAAGAAAATCACCGGTTACATCAAGTTGCAGATCCCCGCTGGACAGGCCACGCCTGCTCCCCCCGTCGGCCCGGCCCTCGGCCAGCACGGCGTGAACATCATGGAGTTCTGCAAGACGTTCAACGCGCGCACGGCGAAAGACCAGGGCCTCATCATCCCGGTCGTCATCACCGTCTTCTCCGACCGCACGTTCACCTTCGTCACCAAGACCCCTCCCGCGTCGATCCTCCTCCTGAAAGCCGCCGGTATTCAGAAAGGATCGGGCGTGCCGAACAAGAACAAGATCGGCAAAGTGACGCGCAAGCAGGTCGAAGAGATCGCGCGCCTCAAGATGCCCGACCTCAACGCCGCGAGCGTCGAGGCCGCGATGAAGACCGTCGAGGGCACCGCCCGCTCGATGGGCATGGAAGTGATCGATTAAGTGGAGCGGCGGGCTTCAGCCCGCCGTTTCGAGCCGGCGGGCTGAAGCCCGCCGCTCCACGAGAAGCGCGACAGCGCGTAGCTGTCGCAATCAAGTAGGAGGCTTCGCAAGAAGCCGCTAACACTACAAGGAGGAAATTTGGCCAAACACGGCAAGAAGTATCGCGCTGCCGCGGAGAAGGTCGAATCCCGCCCGTACCAGCTGGATGAAGCGTTCGGGTTGCTCAAGCAGCTCGCCTACGCCAAGTTCAATGAGACGGTCGAGCTTTCGATGCTCCTCGGCGTCGATCCCAAGCACGCCGATCAAATGGTCCGCGGCACGACCCTGCTTCCGCACGGCACCGGCCAGACCAAGCGCGTGCTCGTGATCGCACAGGGCGACAAACAGCGTGAGGCGCAGGAAGCCGGCGCCGATTACGTGGGTGGCGACGACATGGTCGAGAAGATCCAGGGCGGTTGGACTGACTTCGACGCCGTCATCGCCACTCCCGACATGATGCGCTCCGTCGGCAAGCTCGGAAAGGTCCTCGGTCCTCGCGGACTGATGCCCAATCCGAAAACCGGCACCGTCACGTTCGACGTCGCCAAGGCATTGCAGGAGATCAAGGCCGGTAAGGTGGAGTTCCGCGTCGACAAGACCTCGATCATCCACGTCCCGGTCGGAAAGATCTCGTTTTCCGCCGATCAGCTGAAGGACAACGCCTCGGCGGTGATCAACGCCGTCCGCAAGGCGAAGCCGCCGGCTGCCAAAGGCAAGTACGTCCGCTCGATTTACATCTCATCGACGATGAGTCCGTCGGTTGCCATCGACACGGCAGTCGCCGAGGCCAAGGCGGAGTAAGGAGAAAGCATGAATCGCGACGAAAAAGCACAAGCGATCTCCGAATTCAACGAAGGCATCGGCCAGGCGACCAACGCGTTCCTGATCGACTTCAAAGGCATCACCGTTCCGCAGGTCACCGAGCTGCGCAAGCAGGTTCGGGAGAGCGGCTCGGAGTATGTCGTCGTCAAGAACACGCTTGCCCTCATCGCCGTCAAAGACTCGCCGCTCACGCAGCTCAGCAAGCAGTTCACCGGCATGACCGCCGTGGCCTACAACGCCACCGACGCGGTCGCGCTGGCGAAAGTGCTCACCAAGTTCGCCAAAGACGTTCCCACCGTCCAGTTCAAGGGAGCGCTGCTGGCCGGACAGGTGGTCGCGCCGAGCGAGATTCAAAACATTGCGAACCTGCCTTCGCGCGAGGAGCTCGTGTCGAAGCTGTTGTTCCTGCTGCAGTCGCCGATCCGCGGTCTCGCGACGGTGCTCGCGGCGAACATTCGCAACCTGGCGGTCGTCATCGACCAAATCGCAAAACAGAAAGAGACGGCCTAACGCCGTCAGGATAATTGGAGGAAAAAATGGCCGTTTCTACTGAAGATTTTGTGAAGCAGATTGAGACGATGACGGTTCTCGACCTCGCGAACCTCGTCAAAGCGCTGGAAGATCGCTTCGGCGTCTCCGCTGCCGCCGCCGCGCCTGTCGCGGTTGCCGGCGCCGGTCCGGCTGCGGCCGCGGCCGCCCCGGCGGAAGAGCAGACCGAGTTCACGGTCACGCTCAGCGAAGTCGGCGACAAGAAGATCAACGTGATCAAGGCGGTCCGCGAAGTGACCTCCCTCGGTCTGAAGGAAGCCAAGGACCTCGTCGAAGGCGCCCCACAGACCATCAAGGAAGGTGTCTCCAAGGAAGAGGCCGAGAAGATCAAGAAGGTCTTCGAAGAGGCCGGCGCCAAAGTCACCGTCAAGTAGTAAGACTCACAGGACGGGTAGGACCTATAAGACCTATAGGTCCTATCCGTCGTAGTTGTCCTATACGTCCTATGGAACCAGCAAGGGGGGGAGCGGCCTTTGCACAGTGGTTCCACCACAACGCGTACACCGGCTTGCGTCGCCTGCAGGCCGGCCTCGCCAACACGCGTAAATAGGGAGTCCCATCGAATGAACGGAGCCATGCCGAAACAGGAGCCGGTTCGTCACGACTTCTCCAAGATTCGCAGCTATATGGCGCTGCCGAATCTGATCGACGTCCAGAGAAAGTCTTACGAACGATTCCTGCAGATGAACCTCCTCCCCGAGGAACGGGAGGACACGGGCCTGCAGTCCGTATTCACGAGCGTCTTCCCCTTCAGCGATTTCCGGGAAACCTGCTCGCTCGACTTCGTCCGCTACTCCATCGGCAACTGGGAGTGCAAGTGCGGTCAGCTCAAGGGTCTCGAGCACCTGCGCATGACCTGCGCGAACTGCGGCAACAAGATCATCACCGATCACCCGCACGAAGAGACCGTCAACTGCCCGTCGTGCGGCGTCATCAACAAGAACCGCGTCGAAGTCTGCGACATCTGCGGCAACCCCGTCGATCTGCAGATGAAGTACTCCGTCGAGGAGTGCCAGGAGCGCGGCATGACCTACAGCGTCCCGCTGAAGGTCACCTTCCGCCTGTTCGTCTATGACAAAGATCCGGACACGGGCGTGAAGCACATGCGCGACGCCAAGGAAGAAGAAGTCTTCTTCGGCGACATCCCGCTGATGACCGACAACGGTACGTTCATCATCAACGGCACCGAGCGCGTCATCGTCTCCCAGCTCCACCGCTCGCCCGGTGTCTTCTTCACGAAGGAAAGCGCGCACACCTTCCTCGCGAAGATCATCCCGTACCGCGGCTCCTGGGTGGAGTTCGAGTACGACCAGAAGAACATCCTCTACGTCCGCATCGACCGCAAGCGCAAGTTCCTCGGAAGCGTCTTCCTCCGCGCGCTCGGCCTGACCACGGACGAAGAGATCCTTCGCCAGTTCTACACGCCGATCAAAGTGCGTGTCGACGACAAGGGCGCCGAGCTCTCGTTCGACAAGCGCGTCCTCGATCAGGAAGAGGCGAAAGAGCGTCATTCGATTCGCGGCCGCCGCGCCGTCCGCACGGTCTTCGCCGGCATCAAGCTCGATCAGAAGATGGCCGACTCGCTGACCAAGACCAACGAAGCGAAGGTCAAGGTCGACTACGCCGCGCTCGACAAGGCCGTGTTCCTCAGCGACGTCGTCGACATCAACACCGGCGAAGTCCTCTTCGAGGCCAGCGAGAACGTTCCGGCCGATTGGGCGGAAGTTCTCCGCGAGCACAGCGTCGCCGAGATCGAAGTCTTCTTCCCGGAGTGGGATCTCGTCTCCGACATCCTGCTCAACACCGTTCGCAAGGACACCTCGAAGTCGTTCGAGGCGGCGATCATCGAGATCTACCGCCGCATGCGCCCGGGCGATCCTCCGACTCTCGAGTCGGCCAAAGCGCTGTTCGAAGGCATGTTCTTCGACGCCCGCAAGTACGACTTCTCCCGCGTCGGACGCTTCAAGTTCAACATCAAGCTCGACCTCCAGTCGCCGGTCACGCAGAAAACGATGACGCCGGAAGATTTCTACGTCGTCATCAACTACCTGCTCCGCCTGCGCAAGGACGTCGGCCGCGTCGATGACATCGACAACCTCGGCAACCGCCGCGTCCGTGCGGTCGGCGAGCTGCTCGAGAACCAGTTCCGCATCGGCCTCGTGCGCATGGAGCGCGCGATCAAAGAGAAGATGTCGGTCCATCAGGACATCGACTCGGCCATGCCGCACGACCTGATCAACTCCAAGCCCGTCATCGCGGCGATCAAGGAGTTCTTCGGCTCCTCGCAGCTCTCGCAGTTCATGGATCAGACGAATCCTCTCTCCGAGGTCACGCACAAGCGCCGTCTGTCCGCGTTGGGACCGGGTGGTCTCAGCCGCGAGCGCGCCGGGTTCGAAGTCCGCGACGTTCACCCGACTCACTACGGCCGCATCTGCCCGATCGAGACGCCGGAAGGTCCGAACATCGGACTCATTTCGTCGCTCGCGTGCTATGCGCGCATCAACGAGTACGGCTTCATCGAGTCGCCGTACAAGAAGGTCCAGGACGGACGCGTCCACGATCACTACCGCGTGGCGAAGGTCGGCGATACGAGCTTCACGCTCGGCCAGATCGTCGAGAAGCGCGAGCTGCAGAAGGAAAACAGCCGCATCGCGAAGGAAAACGCCGCCAGTGCCGGCGCGAAGAAGAAGTCGCTGCTGCAGCCGGCGGAAGCCGAGCCGTACGCGTTCTATCTCTCCGCGTGGGATGAAGAGCGTTACACGATCGCCCAGGCCAACGTGATCCTCGACGATGACGGCAACCTCGTGCACGACCGCGTCATCGCGCGCCAGTCGGGCGACTTCGTCTCCATCGAGAAGGAGAAGGTCGACTTCATCGACGTCTCTCCGAAGCAACTCGTCTCCGTCGCCGCTTCGCTCGTTCCGTTCCTCGAGAACGACGACGCGAACCGCGCCCTCATGGGCGCGAACATGCAGCGCCAGTCCGTGCCTTTGCTCCGCACCGAGTCGCCGCTCGTCGGCACCGGCATGGAGAACGTCGTGGCCAAGGATTCCGGCGCGGTCGTGCAGTGCAAGCGCGGCGGCGTGGTCGACCTCGTCGACTCCAACCGCATCATCATCCGCGTCGAAGCCGAGGACGCCGAGACCGGCGAGACCAAGGAGTTCGGCGCCGACATCTATCAGCTCATCAAGTTCAAGCGCTCGAACCAGAACACCTGCATCGCGCAGAAGCCGGTCGTGCGTGAAGGCCAGCGCGTGCGCAAGGGTCAGGTCCTCGCGGACGGCCCCTGCACCGACGCCGGCGAGCTCGCCCTCGGCCGCAACATTCTCGTTGCCTTCATGCCGTGGCGCGGCAACAACTTCGAGGACGCGATTCTCGTGTCCGAGAAGCTGGTCAAAGAGGATTACTACACCTCGATTCACATCGAAGAATTCGAGATCGAAGCGCGCGACACCAAGCTCGGTCCCGAGGAAATCACCCGCGACATCCCGAACGTCAGCGAGTCCGCGCTGCGCGATCTCGACGAAAGCGGCATCATCCGCATCGGCGCGACCGTGAAGCAGGGCGACATCCTCGTCGGCAAGGTCACGCCGAAGGGCGAGACCCAGCTCACTCCCGAAGAGAAGCTGCTCCGCGCCATCTTCGGTGAGAAGGCCGGCGACGTTCGCGATGCCTCGCTCAAGACCCCTCCCGGAATCGAAGGCACGGTCGTCGACGTGAAGATCTTCTCGCGCAAGGGTGTCGACAAAGACATGCGCGCGAAGTCGATCGAAGAAGGCGAGATCGAGCGGATGAACCGCAACATCCAGGACGAGATCCGCATCATCACCGACGCCCGCAACAAGAAGATCTCGGAAGTGCTCGCGGAGAAGAAGCTGCAGCGCGACGTGGTCGACTTCAAGACCGGCGACGTGCTCGTCCGCAAGGGCGAGGCCGCCGAGCGCGAGACCGTCAATCGCCTCAGCCGCCGCGAGCTCCTCGCGCTGCCGGTCGAGGAGGAGACGCGCGAGACCGTGCGCATGTTCGTCGAGCGCGCCGAGAACCGCATCCGCGTGCTGGAACAAAAAGCCGAAGAGCGGCGCGAAGACCTGCAGAAGGGCGACGAGCTGCCTCCCGGCGTCATCAAGATGATCAAGGTTTACGTCGCCATGAAGCGCAAGCTGAGTGTCGGCGACAAGATGGCCGGACGCCACGGAAACAAAGGCGTCATCAGCCGCATCCTCCCCGAGGAAGATATGCCGTACATGCCGGACGGCACGCCGGTCGAGATCGTTCTCAACCCGCTGGGCGTGCCTTCGCGCATGAACGTCGGTCAGATCCTCGAGACGCACCTCGGATGGGCCGCGCGCTCGCTCGGTCTCCACTTCTCGACGCCGGTGTTCGACGGCGCGACCGAGGCGGAGATCAAGCTGCAGCTCAAAGCCTCGGGATTGCCGAGCGACGGTAAGACCGACCTCTTCGACGGCATGACCGGCGAGAAGTTCGAGCAGAAGGTCTGCGTCGGATTCATCTACATGCTCAAGCTCAGTCACCTCGTCGACGACAAGATTCACGCGCGATCCATCGGGCCGTATTCGCTCATCACCCAGCAGCCGCTCGGTGGCAAGGCGCAGTTCGGCGGTCAGCGCTTCGGAGAGATGGAAGTGTGGGCTCTCGAAGCGTACGGCGCCGCGTACACGCTGCAGGAACTGCTCACGGTCAAGTCGGACGACGTCGAAGGACGCTCGAAGATTTACGAAGCGATCGTCAAGGGCGAGGTTCCGGATGATCCGGGCCTGCCGGAGAGCTTCAACGTGCTCGTTCGCGAGCTGCAGTCGCTCTGTCTCGATGTCGAACTTCTCAAAGAGTAGGTGAACCGATGGGACGCAGAGTCACGCTGTCGAGAATGCCGAATGAAACCTGCCGTGCCTGTCACGGCATCGGATCCATCCGTATGACCGTCCACTTTCATAGTGGCGATCACGAGTGGGAAGCCCCGTGCTGGGAGTGCTTCGGCACCGACATCAAACTGCAGTTCCCTCATCCGACGACGTCTGACAACTGAATAGCAAACAGTGGAGCGGCGGGCTTTAGCCCGCCGGGAAAAATCGGTGGGCTGAAGCCCACCGCTCCACCTGGAGGCGCAAATTGGAAAGTTTCAACGCACTGTTTCAACCGGCAAAACCGCAGGCGATCAACGATTTCAACGCCATCAAGATCAGCCTCGCTTCTCCGGAAAAGATCCGGTCGTGGTCGTACGGCGAAGTCACCAAGCCGGAAACGATCAACTACCGTACTTTCAAGCCGGAGCGCGACGGTCTGTTCTGCGCGAAGATCTTCGGCCCGATCACCGACTGGGAGTGCTTGTGCGGCAAGTACAAGCGCATGAAGCACCGCGGCGTCATCTGCGACAAATGCGGTGTCGAAGTCACCAAGTCGAAGGTCCGCCGTGAGCGCATGGGCCACATCGAGCTGGCCTCGCCGGTGTCGCACGTCTGGTTCTTCAAGGGCCTGCCGTCGCGCATCGGTCACCTGCTCGACATCAGCCTCCGCGATCTCGAGCGCATCCTCTACTTCGAGTCGTACGTCGTCATCGACACCGGCGATCTCGAAGGCGTCATTCACGAAAAAGAACTGCTGCCCGAAGAGCGCTACCGCGAGCTCCGGTCGCAGTACGGCGACGTCTTCGTCGCCAAGATGGGCGCGGAAGCGATCAAAGAATTGCTCCGCCGCGTCAACGTCGAAGAGCTCAGCGACGAGCTGCGCCTCATCATGCGCACCGAAACGTCGCAGATCAAAAAGCTGAAAGCCGCGAAGCGGCTCAAGGTCGTCGACGCCTTCCGCAAGTCGGGACATCGTCCCGATTGGATGATCCTCGACGTCATCCCGGTCATTCCGCCGGAGCTGCGCCCGCTCGTGCCTCTCGACGGCGGCCGCTTCGCGACGTCGGATCTCAACGATCTCTATCGCCGCGTCATCAACCGCAACAACCGTCTGAAGAAGCTCCTCGAGCTCCGCGCGCCGGACGTCATCGTCCGCAACGAAAAGCGCATGCTCCAGGAAGCGGTCGACGCGCTCTTCGACAACGGCCGCCGCGGCCGCGTGCTCAAGGGCTCGAACAACCGCCCGCTCAAGTCGCTCTCCGACACGCTCAAGGGCAAGCAGGGTCGCTTCCGTCAGATCCTGCTCGGCAAGCGCGTCGACTACTCCGGCCGCTCCGTCATCGTCGTCGGTCCGGAGCTTCGTCTGCACCAGTGCGGTCTGCCGAAGAAGATGGCTCTCGAGCTCTTCAAGCCGTTCATTTATCACAAGCTCGAGCAGCAGGGACTCGTCGGCACGATCAAGGCCGCGAAGGAGCTCGTCGAGCTGCAGACCAACGAAGTGTGGGACGCGCTCGAGAGCGTCATCAAAGAGCATCCGGTTCTTCTGAACCGCGCGCCGACGCTCCACCGCCTCGGCATCCAGGCTTTCGAGCCGGTGCTCGTCGAAGGCAAGGCCATCAAGATTCACCCGCTCGTCTGCACCGCGTTCAACGCCGACTTCGACGGCGACCAGATGGCCGTTCACGTGCCGCTGTCGCCGAAGGCACAGGTCGAGTCGCAGGTGCTGATGCTTGCGTCGAACAACATCCTCTCGCCGGCGCACGGCAAGCCGCTCGCCGTTCCGTCGCAGGATCTCGTTCTCGGCTGCTACTACCTCACGAAGGCGAAGCCGGGCGCGAAAGGCGAGGGCAAGGCCTTCGGCAGCTTCGACGACGTGATGATCGCGCTGCAGGCCAATGAGGTCGAGTTGCTTACGCCGATCCGCGTGCGCGTCAGCGGCCGCTTCATGGATCTCACCAAGCACTTCAACGACCAGGACGTCGTGCACTGCGAAGTGCAGGACCTCGATCGCAAGCTGATCGAGACCACCGTCGGCCGCGTGATCTTCAACACGCACGTTCCCGAAGAGATCCCGTACATCAACGGCCTGCTCAAGAAGAAAGGCCTGCAGGATCTCGTCAACTACTGCTTCATCAACTACGGCAACGCCAAGACCGTGGAGATGCTCGACAGCCTCAAGGACCTCGGCTTCCTCTACGCGACGAAGGCCGGTGTCTCCATCGGCGTCGACGACATGGTCATCCCGGCGCGCAAGCAGGACATCGTCGAGGGCGCGCGTAAGGCCGTTCTCGAGGTCGAGCGCCAGCGCCTCGACGGCGCGATCACGCACGGCGAGCGCCACAACAAGATCATCGACATCTGGCACCGCGCGACCGAGAACGTCTCGGACGAGATGTTTTCCGACATGCGCCGCGTCGAAGCCGAGAGCGGCGAGTTCAATCCCATCTTCATGATGGCCGACTCCGGCGCCCGCGGTTCGAAAGAGCAGGTTCGCCAGCTCGCCGGTATGCGTGGACTGATGTCCAAGCCGTCGGGCGAAGTCATCGAGACCCCGATCACCGCGAACTTCCGCGAAGGCCTCTCGGTGCTGCAGTACTTCATCTCCACTCACGGCGCGCGTAAAGGTCTCGCCGACACCGCGCTCAAGACCGCCGACTCCGGATACCTGACGCGCCGTCTCGTCGACGTCGCCCAGGACGTCATCATTACCGAACAGGATTGCCAGACCTTCGACGGCATCGTCGTCACGCCGATCATGGAAGGCGGCGACATCCTCGAGCCGCTCCGCGATCGCATCGTCGGCCGCGTTGCGCAGGAAGATGTCTACGATCCGCTCACGGGCGATCAGCTCGTGGCGCAGAACGAAGAGCTGTCCGACGACCTCGCGAACGCGATTCAGGAAGCGGGTATCGAACAGGTCAAGATCCGTTCGGTGCTCACGTGCGAAACGCGCCGCGGTGTCTGCCGCCGCTGCTACGGCCGCAACCTCGCCAGCGGCAAGCTTGTCGAGATCGGCGAAGCGGTCGGCGTCATCGCCGCCGAGTCGATCGGCGAGCCCGGCACGCAGCTCACGATGCGGACCTTCCACGTCGGCGGTACCGCGTCGCGCGTGTCCGAGCAGTCGAAGCACGAAGCCACGTCGCCCGGCCGCGTGCAACTCGTCAACGTCGTCACCGTCACGAACAAGAACGGCGACCTCGTCGTCGTCAACCGCAACGGCAAGCTGCTCATCCTCGAGGACATCCCGACGCGGAAGGGCAAGAAGACCGCGGACATTCAGGCCGCGCCGCGTGAGAAGGAGCGCTACGCGCTCGTCTACGGCTCGACGCTGAAGGTCGCGGAAGGCCAGCACGTCGAAGCCGGTCAGGCGCTCGTCGAATGGGATCCGTTCACGTCGGCGGTGCTCACCGAGGTCGGCGGAAAAGTCACGTTCAAGGACATCGTCGAAGGCGAGAACGTCCGCGAAGAGACCGACAAAGTCACCGGTCTCACGCAGATGGTCATC
>DATFHJ010000073.1:0-2116 GCA_035248585.1 Thermoanaerobaculia bacterium
CAAGTAGAGAGAGAATCCGGGTCATTGCGGGGAGGGCCTCCTATTGAATTTTTTCGAGACGCGGGAGTCTACACTGCCGGGCGTGATTCGCGCCATATCCACGTACTTGCTGCTTGCTGCCCTTTTCGGCTGCACGAAGGAAACGCCGGCCCCTGACAACCAACAACCAGCATCCAAACCCAACATCCTCCTCATCACCCTCGACACCACCCGCGCCGACGCCCTCGGCGAGGCGACGCCGACCATCAACGCCCTCGCGAAGCGCGGCCGCAGATTCACGCAGGCGTACTGCACGGTGCCGCAGACGCTGCCCTCTCATGCTTCGATGATGACCGGCCTCTACCCCGCCGGACACGGCGTGCACGAGAACGCGCGCTATCTCGGCGCAACGCAGTCCGTTCTCGCCGAGCGCCTGCACGCGGCCGGCTACAGCACCGCCGCCTTCGTCTCCGCGTTCGCCCTCGCCCGCCGCTTCGGACTCGGCCGCGGCTTCGACGTCTACGATGAAGACTTCGGCGAGAACCGCGCCGAGCGGAACGCGCAAGAGACCACCGACCGCGCCGCCGCCTATCTCGCACAGGCGGGCTCGCAGCCGCGGTTCGTGTGGGTTCACTATTACGACCCGCATTTCCCCTATACCCCGCCCGAGCCGTACCGCACGCGCTACGCAAAGAATCCCTACCTCGGCGAAATCGCCTTCATGGACGAACAGCTCGGCCGTCTCGTGAAGGCGTTCGGCGACGGCGTGATCGTGATCGCGGCGGATCACGGCGAAGGCCTCGGCGATCATGGAGAGCTGCAGCACGGCGATCTGCTCTATCAGTCGACCATGCATGTGCCGCTGCTGCTCGCGGGTCCAGGCATCGAGCCCGGCACCACGGACGCGCCGGTGAGCACACGCCGCGTCTTTCACACGATTCTCGATCTGGCCGGAATCGATGCGAGCCACTCGCTTCGATCAACGAATGAACCAGTGCTCCTCGGCGAGGCGATGAAGCCGTTCCTCGATTACAGCTGGCAGCCGCAAGTCATGGCCGTCGAGGGACGGCTGAAGACAATCCTGGCTGGCCGCACCGAGGTCTATGACGTCGTCGCCGATCCGAAGGAACTGCACGATTTGTCCGCGACCGCGGGAGCGCCGCGCGCCACGCGCGCCGCATTGCGCGACTATCCCATGCCATCCGCAACTCCGGCACCTACGCCGGCAACTCTCGACGACGAAGCGCAGCGCAAGCTCGCCTCCCTCGGCTACGTCGCCTCCACCGTCGCGCCGGTCGTACGCGCGGACGCTCCGCGCCCTGCCGACATGACGGCGCTCTTTCCGTTGCTGGAAAACGCGGCCGCGCTGTTTGTGCGGGGACAATACGCGGCGTGCATTCCGCTGCTCGAAACGATCCTCGCCAGAGATCCGCACAATCTCGACGCCGCGCTGCGGTTGGCAACCTCGTATTCGTCGCTCGGACGGAACGAAAAAGCACTCACCGCGTTCAAGCGCGCGGAAGCGATTGCCCCCGAATCGCAGGACGTGCGCACGTATCTCGCGCTGCATTACGCGCGCACCAAAGACTGGGAGAAAGCCGTACCGCTGCTCGAACGGATCGTGGCCGAGACTCCCGATCGCTTGCCGGCGGTCGAGGCTCTGGCGCTCGTCCGCGAGCGGCAGCAGCGCATTCCCGACGCCGTCGCACTGCGGCAGCAGATCGCCGCCATGCGCACGCCGACGCCGGCCGAGCTCTCTCACCTCGGCGAGATGCAGATGGCCATCGGCGACACCGCGGGTGCGATTGCGTCGTTCGAAAAAACGGGACCCGGGCACGAATTGGAGCTCGGCGTTCTGTATCTCGCGGCGCGGCGGTTCGCCGACGCGCGCGAGGCACTCGATCGCGTCCCGCCGTCGAGCCCGAACTATCCGATGGCGCTGTTCAAGCGCGCGCAGGTGAGCGTGCTGTTGCGCGAGCCCGACGCGCCGGCGCGAATCGCCGCGGCCCGTGCGCGCGCCACGCCGGTCACACGGCCCTTGATCGAAAGGGAAAAGTTGTTCCAGTGAACCGTGGAGCGGCGGGCTTCAGCCCGCCGGAAGGGAACGGCGGGCTGAAGCCCGCCGCTCCACAGAATC
>DATFHJ010000074.1:0-12687 GCA_035248585.1 Thermoanaerobaculia bacterium
GGCGTCCTCGCCGCCGTCCTCGTGGCGAGCGCCGCGCACGCACAGTTCGGCGAGCGCATCGACGTCGTGCGCATCCTCCTCGACATGCGCGTCACCACCATCAACGGCGACGCCATCGGCGATCTCACGCCGGCGGATTTCGACGTGCGCGTCGGCGGCAAGCGCGCCGAGGTGGAGTCGGTGGAGTGGATTGACGAGTCGTCGAGTTATCGAGTCGACGAGTCGTCGGGTGACGTGGTCATCGAGCAGCGGGCCGGTCGCCTTTTCGTCGTTTTCGTCCAGACCGATTTCGCGCGTAACAACGTCCGCGTCGCGGGGCAGATGGGTTTCCTGCCGTTCGCGGAAAAGCTGATCGACTCGTTCAACCCCGAGGATCGCATCGCCGTCCTGCAGTTCGACTCGCATCTGAAGCTGCGGCTCGATTTCACGAATGACAAAGAGGACGTGATGGCCGCGCTCAAGGACTCGCTGCGCATCGACCGTCCGCCGCAGCCGCCGGTCGTGCCGGAGCCGTCGCTCGCCTCGCGGCTCGATCGCGAGGACATGAAGAAGGCCGCCGATTCGGAGGCCGGCCTGCTCGTCGTCGGCAATGCGCTGCGCTCGATTCCCGGCCCGAAGACGCTGCTCCTCCTCGGCTGGGGCCTCGGCCGCCTGTCCGGCGGCGCGGTGCACATGACGAAGACGTACCAGTACGCGCGCGAGGCGCTCGACGCCGCGCGCACGGCGATCTTCACCATCGACGTGCCGCACGTCGACTATCACGATCTCGAGCTCGGCCTGCAGCGCGCGGCGGCGGACACGGGCGGCCTGTACGTGAAGACGTATCGCTTTCCGCAGATCGCCATCGAGCGGCTGCAGCGCACGCTCGCCGGGCACTACGAAGTCACGCTCGTGCGGCCGAAGGAGCTGAAGAGCGGCGTGCACGATCTCGTGGTGCGCGTGAAGCGCCGCGGCGCGGTCGTGCTCGCGCCGGTGACGTACAAGGACCGGCAGTGAAGGTCGTGGCCATCATCGCCGCCTACAACGAGGAGCGGTTCATCGGCGGCTGTCTGGAGCATCTCATCGCCAACGGTGTCGAGGTGTATCTGTGCGACAACGAATCGACCGATCGCACGGTCGAGATCGCGAAGAGCTACGGATTGCGGGGAATCGAAACGTTGCCGCGTGACGGTACCTACCGCTGGCGGCAGATCCTCGCGCGCAAAGAGCAGCTCGCGGCGGAGCTCGACGCCGACTGGTTCCTGCACCTCGATGCCGACGAGATCCCGCAGTCGCCGCGCGCCGGCCAGACGCTGGCGGAGGCGATCGCCGAAGCCGATGCCGCGCGCTTCAACGCCGTCGAGTTCCGCGAGCTGACCTTTGTCGCCACCCGCGAGGCGCCGGACCACGATCATCCCGATTTCCGCCGCACGATGCGCTGGTACTACCCGTTCGCTCCGCGGCGATTGCACCTCGTGCGGGCGTGGAAGCGCCGGCCCCGCGTGAACCTCGTGCGCACGGGAGGACATCAGGCGCGCTTCTGGGGCCGGCGGATCTCGCCGCAGCCGCTCTTTCTCCGGCACTACCTCGTCCTCAGCCACGAGCACATGCTGCGCAAGTACGTGCGCCGGCGCTATGACGCGCGCGAAGTTCAGGATGGCTGGCACGGCTGGCGCGCGCGACTCGCTCCGGGCGACATTCGCCTCCCGTCCGCGGCCGAGTTGCGCTTCACGGCCGATGACGCCGATCTCGATCCCTCTGCACCGCGGCGCCGGCACTGCATCGAATGGTAACCGTCCTCTGCATCGTCGATCGGCCCGGCTGGGCGCTCGATCGCAAGACGCAGGGAATCGCGTCCGCGCTCGCGGGAACGTATACGATCGTTACGCGCTATCACTCCGATGTGACGGAGGCCGACCTCGACGCGGCCGACCTCGTGCTTGTCTACTACTGGCTGCAGATCAAACATCTGCCGCGCCTGAAGCGCGTTTTCCAACGCGTGCGCGAGCGGCTCCTCCTCGGTGCCTGCGGCGAACGCGAGCTCGAAGGCGCGTGGCGTGCGCCGGGACTGGGGATGCTGTCGACGCTGCCGCGGGCCGTCTTCGCAAGCAACCTCAAACAGGTCCGCGACCTCGAAGCCGCCCTCGGACGCGAGGTGTTCTACACGCCGAACGGCGTGGACACGAGTTTCTTCCATCCCGGCGGGCTGAAGCCCGCCGCTCCATTGCGTGTGGGATGGGCGGGCAGCGTGAAAAATCACACGCCCGCGCACCGCGGCATCCACAACTTCATCGCACCCGCGGTCGCCACGGTGCGGGGCGCGGAGCTTTGCCTTGCGGCCCGCGAGGAGCGCTGGCGCAACGCGGAGGAGATGCGCGAGTTCTACCGGTCGCTGCACGTCTACGTCTGCGCCAGCCGCAGCGAGGGCACGCCCAATCCCTGCCTCGAGGCGGCGGCGTGCGGAGTGCCTGTCGTGACTACACCCGTCGGCGCGATGCCGGAGTTCATCCGCGACGGCGAGAATGGTCTGTTCGTCACTCGGAACATCGACGACATCGCCGCGAAACTGCGCCTGTTGCGCGACGATCCCGAGCTGCGGGAACGGATGGGCCACGCCGCACGCGCGGCGGCGGAGGCGCGGGATTGGCGCCATGTGGCCCCCCGCTATGCGGAAATGTTCGAGGCTTCACGCAAGAGCTGTGCGTAGAGCGCTGCGATTTCGGGATTGAGCGTCGCCGCATCCGCGCGCTGATGCCGCAACCTCGGCGAGACCACGCGCACGGCTTCGTCGAGCACCTCGGACGACACGGAAACGCCGGCGAAGGCCACGATGCGCTCCAGCTCCACGCGCGGATTCGCCAGCACCGCGTCGTAATGCGTCACGATCCGGTCCGCGGGCGTGGTGTGCTCGAGGATGGTCGTGTTGGAGACGCGCCAGAGCTCCAGCGCGGCGTCGTAGATTCGGACGCGGCGTTTGGATGGCAGCAGCCACCAATGGAACGTGCGCGGGATGAGCGTGCTCGCGAGCAGCGACGCCGCGGTCTCGGCGGGATGGCGCACGCAGACCAGGACCTTCATCGACGGCAGCAGCGTTTTCCAGAACGGCAGCGTGACGGCGTTGCGCGGATCCTTCCAGGCCCACGGCTCGCGTCCTTCGAACTGCCCGGCGATCGCCTTCGCGTCCGCAATGATGTTCGGCGTCGGGCGGAGCGTTGCCGGCGGCACGAACCACGTCCCGCCGCTTGCCTTCAGCAATCGCTCGTTGAGCTGCACGAAGCGCAGGTTCTCCCAGAAGCCGTCGGTGTTGTTGATGCTGGCGGGCATCAGCTGCTCCCGAGGCCCGAGGTCGACGCCGCAGCGGTGCAGCATTTGGGTGACCAGCGACGTCCCCGAGCGCGGCATGCCGGCGACGCAGATCATGAGCGAACGCGCTCGCGCAGCTTCTTCCACGTGTGCGGCGAGAAGATCCCGTGCAGGAACGCGCCGGGTGTGGCCACCGCGTGGCGAAGACTGACGAGCGCATACGCGTCGCCGCGGCGCGCCGCGTCGAACGTCTCCGCGAGGAGGCGAAGACAGATGACGCTTCGCAGGCGGCGGGCGGCGCGGCGGAAGGCCCGCGGATTCGCCCGCGCGCGCGGCAGGTTCGCGCCGCGCTCCAGGACGCGCATGTCCGCGGAGAGCAGGCCGTCCGCCAATCGCGACGATCCCTGCTTCGACCAGAGCGTCGGCTCGCGGTAGATCGACACCGGCTCCGGCAATGCCGCGATCGGATAGCGCTCGGTGATGCGCAGCCAGAGGTCCCAATCGTCGGCGGGAGCGGCGTCGGGAACGAGGCCGCCGACTTCGTCGATCGCGCCGCGGCGCACCACGACCGAGCACGCGCGGATGAAGTTGTTGCCGATCAACATCCAGAAGACGTCGCCGCTCGGACAGAACTGCGGCACCGGCCGGCGCGACTCGATGGTGAGACTCTGCGTCGCGCGATAGATCTGGCCGTACACCAGCGCCGCATCCGGCGCCGCCTCGAGGATCGCGATCTGCGCGTCGATCGAGCCCGGCAGCCGCGCGTCATCGTCGTCGAGAAACGAGATGTACGTCCCCGAGCTCGCCGCGATGCCGGCCGCGCGCGCGTAGCCGACGCCGCGGCGCTCCTCGAGCCGCACATAAATGATGTTGTGCATCGACGCGCAGACGGCGCTCGTTTCGTCCACCGAGCCGTCGTCGACCACGACGATCTCGATCTCGGCTCCTGCTTGACGTGCACTCTCGACGGCACGCGGGAGCAGCTGAGGTCGATCGTGCGTCGGGATGATGATGCTGGTCAGCGCCATGCCGGAGGTTGGCTTAAGGGTGAGCAGGCTACCATAGCGCCTGCAAGCAGGAGCGATGGCATCGGGAACGCCAACCGTGAGCGTGGTGATGCCGGTCTACAACGAGGCCGCGTTCGTCGAAGCCGCGGTCCACTCGGTGTTGCGGCAGACGCTGGCCGATCTGGAGCTGGTGATCGTGGACAACGGCTCGACCGACGCGTCGCCGGAGATCCTGCGCCGAATCCGCGATCCGCGCGTACGGCTGTTTCGCAACGCGCGCAACCTTGGCAGTGCCGCCGCGGGCAACCGCGCGGTGCGGGAATCGAAAGCCGCATTGATCGCGCGGATGGACGCCGACGACATCGCGCTCCCGCACCGGCTCGAGACGCAGGTGGCGGCGTTCGCTTCGCGGCCGAAGCTCGCGCTCCTCGGCGGGCAGGCCCGCCACGTCGATGCGCGCGGGCGTCCGCTGCTTCGAACGTTCGCGCCGCGGGCGGTCACACGGATGGGAATCGCGTGGCAGTCGCTCTTCAGCTCTCCCTTCATCCACTCGACCGTGATGTTCACGCGCGGGAGTTTCGAGGCCGCCGGCGGCTACGACGAGCGCATGCCGCGCTCCTCGGATTTCGCATTGTTTTCCCGAATTCAGACGAGCGACGCCGTCGCCAACCTGCCGGACGTGCTCGTTCGATTCCGCCACCTCCAGCGGCCCTTGCTGCAGGACAGCGCCTACAACAGCTCCATCCGCGAGATCATCGAGCGCAACGCGCGGCACTTCCTCGGTCCTGAGTCGGCCGATTCCAATCTCCAACAAATGATCACTGCCTGGCCCGACTTCTGTTTGCTCCTGCGCAATGCCCAGGGGCATGCCGCGCTGTCCGAATTCCTCTCCGCGTTTCGTTCCCGGTTTCACGAGCTGTATCGCGATCCGGCCGCGGACCGCGAGATCGCGCGGGACGCGAAGTTTGTGCAGTGTTTCACCGCGTGGGAAGCCGTGCGGCACCACCGGCCGGAAGCCGTCCGCCTCGCGCGCAACAGCTTCGTCCACGGTCCGCTGTATGCGTCCGCGTTCCTTTTGCGGCAGCTAGTGGATGGCGCTTTCCGGCGCCTGTGACACCTCGCTCTGCTCGCGCCACATGCGCGCGTAGAGACCATCGCGCGCGAGCAGCTCGGCGTGCGTGCCGGTGTCGGCGATGCGGCCGCGGTCGAGCACGTGAATGCGATCGGCGCCGGCGACGGTGCTGAGGCGATGGGCGATCAGCAGGGTGATGCGCGCCGGCTCGCTCGCGGCCACGTCGCGGATCGTGTCGCTCACCGCGCGCTCGGTGAGCGAGTCGAGATTGCTCGTGGCTTCGTCGAAGATGAGCATCATCGGATTGCGAAGCAGCGCCCGGGCGATGGCGATGCGCTGGCGCTCGCCGCCGGAGAGTTTGATTCCTCCCTCGCCGATGCGGGCGTCGAGACTCTGCGGCGCCGCCGCGCGCCGCATCGCGGCCAGGCACTCCGCGTCGCTCGCGTCGGGAACGCCGACGTGCAGGTTCTCACGAACCGTGCCGGTGAAGAGCTGCGTTTCCTGCGTCACCAGGCCGATGCGGCGGCGGAGATCGTCGCGATCGATGAGCGCGGCGTCGATGCCGTTGAATGCGATCGCGCCCGCGGTGGCCGGATAGAGTCCGACGAGCAGCTTCACGATCGTCGACTTGCCGGATCCCGACGGGCCGACGAAGGCGACGGTCTCGCCCGCGTGCAATTCGAAGCTCACGTCGCGCAGCGCCGCGGCGCCGGTCGCGTACGTGAGACTCACGCGATCGAAGCGGATGCTCTCCAGCGCTCCGAGCCGCGTTGCCGAGGCGTCGGTCGTCTCCTTCGGAAGGTTCATGACCTCGTCGAGCTGCCCGAATGTCGCGCGCGCCTCCTGGTAGCGCACGATGACGTTTCCGAGCTCCTTGAGCGGCGTGAAGATGGTCTGCAGGTACAGAAACATCGTCAGGAACTCGCCGACGCTGATCGCGCGTTGATACACGAGCCACAGCATCGCCAGGATGACGATCGCGCGGGCGACGCTCATCGCCGTGCCTTCGATGAAGGTGAAGCGGCGCACGAGCCGCAGCTTCCGCTCCTCGAGATGCAGGATCTGATCGTTGAGCCGCTGCAGGCGTCCGATCTCCTGTTCCTCCACGCCGAGGCTCTTCACCAGCTCCACATTGCGCATCGATTCCGTCGTCGCCCCCGCCTCGGACACCACCTCCCGCGAGATGCGCTGCTGGTGGCGATGGATCGGCCGCGAGACGACGAGGAAGAAGATCGTGAGCGACGCGATCAGCGCGAGCTGCAGCGTGCCGAGGAGCGGATGGACGTAGAACGCGTAGGCCGCGATCGCGGCCATCGCCAGCCCGCCGAGGTAGAGACGCACGGCGGACGTGATCGATTGTTCGGCGTCGAGACGCGCGCGCTGCATCGTGTGCAGCAGCTCGCCGGAGCGGCGGTCTTCGTACACGCGGAACGGCAGGAGCAGCGAGTGCGCGACGCTCGTGGCGTAGAGCTGCGCGCCGACGCGCCGGGCGATGAGGGTGACCCGATAGTTCTGCAGATTCCACGCGAGGCGCGAGAGCAGGAGGATCACGACCGATGCGCCGACGAGCCAGAGCACTCCGCGAATGAACACGTCGCGCGGCAGCTCGCCGATGCGCAGCACGTAGCGGTCGACGATCATCCGAAGCAGTTGCGGATCGGCGAGGAGCAGCAGCTGATGGATCGTCGCCAGCGCGAATGCTCCGGCGAGCGCGCGCCAGTGCCGCAGCGAGTGCCGGAGGAGAAGACGCATCGCGGCGCGATTATGCACGCGACTTGCACAATTTCATGTGCGGAGGTTTATGCAATGGCTTCAAAGTACGGAAAGGCCGCGAGCAAACGCGTCGAAAGCGCGATGCACAGAAAGAAGAAGGGGACGCTGAAGAGCAGCTCGGGCCAGAAGGTGACGAGCAGCAAACAGGCCATCGCCATCGGACTCTCCGAGGCGAGAGAAAAAGGCGGCAAGGTTCCGCCGGCGAAGAAATCGGCTGCGAAGAAGACTGCAGCGAAGAAGTCTTCGTCGAAGAAGGCTGCATCGAAGAAGACGTCGGCGAAGAAGACCGCATCGAAGTCTTCGTCGAAGTCGAAGAAGAAATAGCTCAGAGGTACGTCAGCCACGCGTGCTTCGAACGCACGCGTGCATACGCCCTGCACGGGAAATACAACGCCGCGACGCAGATCGCGAAGACGAGATAGAGCAGCGGCAGGCTCCACATGTAGCCCGGCGGCACGGGCGGCGGATCCATCGGATGATTGCCGAACAGCCACGGATTCACGCGCCCCTCGCGAATGAGCGACACGATGCACGCGGCGACGTGAATCAGCGGAATGTGCAGCAGGTAGTAGAACATCGGGACGCGGCCGAACGTCGTCAGGACGTTCGGCTGCCAGCGTTCCGCGAGCGCGAGCATCAGGAACATCGGACCGAGCGTCATCAAGAGAAAGAGCAGCGACGCGGGGTATTTGCTCGTGGCCAGGAAGAAGAGCGGCGACGGCGCGTCGCGCCAGTGGCGGGGATCGCCGTACGCGTCGATCCAGCGCAGGATCACGAAGAGCGCCGTGAGCGCGAGTCCGAGGCGAAGACAGATCGCGCGGCGGCGCTCCGACTCCATCACCGCGCCGAACGCGTAGCCGGCCATCATCACGCCCACCCACGGCACGAGCACGTAGAGGATGAGCATCGGCCCGACGGCGCCGCCGTAGTAGAGAAATCGCAGCAGCGCGTTCGGCTCTTCGACGGCGGGCAGGAGGTTGTGCAGCGCGATGAGGGCGACCGCGATCGCGGCGATGACTCTATGCGGCAGATGCACCGCCGCGGCCAGCACGATCATCGACCAGCCGATCACCCAGATCACACCGGCGATCATGTAGTTGCGGAAGTCGAAGTTGAACGTCCAGCAAATGCGGACCACCGTCAGCTCGAGCAGGATCAGCCACAGCCCGCGGGTGAGGAGAAACTTCGACAGCGCGCCGCGCGTGACGCCGCGGCCGTACAGGTACGCCGACGTGCCGGCGAGGAAGACGAACGCCGGCGCGACGAAATGCGTGATCCAGCGCGTGAAGAACACGCCCGGCGACGGACCGCCCGCCGGCACCCCGGCGTACACGCGCACGTGATCGATCGCCATCAGGACCATTACCAGCCCGCGAACCACGTCGATGGAGGCAATGCGCTTCATGTGCGTACTGTGCCGTGTCGCTTTCGACGCCGCAATGGCTCGTCCGTAAACGGTGCGCGCGATGGGGCGAACGGCTGTGGAGCGGCGGGCTTTAGCCTGCCGGAAAACGGCTCGGCGGGCTAAAGCCCGCCGCTCCACTCAGCCGGCGCATGACCGCGGCCCGCTGGCGGCGCGAGACCGGAATGCTCGCGCCCGTGGCGAGAATCGCCCGCTCGCTCTCCAGCGAGCGAATGCAGTCGAGCCGCACGAGCGCGCGGCGATGGGCGCGCGCGAAGCCGTGCTCGTGCAAGCGCGTCTCGAGCTCGCGCAGCGACTGGCGGATCAGATAGCTGCGCCGCCCGATCCAGAGGCGCGCGTAGTTGTCCGCCGCTTCGATCCATTC
Organism: Thermoanaerobaculia bacterium; assembly: GCA_035248585.1. GTDB lineage: Bacteria > Acidobacteriota > Thermoanaerobaculia > Gp7-AA8 > Gp7-AA8 > QHVT01. Next base: position 8,922 of record DATFHJ010000074.1, read on the forward strand.
GATGTCGCTGAGCGGCAGCACCGCGATCCCGCCCGGCGTCGTCACGACAACGCCCGGCGCATGCGCGGGCGCGCCCTGCAGCTGTTTCGCGACGCGCCGCATCGTCACCGCGAAGCGCGCCTCCGTCACCGGCTTCACGAGATAGTCGAGCGCCTGCACCTCGAACGCCGGCAGCGCGTACTCGTCGTACGCCGTGAGAAAGACCACGATCGGCATCCGCTCGGGAGTGCGGCGGCGGATGACTTCGAACGCATCGGCGCCCGGCATTTGAATGTCGAGGAACACGACGTGCGGCTGCAGTGCATCGAGCGCCGCCAGCACTTCCTCGCCGTTGCGGCATTCGCCGGCGACGGCGAAGTCGTCGAACGGCGCGAGCAACTGCCGCACGCCGCGCCGCGCGGCCGGCTCGTCATCCGCGATCAGCACGCGCCAGGTCATTCCGTGATCTCCGACTCGAGCACGAGCTCATGATACGGAATGCGCAGCGTGGCGATCGTCCCGTGCGGCTCGTTCGGCGCGATCGTGAGCGACGCGCGCTCGCCGTACAGCGCGCGCAGCCGCTCGCGCGTGTTCTCGATCCCGTGTCCCGCGCGCGGCTCGGCCGGAAATCCCGGACCGTCATCGATCACATCGATCGTCACGACATCGCCTTCGCGCGTCGCCCGCACGACGATACTCCCCGCCTCCGCGCGCCGGGCGATGCCGTGCCGCACCGCGTTTTCCACGAGTTGCTGCAGCGCGAAGCTCGGCACGGCCGCCGCGAGTGTGTCGTCCTCGACTTCGAAACGCACGCGCAGCCGGTCCGCGAAGCGCGCCTCTTCGATCGCGAGATAGTGCCGTACCAGCTCCAATTCGTCCGCGAGCGCAACTTCGTGCGGCCGGTGCCGGCTCAGCATGCGCCGCATTACTTCACTGAATTCTTCGATGATGTGGGTCGCCGCTTCGCGGTCGCCGTCGCGCACCAGGACGCCGATCGTGTTCAGCGTGTTGAAGAGAAAGTGCGGATTGACCGTCGCCTGCAGCGCCGCGAGCCGTGCTGTCGCCAGCTGTTCCGACAGCTGATTCTTTTGGACGAAATAGCGGATCGCGTGCTCCGTTCCGACCACGCCGAGGTAGACGGCCATCCCGAACGGCAGCGTGATGAACAGCCAGCTCACGAAGTGTCCGCCGAGCGAGCCGCCCCAGACCTCGTTCGGCGTGAGCCACGCGCGGAGCAAGACGCCCGCGGCGGCCCAGAGAATCGAGAAGAGCAGCGAGAAGCCGAGATGCACGAGCAGGTGTCGAGGGAGCGGCCATCGCGCCGACACCCGGAACACGCCGGGCGTGAACAGCGCGTACACCAGCCAGTCGCCGCTGGCGAAGAGGAGCGAGCCGAGACTGGCCGGGCCGCTGCCGCTCAGCGTGCGCTGCGCGATCTCGTTGATCGCGCCGAGGATCGCCGGCCCGAGCCAGGCGGCCGAGACGAGCATCCACGGCTTGATGCGCGACGTCACGGCACATCCACGCCGATGCCGTGCTCGACGAGCAGCACGCGCGGGTTGCCTCGGGCCGCGAGCGCCGCGCGCAAGTCGTACATCGGCTCTTCGTATCCGTCATCGCCGAGGTTGAACGTGCCGTAGTGCATGGCAATGCTCGTCTGCGCCTGCAGCGCCGTGTGTGCCTCGATCGCCTCCGCGGGCGAGATGTGCGCCGGCTTCATGAACCAGCGCGGCAGATACGCGCCGATCGGCAGCATCGCCACGCGCATCGGTCCGAAGCGCTCCGCCACCTGCGCGAAATGCGAGCCCCAGCCGGTGTCGCCGGCAAAGTAGGCGTGGCCCGATGGACCGCTGATCACGAATCCGCCCCACAGCGTCGCGTTGCGGTCGGAGAGTGCGCGCGCGCAGAAGTGCTGCGCGGGGGCGAGCGTGATCGTGACGCGATCGGAGAGGCGCGCGCTCTGCCACCAGTCGAGATCGGTCGCGCCGTGGACGCCGTGGCGCGCCATCAGCGCGGAGTTGCCGAGCGGCGTGAAGATCTTCGCGCCGCGAATGCGCTTCAAGGTCGGCACATCGAGATGATCGTAGTGATTGTGGCTGACGAGCACCGCGTCGATCGGAGGAAGGTCTTCGAAACGCAGCCCGGGCGCGCGATGCCGCTTCGGACCGAGGAACGAAAACGGCGAGCAGCGCTCGCTCCAGATCGGATCGGTGAGCAGATTCACGCCGTCGAGCTGCACGAGCATCGTGGCGTGATTCACCCACGTCACGCGGATGCGGCCGTCGTCGACGCGTTTCGGCGGCGGCGGTCCGGGCGGCGAGTCGATCCACTTCGGCCACTCGCCCGGCTCCTTCGTCATCTGCCACTTGAGAAACGATCCGCCGGACTGCCAGCCGGAGCGCAGGTTGTGAAAGCGTTTGCCGTCGAAGTGATCGCTGACCGGCCCGTGATAGTGCGGCGCGGCGACGACGCAGCGCTCCGCAACGACGCCGAGCGCGGCCGCAACGGCCGTGAGTCCCGCGGCTTTGGCGAGGCGGCGCATGAAGCGGGGATTCTAAAGCGAACGCGATCCGTTCTCATCGCCGCGATGACCCAGCTGCACTTCACGTCCGTGCCGGAGCTCGATCTCGAGCTGCTGCATGCGAGCAACGTCACGCACGTCTATCCGCCGCATCTGCACGAAGTGCCGGCCGTGACGATCGTCCTCGACGGCATCGAGATCACGCGGATCGGCGAGCGCGAGTACGTCGCGACCGCGGGCGACGTAATTCTGATCAATGCCGATGAAGTGCATGCGAGCCGCTCCGTGAACGCGGAGTACATCGCCATCAAAGTGCACCGCGACCTCGCGTTCGCGGAAACGCTCGTCCGCGACCCGCGCCTGTTCGCCGCGCTTTTGCGCTTCACGCAAACGTTCGATCCGCGCGACTTCGAGCTCGTCCCCACGATCACGGCGCACGATGAGCTGCGCGCCGTGGCCGCGGTGCGCTCGTATCTGAAAGCGCATTTCGCGGAAGAGATCGCGCTCGCGGAACTGAGCGCGATCGCGGGACTCAGTCCGTTTCATCTGTTGCGCGTCTTTCGCAAGCACACGGGACTGCCGCCGCACGAGTATCAGTTGCAGTTACGCATCGCGCACGCGCGGAAGCTGATCCGCGACGGCGCGCGGCTCTCGGACGCGGCGCTCGAGACCGGCTTCTGCGACCAGAGCCATCTCTCGCGCAGCTTCAAGCGCATCGTCGGCATCACGCCGGGGCAGTACAGCGCGGCCAGCAAGATCGTCCAAGACCGCGACGCGCGCGATTGACGACACTGCTCGCCGTCATGCACCTGGCGCTCCTCGTTCTGCTCGCCATTCCCCTTCCCACCACTCCCGCGGGAACGCAGCTTTCGCGATGGCTCCCGGTCTTCGCCGGCGGCAATCAGGAGGCGTACCGCGTGTTCATCGCCGAGCACTACGCGAAGGCGCTGCTCGATGAGACCACCGCCGACTATCGCGCGGGACTCGCCGGCCGCACGTGGCTCGACGCGCACGGATTCGAGATCACATCCATCGAAAAGTCTTCGGACACGGAGATCGTCGTCCTCGCGCGCGCGACGCTGACCAGCCTCTGGTACCGCATCACGCTCGCGGTCGAAGCGGCGCCGCCGCATCGCATCACGAACTACGTGACGCAGCGCATCCAGCCGCCGCATGCGACGAAGCTCGCCACGCGCGAGCTTCGTCGCATGCGGCGGCTGGATGCGACGAAGCTCGCGCGTGGCGAGCTTCGTCGCATGCGGCGGC
>DATFHJ010000075.1:0-24530 GCA_035248585.1 Thermoanaerobaculia bacterium
TGAAGCCCGCCGCTCCACATTTGCCGTTTGGCGTGTTTTCCGCAATCATCCAGCCAACCTATGTCCCGGCCGGTCGTGCTGATCGCGGATGACGACGAGGAAGTCGCGGCGCTCTTGCGCATGTATCTCCGTCCGCTCGAAGCCGAGATCCTGACGGCGCGCGACGGCGAGGACGCGCTGGCGGTCGCGCAGTCGCGCCTCCCGGACGCCGTGCTCCTCGACGTGATGATGCCGAAGCGCAGCGGCTGGGAGGTCTGCCAGGCGCTGAAGGCGATGCAGCGCACCGCGCACATCGGCGTCATCCTCATCACCGGCCGCGGCGATGTGAAAGACCGCCTCACCGGATTGCAGGTCGGCGCCGACGACTATCTCGTCAAGCCGTTCGACCGCAAGGAAGTGCTCAAACGCGTCGCCATCGTGCTGAAACGGAGCACGGAAGGGGAGGGGGAAGCGGCGCTGGCGGGACGCAGCGTCCTCGAGGCGCTGCTCCTCGATCGCGCCACCGCGCTGCCGACGCTGCCGATCGTCCTCGATCGCGTAAAAGAGGTTCTGATCGAGCAGGGCGAGATCGGCATCGTCTACGTCGACATCGAGCAGATCGAATCGATCGAAGCCGAATACGGATGGGCATTCTTCGACGAAATGCTCTGCAACGTCGGACAGATCATCTCCGCCGAGGCGAAGAAACGTTTCGCGAACGCCATCGTCAGCTGCCACCGCAGCGGCGGCTCGAGCTTTTACGTCTTCTACGAAACGCGCGGGCAGGACCTGTCCGCGGAAAATGCGTCGGAGCGGATCGCCGCCGACATGCGGCACAAGCTGCTCGAGTCGACGCGGCAGCGTTTTCCGAACGTGCAGCCGGAACAGGTCGGATTCTTCGTCGGCTCGGCGCGCATCGACTATCGCCCGCAGATCCGCCTCGAACGGCAGATCTACTCCGGCATGCGCGTTGCCGCCGATGCGGTGCGCGACGCGGAGCAGCAGCGCAAGAAACAGCTCACGCGCGAGCTACGCGACATCATCCGGCGCAAGCGCGTGACGACGCTCTTTCAGCCGATCGTGCATGCCGCGGATGCGAGCGTGTTCGGCTACGAGATCCTGACTCGCGGACCCGCCAGTTCATCCTTCCGCAACTCCGACATGCTCTTCGGCTTCGCCCGCGAGGCGAAGTTGTCGTGGGCGCTGGAGGCGATCGCGCTCGAAAATGCGCTGCGCCGTTTGCGGCAGGTCGATCTGCTCGACCGCAAGTTCCTGCTCAACCTCGAGGCGGAGATGTTCGGGCAGTCCGAGTTCCGCATTCACGAGATGGTGTCGTACTTTGCGGAGCACCGCGGCCACTTTGTGTTCGAGCTCACCGAGCGGGCGGCCATCGAGGACTACGCGCAGTTCCGCGAGTTGCTGAACGAGTTCCGCGAGAAGGGGATTCAGGTGGCGATCGACGACGCCGGCTCCGGCTACGCGTCGCTCGAAGCGATCGCCGCGCTCGCGCCGGACTATCTGAAGATCACGAAGGGATTGGTCTCGACGCTGGCCGACGAGCCGATCAAGCAGGACCTCGTGAAGATGCTGGTCGATCTCGCCGGCAAGATCGGCGCAAAGACGATCGCCGAGGGGATCGAGACGCAGGAGGAATATGAAACCTGCCGCGACCTCGGCATCGACCTGATCCAGGGCTACTACATCGCCCATCCGCAGGAAGACGTGCACGCTGCCGACGCCGAGGTCGCCGAGTCGCAGGCGTTGCGTGCCGCCGTGCCGTCCGCATGATCGTCCATCTCATCGACGGCACGTACGAGCTGTTCCGACACTTCTACGGCATCCGCCGCTTCAGCAAGAAAGATCCGCCGTACGGCGCCGTCGCCGGCGTCCTCGGCACGGTGGCGCAGATGCTCGAGCAGGGCGCGACGCACATCGCCGTCGCGACCGATCACGTCATCGAGTCCTTCCGCAACGAGCTCTGGCCCGGCTACAAGACCGGCGCCGGCATCGACCCCGCGCTGTGGCGGCAGTTCCATCCGCTCGAAAGCGCGCTCATGTCGATGGGCGTCGTGACGTGGCCGATGGTGGAGCTCGAAGCCGACGACGCGCTGGCCTCGGCCGCGCATCTCGCCGCGAGCGACAAGCGCGTGGAGAAGGTGAGCATCTGGACGCCGGACAAAGACCTCGCCCAATGCGTCGTCGACGACTTCGTCGTGCAGGTCGATCGCAAGAGCGGCCAGGTGCGCGACGCCGCGGGAGTGCACGCGAAATTCGGCGTCGCCCCGCAATACATCCCCGACTACCTCGCCCTCGTCGGCGACGCCGCGGACGGCTATCCCGGCATCCCCAAATGCGGCGCGAAGACGGCGGCGCGTCTCATCGCCAAGCACGGCCCGATCGAAGACTTTCCTCGCGACGTGTTGAGCGCGGAGAACCACGAGCACGCGCTGCTCTTCAAGACGCTCGCGACCCTGCGCACCGACGCCCCGCTGTTCGACGACACGGACGAATTGCGCTGGCGCGGCCCGACGGCCTCGTTCCCCGAGGTCGCGAAAGCGATCGGCGATGCGCGGCTTTCGGTTCGGATGGAACAAGTGGAACGCCGGCGTCCTGCCGGCTGATCCGGCGGAGTCCCGCCGCCGCGGTCCGTTCCAGCCTCGTTCCGAAAGCGGACAGGCACGATTGCCTGTCCTCCACTGGGGATATGTTCAGATTCCGGACGCTTTGACCGCGGCCGGTTTCCGCTCGATTGCCAGCGCCGGTCGCTCGGGAGCCAGCGCCGGTCGCTCGGGAGCCAGCGGCGGTCGCTCGGGAGCCAACGCCGGTCGCTCGGGAGCCAGCGCCGGTCGCTCGGAAGCCAGCGGCGGTCGCTCGGGAGCCAACGGCGGTCGCTCGGGAGCCAGCGGCGGTCGCTCGGGAGCCAACGGCTGTCGCTCGGGAGCCAACGGCGGTCGCTCGATTGCGGCGTGGAACCCAGATATATTTTATGGTCGACGACACTCATGCAAGACATCCGCATCGTCTTCCTAGGCACCTCCTCCGGCACGCCGACGCGCGAGCGCAACGTGTCCTCGGTCGCGGTGATCCTCGACGGCACGGTGCTCCTCTTCGATTGCGGCGAAGCGACCCAGCATCAGCTGCAAAAGTCGCCGGTGAAGAGTGGCGCGATCGAGGCGATCTGCATCACCCATCTGCACGGCGATCACGTCTACGGCTTGCCGGGACTGCTGGCGACGATGTCGATGAACGCGCGGGCGCGGCCGCTCACGCTCGTCGGTCCGGAGATGCTGCGGCCGTACGTCGAATGCGCGCTCGCGACGACGGACCATCATCCGGTCTTTCCGATCGACATCGCGCCGCCGCCGTATCGCGGCGCCGGCTTCACGATCGTCGCCGCGCCGCTCGATCATCGCATCCCCGCGTTCGGCTACTGCCTCATCGAAGACGATCGCCCCGGCGCGTTCGACGTCGAGAAGGCGCGCGCGCTCGGCATCCCGCCCGGCCCGCAGTACGCCGAGTTGGTTCGCAACCATGACCCGCGCGTCCTCGGGCCGTCGCGCCGCGGCCGGCGCATCGTCTATTGCACCGACACGCGTCCGTGCCCCTCGGCCGTCGAGCTCGCCCGCGGCGCCGACGTGCTGATCCACGAGGCGACGTACACGAGCGACCTCGCGGAGGAAGCCGACGAGCGCCGCCACTCCACCGCCGCCGGCGCCGCCCGCATCGCCGCCGAGGCGGGCGTGTCGCGCCTGATCATTACGCACTTCAGCACGCGCTACCGCGACGCCGAAGCGCTCCTCGCCGAGGCGCGGGCGGTCTTCCCGAACACCGACGCCGCGAGCGACTTCGCTTGCTTCGACGTCCCGCCAACCCTATAATCCGCCCTCCCAAAGCGGCTGGAATGCTCATTCCCGCCGGACCGTTAGCACCGGTACTTCCAACCTATCGTGGGGCTGTAGCTCAGTTTGGGAGAGCGCCTGAATCGCACTCAGGAGGTCGTCGGTTCGATCCCGATCAGCTCCACCATCTTCCCTTCCTATCGCGCATCCAAATGCCATCCCGGATGGAACCATTTGCCATCCCGCTTCACGAAAATCTCCGTCAGCTGTCCGCGCAGTTGTTTCTCCGCTCCGCCGCTCACGATCGTCGCTTCGTAGCTGCCGTAGAGAACGACCGTGTCGCCGAAGCGTTGCGCGCGGGTCTCGGGGAACGTCAGCGCGACGAGCTTGCCGCCGGCTTCTTTGAAGCCGCGCGAGGAGGCGAGGGTTTTGTCGAGCGTGGAAATCCCGGCCGGGCCGGACGAAATGCCGAGGAACTCGGGTGCGAGCATGCCGCGCAGGGCGGCTTCATCGCCGGCGAACCAGGCGCGCCAGGCGGCTTCGCGCAACGCGAACACTTCGGGATCGATCGGCGCCTCGGCGGCGTACGCGGGCACTGCCAGGATGGCGAGCAACAAGAGGGCTTTCTTCAGCATCGGTCAATCTCCTTACACGGCTGAAAGAACACGCCTCAATGCGCGTCCGTTCGTTGCGTTGCCACCCACGCCTTGATCCGCGCTTCCAGGATGTCGAGCGGCAACTGGCCGACGCCGAGGATTTGATCGTGAAAGGCGCGGATGTCGAACTTTGCGCCGAGCGTTTTCTCCGCGTACCGGCGCAGCTCTTTGATCTTCAGCTCGCCGATCTTGTAGGCCGGCACCGCGCCCGGACTGACGATGTAGCGATTGACCTCGTTCTCGATCTCGCGCTCGGTCTTTGCGGAGTTCGCGCGGCAATAGGCGACCGCCTGCTCGCGCGTCCAGCCCTTCACGTGCAGCCCGACGTCGAGCACGAGCCGCATCGCGCGCCAGATCTCGTTATTGAGCGCGCCGAATTTGGAGTACGGATCTTTGTACAGGCCTAACTCGCCGCCGAGGCTCTCGGCGTAGAGGCCCCATCCTTCTCCAAAGACCGGATAGACGTCCCACTTCCGCCACTCCGGCAGCTCGCCGAGCTCCTCGACCAGCGAGTACTGCAGGTGATGGCCGGGCACGCCTTCGTGCAGGAAGAGGCTCTCCATCGCCCATTTCGGGCGCGCCTTCAGATCGAACGTGTTGACGAGCATGAAGCCCGCGCGTCCGCCCGCGAGCGTGCCGTTGCTGTAGAGCGCGGAGGGATTCGTCTCCGACTCCATGGCCTTGATCCCGTACGGAAGCCGGGGGAGACGGCCGAACAGGTTGATCAGCTCCGGATCGACGCGCTTGGCGATGTCGCGATAGCCGGTCAGGATGTCCTCCGGCTTTTCGTAGAAAAATCGCGGATCGGTGCGCAGGTAGTCGCAGAACTCCTGATACGTGCCCTTGAAACCGGTCGAGGCGATGACGGCGTCGATCTCGCCGCGGATGCGCTTCACTTCGGACACGCCGAGGTCGTAGATCTCGTCGGGAGTGAGACTCGTGGTCGTGAACATGCGCAGCCTGTACGCGTACAACGCCTTTCCGTCGGGCAGATCGGAGACGGCGATCGACTCGCGCGCGTTCGGCACGTACGTCTTCGCCAGGTAGTCGCGCAGTTTTTCCAGCGACGGCTTGATCTCTTTCTGAACGAGCTCGGTCGCGGTGCGCTGCAGGCGCTCGCGCTCCGCCGCCGGAATGGTCTCCGGCATTTTCTGAAATGGCTCGAGGGCGGCGTCGCCGGTGCTCATCACCTGATCGGCCACGCGCTGCAGCGTGACGCGGGGCGGAGTGAGGCCGCGCTTGCGTCCCTCTTCGAGCTTCGCGATTCCGAGGTCGACGATGGGCGGGAACGCGCGCAGACGCGCCAGCATGTTTTCGTAGTCCTTCTGCGTGCGCGCCGGCATGTAGCCGATCAGCTCCAGCAGAGCCGTGATGTTGTTCGACATGCTGGTGACGAGCACGTATCCGCCCTGAAACCGCTCCGCCTCGACGGCCATGTCGAACTGCCGCTGCAGGAGGTCGTAGCTCAGTTGTTCGCCGGGCGTGAGCCGCGCGCGATCGATCGACGCGAGCGCCGCGATCTCCTGGCGCTGGAGCCGCTCCGCGAATCTCTCCGCCTCGGCCGACCGGTCGGGAAGGCGATCGTCTACGCCGGGATACCCGATGTATGTGGCGTAGTCGGGACTCTGGCGCATGCTCGCGTCCCAGTACAGATCGAAAAATCGCTTCAGCCGCGCGCTCTCCGTGCCGCTCCCTTTCGTGGATGGAAAGCGCTCGATTTGCCGCGCCAGCTCGACGAGATCGGGCGGCAGCGCCGCGGCGGCGAAGAAGGGAAGAAGAAGGAGAGCGAGGAGAGCGAGGGTTCTCACCGCTCTAGAATGACGCGCAACATCGATGGCCCGCAACCTCATCAACATCGCCGACCTTCGCCTGGCCGCGAAGAAGCGGCTGCCGCGCGTGGTGTTCGATTACATCGACGGCGGCGCCGAGACGGAGCGGACGATGCGCGAGAACTCGCGCGTGTTCGACGACGTCGTGCTGCGCCCGCGCTCCGCGGTCGCGACGCAGCACTGCGATCTGCGCACGACGGTCCTCGGCCAGACGATCGACATCCCGTTCATCTTCGCGCCGGTAGGCAGTTCGCGGATGTTTTATCCGCGCGGCGAGGAAGTGGCGGCGCGGGTGGCGGGCGAGGCCGGCACGATCTACACGCTCTCCACGCTGGCCGGCTGCACGGTGGGTGACGTGAAGGCGGCGACGCGCGGGCCGGTCTGGTATCAGCTCTATCTCATCGGCGGCCGCGACGTCGCTCACGGCGGCATCGAGCGCGCGAAGAGCGCCGGCTGTTCCGCGCTCGTCGTCACGATCGACACGCCGGTCGTGGGGCTGCGCGAGCGCGACGTGCGCAACGGCTCGAGGGAGCTGATCTCCGGTGCGCCGTTCACGATGCTTCCGTACCTCGGGCAAATGCTCGCCCGGCCGCGCTGGCTCGTCGACTATCTGCGCGACGGCGGGCTGATGAAGTTTCCGAACGTCGTGTTGAAGGACGGGCCGATGCCCTACCTCGACGTCGGCGCCGCGCTCGCGCAGTCGATGGTGTCGTGGGCCGACTTCACGTGGATTCGCGAGGCGTGGCAAGGGCCGATCGTCGTGAAAGGCGTGCACACCGCCGACGATGCGCGCCGCGCGATCGATCACGGCGCAGCCGCGGTGGTGGTGTCGAATCACGGCGGACGCCAACTCGACGGCGTCGCTCCGACGCTGCGCGTGCTGCCCGAGGTGCTCGATGCCGTCGGCGATCGCGTCGAGGTGCTGATGGACGGCGGCATCCGCCGCGGCAGCGACATCGTGAAAGCGCTCAGCCTCGGCGCGCGCGCGGTCCTGATCGGCCGCGCCTACGCCTACGGCCTCGGCGCCGCGGGAGCGGCGGGCGTCACGCGCGCCGTGGAGATCCTGCGCACGGACATCATCCGTACGATGAAACTCCTCGGCTGCGCGTCGGTGCGGGAGCTCGATCGCTCGTTCGTGACTACAATCTGGGGATGAGCTGGGGATTGGAAGCCGGGTTTCTGCTGGACCGGCAGTGGTACTGGCTGCGAGGCGAGATGGAACGAACGAAGAAGCCGACGCTCCTGATCCTCGGCCGTCTCTTCGCCGCGGAGCGGATTCCTTACGCGATCATCGGCGGCGTCGCGCTGCAAGTGCATCATCCCGATCCGCGGACGACGCTGGATATTGATATCGCGGTGCTGAGCCGCAAGGCGGTTCCCACCGAAACGTTGATCGAAGCGGGATTCCGCAAGACGGGATCGTTTGAGCATTCCGAGAATTGGGTGTCGGCCGACGGCATGATTGTGCAGTTCACCGACGATTCGGCACTTGCCGGCGCAATCTCGTCAGCTGATGAAGTCAATGTCGACGACGTCACGCTGCGTGTGATCAGAGCCGTCGATCTCCTGCACGAGAAACTGCGCGCCGGGAGTGATCCCGAACGCCGGCGCTCGAAGCGTTTTCAGGATCTCGGCGATGCGCAGGCGCTGCTCGAAACGAATCCCGAGCTCGAGCGCGAGCTCACCGCGAACGAACGCGCCATCCTCAAACGCGGCGTTCCCGACTAGCTTTTCACAAGGAAGTTGCAAGCGGCTCTGCAAAGACCGCTTCCGGAGATTCGAGCATTCGCCGGAGGAACTCGCGGACATGACCCACCGGTTTCTGCAGTACCGGCGCGTCGTGCGGCAGGACGCGCACCTGTTCCATCAAGTAACCGAACGCGACGAGCATGTTGCGGTGCATTCCGGCGTGACCGAAGATCTCGAAAAGCTCGCGCGCGAGCGCGATGACGCGATCTCGGGGGGCGCGTGATGCCGCGAGGATCTCCAGTTGATCGAGGCCGACCTCTGCAGCAGACACGATCAATCCACGGCGGAGCAAGTCCCCGCGCAGGTTCTCAAAAATCGCCATCGCCTCGTCGCGCCTTCCGGTGCGAGCGAGGAGGCGGCCGAATCCGAACCACACACGCGGTCGTTTATCCACCATCTGTTCGCGGTCGAACGCATTAACGGCGCGGCGGAGATAGTCCACGCTCTCTTCGAAATCTCCCAACATCGCCGCACACTGACCGAGGTTGTTGTGAACGCTCGCGAGCTCGCGGTTGTCGGCGAGTTCCGGCTCGATCGCAAGATAAAGGTCCCGTGCTTGCGCATATTGGCCGCGCTCGAATGCAATTCCTGCTTCGATCAGCCTGGTGTGCAGAACGCGGGTTGTTTCGCCCTGTGCCTCGAAGATGGCTCGGCACTCACGCAGGCGCTCCAGAGCGTCGTCGACCTTTCCCAGCTGCTGCAGTGCCAATGCTTCGAGTGAGATCGCCGCGCCGTATTCGACCGCGAACGGCCGATCGCTTTCGAGAACGTGAACGGCGAGTTGCGCCGCCTCGAGGGCAGCTTTCCAGCTTCCGAGCTGATACAGCGCATTGCCGTGCTCTTTCCAAGCCCTCCCGAGGAGAAAGCGCGCCCACGAATCGAAGTCCCTCGGTACAACAAGCTTGGAGGCGCGCTGAAGCACCAGGTCGGTCAAAGCCTGTGCTTTACGAGGATCGCGGTCGAGTTGCTCGCGCGCGCGATCGAGCAGGACGTCCAATCCACCGTAGCTGAGATGAGTGTTTTCCGGCCAATGGGCGGACGGCGAGTCGAACGGCGCAGCGCATGCCGCAGCCTGAACGTTCTCGGCGTTCAGGAAGTCGACAAAGGCGCGCAGCCTTTCACGTCCGCCGGGCATCACCACAGTTCACTCCGATCAGGGTAGAGGGGGGATGATTCCGTAATCAGCCATCGCCGTTGCGGCAATCGACAAGAGCACCAGCGCCACCAAAACAAAACGGGTAATTCGTCCGATCATGCAAGCCTCCCTCTAAGGGACTCATCAATATCCACGCCAACTTTTTGCCTGATGTAAGCTTTTCGGCATGGCCGTCGCGCACCGCGAATGTTTTGTGATCAGTCCTTTCACCCCCGAATCTACGGAACTTCTCGACGCGGTGATCAGGCCTGCGCTCAAACCCCTCGGCTATGTGGTCTTTCGGGGTGACGAGGTGTCCACTCCAGGTTCCATCCCGGACCAAATCCAAAAGACCCTCCAAGACGTTGATCTCGTCGTAGCCGATTTGACAACTCCCAATCAAAACGTTGTCTATGAGCTCGGGTTTCGGGATGCCATTCGAAAACCAGCGATTCTGATCGTCGGCCCTCAGACGACGATTCCGTTCAACTTGAACCATCTGCGCCGGATCGTTGTGGACCGCTTGCGATCGTCATGGACTCGAACTGCGATCAACGATGTGTCCCGAGCTGCGCAGGCGGCAATGAACGAGCGCGGTTTTCAGGATCTGGTCCTCGACTTGACCGCGGAAGCGAAAGAGGCGGCTACTTCGCCTGTTCGCAGATCGTTGATCGAATTAGCGCCTGAGGTCGATGCCTCTGCTGAAGCGCTTTCACCCGCGGCGCTGGAGAATCTCCTCGTGCTATTGGAACGGCTGGCGAAAGGCCATCTTACTGGCGTGCCGGTCGACGGCGGTGCGGAATGGGTGGCTACGGCCGGTTCTCCGGCGGTGAGTGCCTATTACACAGTGAACGGTGACCGGATTACGATCCGCCGCGTCGGCGAAGCACCCACCGACTAGCCCCACTCACAAACATACTCGCAGCACTCCGCGCCGCTGGCGCGGCACTTCGTTTCCGTCACGCGCACGCGCGTGCCGCCGCACAGCTCGATCGCTTTGCGGTGCCAGCCGACGACGGTGAGGCAGTCCTGGCGCAAGGAGACGGGCGCGTCGTACGTGCGGAGAATCGCTTTCTTCTCGCCGGCGGCGTCGTACGAGCGGCGGCCGGTGTCGTAGTACATCTGATAGATCTGCGGCGTGCGGCGGAGCAGGCCGTGCGGGTCGCCGGGCGAGAGCAGCGCCTTGTGCGGGCCGTTGAGATTCTGCACCGCCGATTTCTCGCCCATCAGCAGAAACACGTTCTCGCCCATCCCCATCTCCGCCGCCACCGCCTGATCGAGCCGCTCGTTCAGCGCGAACGGGTACCAGCCGCCGGTGAGGATCTGCGCGCACGACGCGCGATCCGCTTCCGGAAGGCGCGCCAGCACGTTCTGCACTCCTTCCTCGCCGCGATGCTCGCGCACGAACGCGAGCCGCGACAAGAGCGCCCCGCCTTTGACCTTGACCGAGCTCGTGTCCGCCATGCGCCGAGGATACGCCGGACGCGCGCGGATAGCGGGCGTAGGGGCGGACTAATGGTCGTAACTCACGACCCGCGTCACGCGCCACTGGCCATCGTGTTTCTGCCAGACGTGCAGGAAGCGGAACACGCCGCAATCGGTCTTCCCGTTTTCCTCGTGACAGAACTCGTGCATGCCGCTCTCGATCGCGCCGTAGCCGGGAACCGGATAGACCTCGAGACTGCCGGGAATCAGGCGGCGCCGCAGCCCGTCGTTCCGCGCGAAATTGCCGCGCAGCCCGCCGATGACCTGGTCGCGCGTCGCGAGTCCGCCTTTGTCGTGGAAGAACTCGAGGTCGGGCGAGAAGAGTGTCTCCAGCTTGCTCGCGTCGTGCGCGTTGAAGGCATCGAACATCGCCCGGTCCATCGACGCGATCTCGGCGAACAGCCCCGCATCGGCGGGAGCTTTCGGTTTCGGCTGCGGCGCGGTGGAGCAGGCGGCGAGAAGGAGCAGCAGGGCGGCGAGACGATGCGTCATGTCGTTTTGATACGCGAAGACATGCCGAGGGTTCTCCGCACGAAATACTTCCAGGGGATGGCGGGGATGATCAGCAGCACCCACGCGAACACCCGCGCCATTCCCTCGGCGGGCGAGCCGGCCAGGCGATTCGCCGCCCAGAGCGGGTACGCCACGACGGACAGCCAGATCACCTTGTAGACAATCACGAAGACGAGGACCGGCAGCATCTTCAACGGCCGGAACACGCCGAGGATCGAGAGCGTCGCGTACGAGGCAAACATCGACACCGCCGCCGCTTTCATCGGATCCCACGCTCCCTGATGCCGCACGATCGCCGACCAGGCATCGAATCCGACGAACAGGAAGATCAGCAGAAAGAACGTGCGAAGCAGATAGATGTTGATCGGGCGCACACCTTCGTAACGCTCGGTGTTCGGAATGAAGGGATAGGTCATCGCAGTCATGGTGTCCTCCTATTGTTTGCGGCGCAGCTCGACGCGCGCCTTGATCGGCTTGTTGCCGCGCATGAACGTCCACTCCTCGACGTGGCGGTTCTGGTCGAGGAACGAGAAGACCGTGCCGTGCATGTGTCCGTGGTGCGTGTCTCCGGCGACGTCGAGAAACTCGAACGTCACGCTCTTCCCGTCGGGCGACATCGTCCCGCGCATGCGCGGACGATTCCCCGCGTCGCAGTAATGCCGCAGCTCCAGACCGCCGCCCTCGAGGTAGAACATCGTGATCGGATCGTCGGGGCGGCCTTCGCCCGTCATCTCGTGCATCAGCACGTTGCCCATCGACGTGACCCGCATCGTGACGGTCGTCGCCGTGCCGTCGATGTCCGGCGACGGAGGATCGGTGGTCATCCTTCCTTCCCACGTCCCGGCCAGCGCTTTCAGCTTCGCGAATTCGGCCGTTGCGTCCGATTGCGCGAACGCGCCTGAAGAAATCAGCATCAGAACGACGAAGAAGATGTAGTGAAGTGTTTTCATGACGGCCAATATGGCGGCGGCCGCGCCGCTTGCCTACGCCCTTGCGACGGGAGGGGGTTTTCGGGGGATGAGTGACTACATCTGCCGGAAAAGGTGCAGGTAGTTGCGGCTGACGGGCAACACTTCCTTGCGACCTTTGAGGTGAATCTCGGCGGTCTCGTTGTCGTGCCGGCGGATGTGGCTGATCGAGCGGAGGTTCACGACGACCGAGCGATGGACCTGCGCGAACTGCGCGGGATCGAGCTGCGCGATGAGCTCTTTCAGCGGCGTCCGCACGACCGCTTCCGCGGGCTGTCCGCCATCGCCGCGCCACGCCACGACCGTGTACTTTGCGTCGGAGCGGATGTAGTCGACGTCGTCGACGGCGATGAGGCGCATCGTCTGTCCTGCCTGCGCTCGAATCCAGCGCAGTGTCGACGGGGTCTCGACTCTCGCCAGTTGTGCGGCGAGCTGGCGCAGCAGCTCTTCCGTGTTCACCGCCGGCCGCGCCGCGGCGAGACGCTCCTTCAGCCGCGCCACCGTTTCTTCCAGCCGCGCCGTCTCCACCGGCTTCACGAGGTAATCGAGCGCGCCCTGCGCGAACGCCTGCACGGCATACGTGTCGTACGCGGTGACGAAGACGAGGTGCGCGCGCCGGCCGATGTGATTCGCCGCGTCCATGCCGGTGAGACCGGGCATGTGCACGTCGAGGAAACAAATGTCCGGGTGCCGCTCGTCGAAGAGGGCGATCGCCTCGCGGCCGTTGCGCGCCTCGGCGACGATCTCCAGCTCGGGCCACACCTCGGTGAGCTGGCGCGTCAGAGCCTCGCGCAGCAGCGGCTCGTCGTCGGCGATGAGAGCGGTAGCCATTACGCCGGCATCTCCAGCTCCGCGCAGACGCCGCCCTGCTCCTGCTGCGTGATCTCCAGGCGCGCCTCGCTGCCGAACATCAGCTCCAGCCGCTCGCGCAGCGCGGAGAGCCCCGTGCGCAATCCCGGATTCGAGGGCTGCCGCAGCCCGACGCCCGTGTCGACGACGCGAATGAGACAGCGATCGCCGTGCCGCTCAACGAAGACATCGATCGAGCCCCCTTCCTCGCTCGGATCGATGCCGTGGCGGACGGCGTTCTCGACCAGCGTGAGCAGCGTCGTCGGCGGACAGCGCAGCGAGCGCGCGGAGTCGTCGACGTGCAGCGCGTAACGCAGGCGGTCGGGAATGCGCATGTGCATCAGCTCGAGGTAAGCCTGCACCAGATGCAGCTCGCGGTCGAGCGTCGCCGCCGGTTCGTGCAGAAGCGGCACGGCCGCGCGGAGGTAGGCGATGAGGCTGCGCAGCACGGCGGACGCGCGCGGCGATCGCGCATCCACCAATGCCTGCACGTTCGCGAGCGTGTTGAAGAGAAAGTGCGGCGCCACCTGCGCCTGCAAAAGCTGCAATCGCGCTTCGCTCCGCTCCAGCTCGAACGCCAGCGCCTGGTGGCGCGCGATGGCTTCTTTCTGCCGCACCAGCGCCGCGAGCGCCGTCCACGGCGCGACGAGCAGGCTGAAGAACGTGAGCATCATCCAGCCGTCCATCCGGGCCGAGTTTTCCCAAAACTGCGGCGCGCCCGGCTCGGTGGAGAGGATCCAGATTCCGAGCGTCGTGAAGGGAACGGATACGCCGACGCCGATGACCTGCAGCGCCCAGCGCGCGAGCCATCGCGGGAGTTGCGCCGGCCAGTGCTCGAAGACCGAGTAGACGAGCGTCGTCACGAGGCCGACCAGGATCGCGCGGATGAGGATCGAGAGCGTGCCCGATTCCCAGCCGTGCCCCAGCAGCCACGCGCAAAGCGCCGCCAGCGCGAGCGCCACGAGCACCCGCCGCCAGCCGTACGTCGAATTCGCCATGGATCCTGAGAATACGTCAACGTTCCGTCACTGCTTCCATGCCGATGCGACGAATGGCGGTTTTCGAAGGATGGACGGGATATGGTAAGGAAATGCGCATGCGTATCTGCCGCCTCTTCGCCATTCTCCTCCTCGCGCTCACGTCGTTCGCCCAGCAGCCGGCGAAACGTCTCCTCACCGAGACAGATCTGTTCCGCTTCGTCTGGGTCGCCGACCCGCAGCCGTCGCCCGACGGCACGCGCGTCGCGTTCACCCGCGTCACGGTCAACGAGAAAGGCGAGGGCTACGAGACCGCGCTCTGGATCGTTCCGTCGGACGGCAGCGCGCCGCCGGCGCGCCTGACGATCGGGACGCGCGACTCGCAGCCGCGCTGGTCTCCGGACGGCAGACGCATCGCCTTCCTCCGCGCGCCGATGCGCGACGGAAAGCCCGAGCCGTCGCAGATCCACATCCTCTCCCTCGGCGGCGGCGAGGCGTGGCGGCTGACGGACGTTCCGCAGGGCACATCCGCGGCGGTGTGGTCGCCGGACGGCAAGCGCATCGCCTTCACCAGCGGCGCGAACGCGAAGGATCTCGAGAAGCAGAGGAAAGAGAAAGCGAGCAAGAAGACCGCGCAGGACGTCGATGTTCCGCGCCAGGCGGAGACGGCGCCGAAGGCGCCCGCGAATACGCCCGACGAGAGCGATCGCGACAGCGACGTGCGCACGATCACCCGCGCCATCTATCGTTTCAACGATCAGGGCTATCTCGATTTCGAGCATCGCTCGCACATCTGGGTCGCGGATGTTCCGGAGCTCGCCGAGCGGCCGGTGACGGCGCGGCAGCTCACCGACGGCAAGTACGACGAAGACGATCCGATCTGGTCTCGCGACGGCGCGCGCCTCTTCTACACCTCCACGCGCATCGACGAGGCGTACTACGAGCCGCCGCAGAGCGACGTCTTCGCGGTGCCGGCCGGCGGAGGCGAGCCGCAGAAGCTCGCCGCGCTGGATCTCGAGATCGGCCAGACCTCGCTCTCGCCCGACGGACGATTCCTCGCCTTTCAGGCCGACGTCACCCAGCCCGTCCGCTCGTACAGCCAGCCCGATCTCTGGCTGCTCGAGCTCACGCCGGGCGCGAAGCCGCGCAATCTCACAGCGGACTTTGACTACGACGTCGGTGCAGGCGTGGGCGCGGATCAGCGCGCGCCGCGCGGCAATTCGGGGTCGCGCATCATCTGGACGGAGGACGGCAAGTCATTGATCGTCGTTGTCGCGCGCGAGGGTCGCGCGAATCTGATGCGCTTCGCGGTCGCCGGCGGCGCGCCGTCCGAGGTCACGACGGGGCAGCAGGCGGTGCTCTCGTATGCCGCGGCGCGCGGCGGCGCTCCGGTCGCGCTGATCCTGTCGACGCCGACCGTGATCGGCGATCTCTTCATGCTCGACAACCGCAGTTCGCAGCCGCGTCGTCTCACGTCCTTCAACGACGCGCTCTTCGCGCAGCTGAATCTCACGATGCCGGAGGAAATCTGGTACACGAGCTTCGACGGGAAGCGCATCCAGGCGTGGGTGCAGCGTCCGCCCGATTTCGATCCGTCGAAAAAGTACCCGCTGATCCTGAACATCCACGGCGGCCCGCACTCGGCGTACGGCTGGATCTTCAGCCACGAGTTTCAGTGGATGGCGGCGCGCGGCTATCTCGTGCTCTACCCGAATCCGCGCGGCTCGACGTCGTACGGGCAGGAGTTCGGCAACGTGATCCAGTACCACTATCCCGGCGACGATCACAAAGACCTGATGGCGGGCGTCGACGAGGTGATCAAGCGCGGCTGGGCCGATCCGCAGCGCCTCGGCGTGACCGGCGGCTCGGGTGGCGGCCTGCTCACGAACTGGGCCGTCACGCAGACCGACCGCTTCCGCGCCGCCGTCTCGCAGCGCGACATCTCCGATTGGAGCGCGTTCTGGTACACGGCCGACTTCACGCTCTTCCACCCGACCTGGTTCCGCAAGGCCCCGTTCGAGGATCCGCAGGACTTCGACGCGCGCTCGCCTCTGACGTACGTCAAGAACATCAAGACGCCGATCATGTTCGTCCTCGGCGAGGCCGACCACCGCACGCCGCCCGGCTCCGGCGGCGAGATGCTCTTCCGCGCGCTCAAGTACCTCCGCCGCCCGACCGCCATGGTGCGCTTTCCCGGCGAGTCCCACGAGCTCTCCCGCAGCGGCCAGCCGTGGCATCGCGTCGAGCGCCTGCGCGCGATCATCGGCTGGATGGACAAGTACATCCTCGGCAAGGACGTCGCGCAGTTCCGCGACGTGACGGGGCAGTGAGATCATGCGAGTCGCCATGATCAAGCACCTCTTCCTCGTCGCTCTTCTCGCTCTGCCCGCGCTCGCGCAGGACACGCCCGCGAAACCGGCGGCGCCGGACGCGAAGCCGGCCGAGCCCGCGATTCCTGAGCCGAAGACGTGGGTGACGAAGCACAGGATCACGCTCGGCGGCGCGCCGCTCGCGTACACCGCGACGGCGGGGACGATGCGGATTCGCGATGACAAGGACGAGCCGATCGCGCTGTTCGGATACACGGCCTACATCAAGGACGGGTCCGACCGCGCGACGCGTCCGATCATGTTCGCGTACAACGGCGGGCCGGGCTCCGCGTCGGCGTGGCTGCACGTCGGCGTGCTCGGTCCGAAGCGGACGCAGATCGCCGATCTCGAGCCGAACACGCGCGGGCCGTTCCGGCTCATCGAGAACGACGCCACGATTCTCGATCGCGCCGACCTCGTGCTGATCGATCCCATCGGCACCGGCTTCTCGCGCACGATCGGCAAGGGCGAGGGGAAGGATTTCTGGGGTGTCGATCAGGATGCGCGGTCGGTGGCCGACTTCATCGTCCGCTATCTCAATCAAAACGGGCGCTGGTCGTCCCCGAAATTCATCCTCGGCGAGAGCTACGGCGGCATGCGCTCCGGCGCCGTGGCGTACGTGCTGCTGGCGCGGCACAACGTCACGCTCAACGGCGTCATCCTCGTCTCGCCGTACATGGACGCCGTGGCCGGCAACTCCGATCTCCCGATCGACGCGGCCTACGTCAACTACTTGACCACCTACGCGTCGACGGCCTAGTATCACAAGATGATTCCCGAGCCGCGGCCCGACCTGCAGTCGTTCCTTCGTCAGGCGGAGGCGTTCGTTCGCGACGTCTACGCGCCGGTGCTCTTCAAGGGCGCGCGGGCGACGGCGGAGGAGCGGCGCGCCGTGCTCGACGGGCTGGTGCGATTCACCGGCGTGAGCGCGGAGTATTGGGAGCGCGCCAATCTGCGCATGAACGAGGGCCGCTTCCTGCAGGAACTGCTGCGCACGCGAGGGCTGGTGGTCGGTCGGATCGACACGCGCTACACCGGCGGGAACCTGAGCTCGACCGCGGAGCAGATGCGCTACGACCCGTACGCCGACGCCATCGCTCCCGCGATCGTGGCGACGTTCAACGACTACTATCGCAATGAATTGCAGGTCGAGTCGGAGCGTGAATATCTCCTCTCCGGCGGGCTGTACTCGAAGTGGGATCAGGCCCATGACATCCCGGGAGAGGGACGCGCGCCCGTGGCGAACACCGGCATCGATCTCGCGCATGCGATGGTGCGCAACCCGAGGATGAAGGTGCTCGTGCAGCAGGGCTACTTCGACCTGGCCTGTCCGTACGGCGCGGTCGAGTATTTCGTGAACCACCTCGATGTGCCGGCCGAGGTGCGCCGCAACATCGCCATCGAATACTACGAGGCCGGGCACATGATGTACGTGCACGAGCCGTCGCGCGTGAAGTTCAAGAAGGATCTGGCGGCGTTTCTCGACGCGACGGCGAAGTAGGAGATCGCGGTGTCACTGCTTCTCGGCGCGGTTCTGCTTGCCTCCAACCTGTTGGAGAATCCTCGCTTCGTTTCGCCGAACGGGGAGATGGTCGTCGTGGTGCGATACGACGAAGCCGAAGCCGAGATGCTGCCGGACCTCGTCCTGCTGCCCGACGAGCCTCGTCCCCAACCGAAGCCGGTACGCGCCGCGCTGTATCACGAGTGGGCCGGCGGCTACCGCGAGCCGATCTCGGAATTTGAATTTCAGCGGGCCGAAGGCCTGGAAGACGTGCTCGTCGCGGACGACGGTCATATCGTCACACACCGGCTCATGCAATGCGGGGCCGCGGATGCGCTGCTGACGATTCGCGACGCGCGCGGCAAGGAAGTGCGCACGCTCCGCGCGCTCGATCTGATGACGAAGAACGATCAGCAGTGGTTCTGCCGCGGCGCTGCGGACGAGATCCGCTATTCGATCGACGGCGCCACGCTCCGCGTGACGATGGTGGTGCCGGAACGCGATCGCACGGTCGACATCGAGCTCGCCACCGGCGCGGCGCCGGCGCCGGATCGCGATCATTGCCCGCCCGTGTCGCGCATCGTCGCGGAAGGGGAGGAGGCGCTGCTGAATCGCGCCGTCGGGCGCGTGATTCCGGAGTATCCCGAGATCGCGATGAGGGCGCGGATCAGCGGTGTCGTGGGCGTGCAGGTGGAGGTCGGTCGCGACGGGAAAGTGGAATCGGCGACGATCATCAAGCCGCTGCCGTTCGGTCTCGACAAGGCCGTGCACGACGCGATCGTGAAATGGGACTTCATGCCCGCTGCCGAGCGCGTGGCGGGCGTGCTCTGGTTCCGCTTCGAGATTCTGCGGTCTTGGCCGATCGGCAAGAACCACTGATGCAGTTCACCAGGTACCTGCGCGACGGAGTGCGAAGCGGCGAGATCACGTGCAGCGTTCGCGTGTGGACGCAACCGCACGTCAAGGCCGGGAACCGATATCGAATGGAGGAGGGGGAGATCGAGGTCGACTCGATCGAGCCGATCACGTTCCGCGACATCACTCCCGCGCTCGCGCGCGCGTCCGGCTTCAAGAGCGTCGCCGATCTGCTCAAGGTGGCGAAGCATGGGCGCGGCGAGAACGTGTATCTCGTCCGGTTCCACTACGTCGCGCCGGTGACGACGAGGATCAAGTTGTGATCGTGATCGCTGTACTGGACTTCGATGTTCACGCCTTCATCGGCCAGCTTGCGCGCGGCTTTGCCAAGTTGCCCGGGCTCGTCCTGGCGTAAACGCAGGACCATCACTTCGTTCTCCGCGAGAACGCGAATCCCCGCGGCCTCGAGCGCGGCCCGCGCCGCGGCGGCGTCGTGAAAGAGAAAGTGCGCGACGCCGCTCCACACGCCGCCGCCTTCGATGCTCACGCCGGCCGCGCCGAGGGCTTCCCCCATCTCGGCGAGCGCGCCTGGACGGTTTTCGAGTGCGATGGCGAGGTCTTTCACGTCACTTCACCACCTTCCCATCCTTCACCACGTGCACCACGTGCCGCAGCGAGGTCATGTCGGTCAGCGGGTCGCCGTCGACGACGATCAGGTCCGCGAGCTTGCCGGCGGCGATGGTGCCGAGGTCGGGCTGCTTGAGCAGCTGCGCCGGCCAGTACGTCGCGGCGCGGATGGCGTCCATAGGAGGCATGCCCAGCTCGACCATCGTTTTTAGCTCGCGCCAGGTCGAGTCGAAGTGGAAGTTCAGCGGGATGCCGGAGTCGGTGCCGACGATGATCGTCACGCCCGACTCGCGCAGCTGGCGGAACTTGTTCGGCAGCGTCGGGAGGCGCCGCGGCACGAGGCGGAAGTAGTCGAGCTTCGCGACGTCGCGGATCGAGTCGTGGATGTCCTTGTAGATCGCGGCCGGCAGGTCGGCTTTGAGGCGCTGGTCGTCGACGCGCTCCGGGTTCTGTTTCGTCTGCTCGAAGAGGTAGAGACCTTCGATGGTCGGAGTCCAAAACAGCGTCGCGTTGCGCTCGCGCATCATCTGCAGCACGTCTTCTTCGTAGCCCGGCTTCGTGGCCAGTCCGGTGTGCTCGAAGCAATCCACGCCCGCGCGCAGCCCCTGCCGGATTTCCTCGGAGCGATGCGCGTGCGCGGCGACGGTCTTGCCGAGCTTGTGCGCCTCGTCGACGATCGCCTTCACTTCCTCGATCGTCATCTGATCCTGATCGATCAGCTTGATGACGTCCGCGCCGCCGGCGACGATCGTCTGCACCTTCGCGCGCGCATCCTGCGGGCCGTTCACGATCCAGCGAAACTTCGCCGTGAGCGGCGTGTTCGATTTCTGCAGGAACGGGCCGGAGACGAACAGCCGCGGCCCCGGGATCTCGCCGCGGTTGATCTTGTTTTTCACGGCCACGATGTCTTCGAGCGGCGCGCCGAGATCGCGCGCGGTGGTGACGCCGGCCATGAGCAGCTGCTTCGCCGCGATCGGCATGATCACGTCGCGGTACTGGCCCGGATACGTCGCGTCCCAGTGATCGTAGTTGCCGTGGCCGAGGAGCATCAGGTGGACGTGCATGTCCATGAGACCCGGCATCACGGTGTAGCCGTTGGTGTTGACGACGCGCGCGCCCTGCGGAATGGCCACCGTTCCCTCGGCGCCGACGGCCTTGATGCGAGTGCCGTCGATGACGATGACGGCGTTCTCCAGCGGAGGCCCGCCGTAGCCGTCGATGAGTCGTCCGCCCGTGAGCACGAGCGGCTGCGCGGACACACTTCCGGCGAAGAGGAGCGCAGCGGCGATTTTCTTCATGGCGGGATAATATCCCGCGCATGAGCACGCCATATCGCCTGGGCATCCCGATCATCGACAAGGTCGATCTGCTCGACGTCTGCAACGCCGTCGAGATCTTTCGCTGGATGAACGGCTTCTGGAAAGAGCGGACGGTGGGAGTGCCGCTGATCGGGAAGACGCTGGATGTCGTCACGACGGGCAACGGCGTGAAGCTCACGCCCGATGCCACGTTCGCCGATTTCAGTGAGACGGATGCGCTCGACGCGCTGTATGTACCGGGCGGCGGCGGCGACTACGTGGACGCCGCGACGAAGAACGCCGACCTGCTCGCGTTCGTGTCGCAGCAGGCGAAGAACGCGAAGCTCGTGACGTCGGTCTGCACCGGCGCGTTCATCCTCGCCGCGGTGAAGCTGCTCGACGGCCGGCCGTGCACGACGCACTGGTTCTTCCAGGATCAGCTGCGCGCGCAGTATCCGCGGGCGCTGGTGGTGAACGGCTATCCGCGCTACGTGAAATCAGAGAACGTCGTCACCGGCGGCGGCATCTCCTCGGCCATCGACGAGTCGCTCTACATCGTGAGTCTCATCGCCGGCGACGAAGTCGCGCAGTCCATCCAGCTCGCGATCCAGTACCACCCGGACCCGCCGTTCACGGACGGCGATCCGTGCCAGGCGGATTACCGGACGTGGTCGCGGGTGATGCGGGCGTGGGGGAAGCCGGCGTAGCTATTTGCCCAGCTCGTACAAGTACTCCACGAACGACATCACCGCCCCGTCGTAGCCCTGCACTTTCGGGTTCGTCGACTCGATGAGGTAGTACTCGTCCGGCGCGTGGGCGCCGCCGCCGTGGCCGAGGCCGAAGTGGCCGGCGGCGAGGCGCAGCGGATCGGCGGTGAAGGCGTAGCCGGGATAGGAGCCGGCGTTGCGCGGCCAGAGCACGGAGTCGATGCCGGCGCGTTTGAGCACGGCGACCTGCGACTGGATCAGCGGCGCGTTCGCGGCGGTGCTGGTGGGATCGTAGCCGCCTGTCACGTTCACCTCGATGTCGCCGAAGCCACGCTTCGCGAGATGCGCCTTCAGCGCCGCAATCGCGTCGGTGAACTTCATATCCGGCACGAGACGCATGTCGATCTTCGCCACCGCGCGATGGGGCAGGATGGTCTTGCCGCCCGGACCGGTGTAGCCGCCGACGAGTCCTTCGATGTTGACGGTCGGCTGCGACTCGAGGCGCTCGTTCGCCTGCAGCCACGGCAGGTCGTCGATCCAGTGCTGCACGCCGAGGGACTTCTTCTGGCGTTCTTCATTGCGCCGTGTTGCGGCGGCGGCGATCATCGATTTCTCCTCGGCGCTCAGCGGCCGCGGCTTCGGATAGTTCTCGATCAGGATCGTGTTGCCGTCGTCGGAGACGAGCGTGTCGAGCGCCTTGATGAGATGCCACGCGGGGCTGTCGACCATGGCCTTGAGCGAGGAATGGATGTCCTTCGCCGGGCCGCGTCCCCATTTCTCGCCGCTGGAGACCAGCTCGAGCTCCACGACGCCTTTCGCGCCGAGGCTCACCGTAACGACGCCGTCGAGATCCTGCGACGCGGCGGGCATGAACACGCCGACGGTTTTCTGCAGCGCGGCCGCGACCTCGGGACGATGCGCGAGTTGCGCGATGTGCGGCGACCCGATCTCCTCTTCACCTTCCGCGACGAGGACGAGATTCACCGGCATCTTCTTGCCCGCGCCGCGGATGGCGTGCAGCGCCGCAAGGAACGCCGACTCCGGACCTTTCTGATTCACCGCGCCGCGGCCGACGAGGGCTTTGCCGATGCCGGGCTTGTCGACGATGCGCGACTCGAGCGGCGGCGAGGTCCACTCCGCCGGATCGAACTGCTTCACGTCGTACATGAAGTAGAGGCCCACTGTTTTCGCCGCGCCGGCGTCGAGCGTCGCGAAGACGCCCGGCTTGCCGTCGGTGTTGATGATCTCGACGTGCTGGAATCCCGCGTCGCGCGCGAGCTGGGCCATGTGCTCGGCGCCTTTCGGAAAGTTGAGATTCTCGGCGGCGATCGACGGCAGCGCGATCCAATCCTGCAATCGCTTGACGGCTTCGTCATGCCGTTTCGCGACCTCGGCGCGGATGTCCGTGAGGTCATCGGCGTGCAGGGCGAAGGGGAGGAACGCAGCGAGAGCGATCAGCAGTGTCCGCATGGGCGCGGATGTTACTATTCCTCGTCCATTCGCGAGCCGCTCGATCGTCTGACCGCCCTCATTTTCGCCGCCGCCGCGGCGATCCGCATCGCCGTCAACAACGTCGCGGTTTACTCGCGCGCGGATGAAACGATCTACCTGCTGTACGCGAAGAGCGGCTATCCGCAGATCGTGCGGATGTATCTCGCCGATCCGAAGCTGTGGCTCTTTCCGCATCCGCTGCGCTGGTCGTGGATCGGCGTGACGTCGCTGGCGTGCTTCGATTGCACGCACCGGACGCTGGCGACGATCTCAACGATCGCCGGGATCGCGGTCGTGGCGCTGACGTTCTGGATCGCGCGGGAGTTGTTCGGCTCGACGACCGCGCTCGTGGCGACGGTGCTCGCGGCGACGTCTCCTTTGCAGCTCGCTCTCAGCCGGCGCGCACTGTCCGACGAATTCGTCTGCGCCGCGGTGCTGGCGTCCATCGCCGCGCTGCTGCAGTACCTGCGTGGAGCGGCGGGCTTTAGCCCGCCGAACGTCTCCGGCGGGCTGAAGCCCGCCGCTCCACGCATCGCGTGGCTGTTCGCGTGGATCGCGGCGACGACGATCGCGCTCGCGTCGAAAGAGCTGTTCCTCTTCAGCTATCCGCTGCTCCTCGGGTTCTGGTGGCTGCGCGCGCGGAAGCTGCGCTGGTACGAAGCCGCCGCGTGGCTCGCGCCGCCGTTCCTGTTCTTCGCCGTCTTCTCCATCCTGGCCGGCGACGTCAGTTCGTTTTTCGAGATCGCGCGGCTCACGGCGAGCACGGTGAACGCGGCGTATCCGGCGCAGTATCAGAGCGGGCCGCCGCATCGATTGCTGATCGATCTGCTGGCCGTCGCGCCGGTGGTGACGATCTTCGCGGTCGCGGGCGTCGTGTCGTTGCGCCGGCATCCGTTCGCGCTGCTGGCGCTGGCGATGTTCGCGCTGCACGCGCTCCTGCCGTCGCAGAACCTTCGCTACATCGCTCCGGTCGAGCCGATGCTGCGGATCGTCGCGGCGGCGTTTCTCACGGCGGAGTTTCGGGATAGGCGCTGGCTCGGCGGATTGCTGCTCGCTAACGCGGCGATCGAATGGATGTTGTTCTCTACGATCTTCATCCGCGGGCAGGTCTATGATCCGGTGACGGACCATCTTCTGCGCGCGCTGAAGATGCTGCCGCGATGAAGCGACTGGGATTTCTTCTCGGGTTGGGCTTGATCCTCGCGGCGTACGCGAATTCGCTCGACAACTCCTTCCATTTCGACGACTCCCACGTCATCCAGACGAATCTCTACCTGCGCAGCCTCGACTACGCGCCGCGCTATTTCACCGACGCGCACACGTTCAGCAGCCTGCCGGCGAACGCCACGTACCGCCCGCTGGTCACACTGTCGCTGGCGCTCGACTACGCGCGCGGCGCGCTGAATCCGCGGCCGTATCACGTCACGCAGCTCGCGCTGCTGCTGGCCACGTTCGCGCTGCTCGTGGTTTTCTTCGCGCCGATGATCGGCGAGTGGCAGGCGCTCTTCGCGGCGACGCTGTTCTGCATGCACACCGCGAACACGGAGACGATGAACCTGATCTCCGCGCGCTCGGAAGTGCTGTCGACGGTCGGCCTCCTGGCGTCGTTCGTTCTCTATCAACGCTCGGCAGTCGCGCGGCGTACGCTGCTCTATCTCGTGCCGCTGGCAATCGGCGCGCTGGCGAAAGCGCCGCTGGTCGTC
>DATFHJ010000076.1:0-9642 GCA_035248585.1 Thermoanaerobaculia bacterium
CTTTTTCGCAAAAAGCACGCTGCCGTTCCAGGCGCCGCCGTTCGATCGCTTCAAGGACAGCGATTACGCGCCGGCGCTGGAGGAGGGGATGAAGCGGCAGCTCGCGGAGATCGATGCGATCGCGAACAGCGCGGAGGCGCCGACGTTTGCGAACACGATCGAGGCGCTGGAGCGCTCGGGCGAGCTGCTCACGCGCGTATCGAAGATCTTCTACAACCTCACTCGTGCAAACACAAACGCCGCGCTGCAGAAGGTGGAGCAACTCGAGGGGCCGAAGCTCGCCGCGCACAGCGATGCGATCGTGCTCAATCCGAAGCTCTTCGCGCGCGTGAAAGCGCTCTATGAGAAGCGAGATGAGGCGCCGAATGCGGAAGCGAAGCGCCTCATCGAGCGCTACTACCGCAACTTCGTCCGCTCCGGCGCGCTGCTTTCGGACGAACAGAAGAATCAGCTGCGCGCGCTCAATCAGGAGGAGACGAAGCTCAACACCGACTATCGCGCGAAGCTGCTCGCCGACACCGCGGCGTCGGCGGTGGTCGTCGATCGCATCGAAGAGTTGCAGGGACTGGACGCGAGCGACATCGCCGCCGCGGCGCAGGAGGCGAAGGATCGCGGCCTCAAAGGGAAGTGGGTGCTGACGTTGCAGAACACGACGCAGCAGCCGCAGCTCGGATCGCTGAGCGACCGCGCGCTGCGCACGCGGCTCTACAACGCGTCGGTGCAGCGCGGCAATCACGGCGGCGAGAATGACGTGAAGGCGATCGTCGCGCGGTACGCGCAGTTGCGCGCCGAGCGCGCGAAGCTGATGGGATACCCGACGTACGCCGGCCTCTCGCTCGCCGAGGAGATGGCCACGCCGGACAAGGCCATGCAGTTGATGAAAGACCTCGCCGCGCCGGCGGTGGCGAAGGCGCGCGAGGAAGCGGCGCGCATCCAGCAGATGATCGATGCGGATGGCGGCGGCTTTCAGCTCGGCCCGCAGGATTGGGCGTATTACGCCGGACGCGTGCAGCACGCCGAATACGACGTCGACGAATCACAGGTGCGGCCGTACTTCGAGCTCGATCGCGTCCTGCGCGACGGCGTCTTCTTCGCCGCGCACGAGTTGTACGGCCTCTCGTTCAAGGAGCGGCGCGACCTGCCGCTGTACAACTCCGACGTCCGCGCGTTCGAAGTCTTCGACGCCGACGGCAAATCGCTCGCGCTCTATTACGGCGACTACTTCGCGCGCGCCAACAAGGAAGGCGGGGCGTGGATGGATTCGTTCGTCGACCAGTCCGCGCTTCTCGGAACGCGCCCGGTCGTCGTCAACGTCTGCAATTTCCAGAAGCCGGCGGCCGGCCAGCCGGCGCTGCTTTCCTTCGATGACGTCACGACGATCTTCCACGAATTCGGCCACGCGCTGCACGGCATCCTCTCCAACGTCCGCTATCCGACGTTCACCGGCGTGAACGTCCCGCGCGACTTCGGCGAAGTGCCGTCGCAGTTCAACGAGCATTGGGAGCTCGAGCCGAGAGTGCTCGCGAACTACGCGAAGCATTACAAGACCGGCGCGCCGATGCCGAAGGATCTCGTCGAGAAACTGAAGAAAGCGTCGACGTTCAACGTCGGCTACGCGACGACGGAGTACCTGGCCTCGGCGCTCCTCGACATGGCCTGGCACACGCTGCCCGCCGACGCGCCGCTGCAGGATCCCGTGCTCTTCGAAAAAAACGCGCTCAAGAAATTCGGCATCGACCTGCCGGTCGTTCCGCCCCGTTATCACACCGCGTACTTTTCCCACATCTGGGGCAGCAGCTACGCCGCCGGCTATTACGCGTATCTTTGGAGCGACGTGATCGACGAAGATGCGTGGGCGTGGTTCCAGGAGCACGGCGGCCTCACCCGCGCGAACGGCCAGCGCTTCCGCGAGACGGTGCTCTCGCGCGGCGGCACGCTCGACGCCGCGGAGATGTACCGCACGTTCCGCGGAGGCGATCCGACGCTCGATCCGCTGCTCAAGGCGAAGGGATTCAAATGAGCCATACGATCGAAGTCGGATTCGCGAACGGCGAACAAACCATCACACCGCCCGAACTGCAAGTCGATGCCGAAGCGGGCGCCGCGATCACCATCACCTGGACCGCGATCGGCTGCACGTTCGGCCAGGGGGCGTTCGGGTGGTTGGTGGGGGAGGACGGCAGCATCCCGCCCGATCGCCGCCCGACGATGGTGAATGACACGACGCTGCAGTTCAGCTATCGCTTTCCCGACGAGGCGGTGCGGTGGCAGTACATGATCGGGATCGATGTCGCGGGGCGGGGGCTCGTCACCGGCGTCGGTGCGATCGCGAACAGTTAGCTCATTGGCAGTCGCGGCACTCAGTTCACCTTCGCCAACGCGTATGCGGTCGGCCAACCGTCGGGGCTCACTTACGCTTCCTCTTGCCGGGAGTGGGCGGCCGGGAATCAGGAAACAATAAGTTGGCGGTCGAATCGGCGATGCGCACGTCGTCCACACTTCGTTCACCCCAGAATGCGAGGCGGCGCAGCATGTCGCCGAGCAGGGACTCGTCCGTGTACGGATGCATGATCACGATTTTGTGGCAGTAGAACCGGCGCGCGTAAGATTGGAGGAACGTGTCTTTGCTTTTTTTCTCGAGCCCTTCGTCGTGATTCAGTGACTTCACGAGGTACCGGCAGAGGACGTTGAAGAAAGGGCTTTCGCCGCCTTTCTGCCGGGTCCAGGCATTCCAACTGGTGAGTAATCTGGCCAGAGCGATTCCGGCCTCCTCGCGCTGCGTGATCACGTCTCCGTTCGTATTGTTTTCCTTCTTATCGATCGACGGCAGCGTGAGGTCGAGCGACGTGTGGCCGAGGTAATAGGAGAAGTGAGGGTTCGCGTAAATGTGCTCACTCCAGAGATGATCATTGACGCGCCAGAGATAGCGCATGACGCGTTGAATCCCTTCTCTGGCTCCGCCCTTTTCCGCGGGCCGCTCCCAATACTCCTTTGGTGCCGTCGCGATCAGCTTGGCCTCCCGGAAAGGGATATAGGTGAGGAGAATCTGATTGCAGTCGCCGTCGCTGAGGCGAAGGAAGCGGCCGCCGGCGGTGGTCTGGCTCGTGCGATGGGACGTTGGGCGAATGGCGTCGAACGGCGCATTGCTGTTTCCCGCGCTGTCAATGGCCGCCATCTTGTCGTCGGCGTGGAGATCGTCGGGAAGACCGGGATCGGTAACGAGTCGAAGATCCGACATTCCGAGCGAGATTGCCTCTTCCGTTCGAGCCCTGAGGAGCGTGACCCAGCTCAGGATCGAGCGATACCCGCGGAAGCCGAGAGTGGCCAGGTTGAAATACAGCTGCATGATCCCCTGGGATCCACGAGAGCCTTCGAGATATTGATTGAACGGCAGGTGGGTCAGTTCGGAACGGGTCGTCGGCTGCGGGCGTTTGGTGAGGCGCAACACGGCGTCGATCCTGGAGAGGTGGACTTCCTTGATGGCGGTGAGTGGATTCTCGGCAAAGACGTCACTGTCGTCACTGTCGACGTCGAATGGGCTTCCGACAACGAAGGGATTCTCCTCTTCGTTGCCGAGAAAGTGCCCAAACATCAGTCCTTCGCGATAGACGCCGGGATTTTCGTCCTCGCTGATGTAGGCACTGTGACCGGTCGAGAAGGTCTGGGCCCAGCGCGTCGCACGGACGAGCAATCCCCCGCAGGGGTAATAACAATAAAGCGCCTTATGGCCGTCGATGGTGATGGTGTCGGCGAGCTCGATGCCGTCGAACACGTGGCGGCGAAGCTCTGAAACCGTGAGGAAGCCGCCGCCGTGGGCTGCATCGACGTGGAGGAACAGCCGGTTATGGCGGGCATTCTCCATCTCGTTCCCGTTCCCGGCGATGCGGTCCAGCAGCTTCTTCGTCTCCGTGTTGTCTTTGTTCCAATACGGCAGCGCGGCTTCGAAAGCCTCGGCGGTCTTCTTAGGATTCTGCAGCGTCGAGATCGCCGTGTTGATGGATTCTTTTGCGTTGTTGTCATTGAGATGTTCGAGCACGCCGGGGAAGTCCATCAGGGCCACTTGATCGGTCTTTGCGCGATCATTGAGGACCTCGGCGATTTCACGGAGGTCATCCACATAACCGGTCTCCGTTTTCCCGGCGATGGCCACGACCGCGAGCACGAGGTCCGTTTTGGACATCTGCCGCAGCTGGCGTTCCAGCGCGATGCCGTCGAGAACCCACGGATTCTTCGAGCCGGGGATCTCGATCACATTCGCAGGCGAGACCCCGGCCTGCAATGCGGCCTTGCGCACGGAGTAATGAATGCCTTTCGATGTGAGAACGACCAGCCGCTCCTTTTTCCAGATGTCGCGGACCAGGTTCCACGCCATGATCGGACCGAGGTTCTGGACCGCGCCGGGCCACCCGAGGAGATAATCGAAGAGGGCGCTGCGCGCGATCAGCATGGCGCTGATGTTCGCGATCGTTCCGCCCGCGACGATGGTTCCGGTCGGCTCTTCGCGTTCCCATCGCGAATAGCGGCGGCTGGGAGGCGCCATGGTCGGCAACCGTTGAATGGGCAATCGGGATGCCGATTCCTCGGCTTGAAATCCGCCATCCCATCCCACCAGCGTGAGCATCCATTTCACTGCTGCCTGCTCCATGTGCGTCACGCATGGCGATACTTTGCCGATGATCGCATTCTCATTGAGGAAGGTTGCGGTGATCGACGACAGGTAGCTGATCATGTTGTCGTGCGGAACCAACTCGCCCATATAGCGGTGGTTCAGCCGCAGACTGGGATTCGTTTCCTCGTCCAATTGCACGAGAAAACGGTCGAATGTGCCGGGGTCGGCGAGACCAAGCCCTAGCGATCCGAAAATCTTCTGCCACTGATGTTCGGAAACGCTGCTTTCAACTGCGGGGACGTCGGGCGTGGCACTGTTCAGCGCAAAGCGCCGGATCAACATCGTGCGCCGCTCCTCTTTGCGCAGTTGGCCCCACGCTCCGGCAAGCTCGCCCACGACTTTGAGCATTCCGCCCCAATTCCCGCCTTGGAGATACCAGGAGAAGAGCGCTTTCTGCAGGAGCGTGATCGCCTCGAGAAAGCGCTGCTGGTTGGAGCCCATCGGATCGAGAAAGAACTCCTGCCGGATCTCCAGAAATCGCTGAAGATCGTCGGAGTGCCAGTGTTGAAGCTCTCGGGAGCCTTTAGGCATGCGGCCTCCTAACGCGCGATGCGGCAGTGCGCACAGTCAAAGACTGTAGACGGCCTCGACGCGTTAAATTGTCGTTGATAACCCGAAACGACATTAGACCGGAGCTAGGCTTCCGTCAATACGGGAGTGCATCATGCCGCCCGAAAGGCGACCGCAGGCAGCTCGCTTCCCCGCTATCCGCCGATCGCCAGCTCCACCAACGCCTTCTGCTGCTCCTCGTGCCGGTGATGCGATCCC
The DNA here is from genome assembly GCA_035248585.1 of Thermoanaerobaculia bacterium. GTDB lineage: Bacteria > Acidobacteriota > Thermoanaerobaculia > Gp7-AA8 > Gp7-AA8 > QHVT01. The sequence continues at coordinate 5,438 of DATFHJ010000076.1, forward strand.
GTCGCCGGCGCGGCGGCGACCGGCCGTCCGATGTAGCGCACGTTCGAGTGCAGCGCAGCGAGTCGCTCGTGCAGGAACGGCCACGCGCCCATGTTGCGCGGTTCTTCCTGCACCCACACGAGCTCCGAGGCATTGGGGTAGCCTTTCAGCGCCTCGACGAGCATGGGCTGGGGGAAGGGGTAGTACTGTTCGAGGCGGAGGATGGCGACCTTCGCGTTCGCTTTATCGCGCGCCTGCTTGAGATCGTAGTAGACCTTCCCCGAGGTGACGATCACGCGCGTCACTTCGTCGCTCGTGGCGACGTCGTGAAGCACCGGTTCGAAACGGCCGTTAGTCAACTCGTTGACCGTCGACACCGCGAGGGGGTGGCGAAGGAGCGACTTGGGCGTCGTGACGATCAGCGGTTTGCGGGGGTTGTTCTTCATCTGCCGGCGCAACGCGTGAAAGTATTGCGCGGGCGTCGTGGGATAGATGACCTGCATGTTGCCTTCGGCGCAGAGGGTGAGGAAGCGCTCGAGGCGGGCGGACGAATGCTCCGGGCCCTGACCTTCGTAGCCGTGCGGGAGGAGCAGGACCAGGCCGCTGTGCTGGCCCCACTTTTCCTCGGCCGAGGAAATGAACTGGTCGATGATGATCTGCGCGCCGTTCATGAAGTCGCCGAACTGCGCTTCCCACATCACCAGCGCGCCGGGATCGGCGACCGAGTAGCCGTACTCGAAGCCGAGGACGCCGTACTCGGAGAGCAGCGAGTCGTAGACCGCGAAGCTCACGGCGGCGTCGGGATCGTTCGTCTCGCGCGTGAGCGCGTTGTCGATGACGACCGGATCGCTGACGTTCGCCGGCTTGGCGTCGCGGGCGAGAAGGTTCAGCGGCACGTAGCCTTCTCCCGTCACGTAGTCGAACACCATGGCGTGGCGATGCGAGAACGTGCCGCGGCCGACGTCCTGTCCCGACAGCCGCACGCGGAAGCCGTCGAGGAGCAGCGAGCCGACCGCGATCTGCTCCGCGGTCCCCCAATCCATCGGCTCGTTTCCGTCCGCCATCGCCAGCCGTTTCGCCAGCACGTTCTTCAGCTTCGGATGCGGCGTGAATCCTTCCGGCGGGATGAGCGCGCCGCGCACTTTCTGCAGCGCCTCCTGCGTGATGGCCGTGTCGGGCGACGGCTCTTTCTGATAGCCCGTCACTTCCTCGTCGGTCCAGAGCGGATCGCGCTGCGAGTGCGGCGCTTCCTGCTCCTTCGTGCGGTCGAACGCTTCCTGCAGTTTCGCCTGGAACGCTTCGAGCCACTTCTCCGCTTCCTCGGGCGAGATGTCGCCTTTGCGCAGCAGTTGCTCGGTGTAGATCTTGCGCACCGAGCGATGCTCCTTGATGGCCTTGTACATCTTCGGCTGCGTCAGCGACGGCTCGTCGCCTTCGTTGTGGCCGTGGCGGCGGTAGCAGATGACGTCGAGCACGACGTCCTTGTGGAACTGCTGGCGGAAGTCGTACGCGAGCTTCATCGCGCGCACGCAGGCCTCGGGGTCGTCGCCGTTCACGTGGAAGATCGGCGCCTGCACCATCTTCGCGACGTCGGTCGCATACACCGAGGAGCGCGCCGACTCGGGGCCGGTCGTGAAGCCGATCTGATTGTTGATGACGATGTGGACCGTGCCGCCGGTGCGATAGCCGCGCAGTTGCGAGAGATTCAGCGTCTCCGCGACGACGCCCTGTCCCGCGAAGGCGGCGTCGCCGTGCAGCAGCACGGGTAGCACGAACGCGCGGTTCTTGTCCGCGATCAGTTTCTGTTTCGCGCGCACCATGCCCTCGACGATCGGGTCGACGGCCTCGAGGTGCGACGGGTTCGACGCGAGCGTGAGCTTCATTTCCTCGCCGGACGGCGTTTGATGCGCGCCGTCCGCGCCGAGGTGATACTTCACGTCGCCCGAGCCCTCGCGCGAGTTCGGATCGATGTCGCCTTCGAACTCACGGAAGATCTGCTCGTACGATTTGCCGAGCGTGTTCGCGAGCACGTTGAGGCGCCCGCGATGGGCCATGCCGATCACGCCCTCGACGACGCCGTCCGACGCGGACTCGTTGAAGAGATAGTCGAGCATCGGAATGACCGACTCCGCGCCTTCGAGCGAGAAGCGTTTGTGCCCGACATACTTTGTGTGCAGGAACTTCTCGAAGGCCTCGGCGTCATTGAGCTTCATCAGGATGCGGCGCTTCGTCGCGCCGTCGAGCGGCTGCTTGTTGCGCTGCGGCTCCATCCGGTCCTGCAGCCACCGCTTCTGCACCGTCTCCTGCATGTGCATGTACTCGGGGCCGATCTTTCCGCAGTACGTCTCGCGCAGCGTGTCGAGGATGTCGCGCAGTTTCGCGGTCTGCTTGCCGCACAAGCCGCCGCAGACGAAGTCGCGGTCGAGATCCCAGAGCGTGAAGCCGTAGAACTGCGGGTCGAGCTCGGGATACTTCGCGACTTTGTATTCGAGCGGATCGAGGTCGGCGAGGAGATGCCCGCGCACGCGATAGGCGTTGATCAGCTGCAGCGCCGCGGCTTCGCGGGCGACGATCTCGTCTCCGGATTGCGTGCCGAGCGCGAGGCGGTGGCGGTCCTTGGCCCATTGCACCGGCTCGTACGGGATGCGGAGATCGCGATAGATGTCGTCGTAGAAGCCGTCCGCGCCGAGGAGCAGCTCGTGCACGCGCGCGAGGAACGCGCCTGACTCCGCGCCCTGAATGATGCGATGGTCGTACGTCGACGTCATCGTCATCACTTTCGAGATGCCGAGGTCCGCGAGGACCGCGGGATCGGCGGCGGAGTATTCGGCGGGATAGTCGATCTGGCCGGTGGCGATGATCGCGCCCTGCGAGGCCATGAGACGCGGCACGGACGCGGCGGTGCCGAGGGTGCCGGGATTCGTGAGCGAGAGCGTCGTGCCTTCGAAGTCGGCGATTTCGAGCGTGTTGTTGCGCGCCTTGCGGACGACGTCGTTGTAGCCCTTGAGGAACTGCGCGAAGTCCATGGTGTTCGCGCGCTTGATGTTCGGGACGAGGAGCGAGCGCGAGCCGTCTTTGCGCTCGAGGTCGATGGCGATGCCGAGGTTCACGTCCTCGCGGTCGATGCGCGCGGGCGTTCCGTCCTGCATCGCGAACGCGGCGTTCATGCGCGGGAACTCTTTCAGCGCCTTGACGAGCGCCCAGGCCACGAGGTGTGTGTACGACGCCTTCGGCTGTCCGTTGTTGGCGAGATGGTTGTTGATGACGCGCCGGTTTTCCTCCAGCACCTTCACCGGCACGTTGCGCACGGACGTCGCGGTCGGCACGGTGAGCGACGTCTCCATGTTCGCGACGATCTTGGAGGCCGCGCCGCGGAGGGGTGTTGCATTGCCCGCTGGCGAGGGGACGGGCGTGGGGCGGGGCGGCGGCGCTGGTTGTGGAGCGGCGGGCTTCAGCCCGCCGGTGGAAGCGACCGGGGCCGGCGGGCTGAAGCCCGCCGCTCCACCGGCGGCGGCGAGGGGCTGTTCCTCCTCCTCGGCGGCCGGTTGGTAGTCGTCGAAAAACTCACGCCAGCTCGTGCTCACCGAGGCGGGATCGGTCCGGTACTTTTCGTACAACTCTTCGATGAAGGCGATGTTTGCGCCGAAAACAGAGGACATGGGGAGGAGTCTATCGCGAGTCCAATCGTGTGATATATCCATCCTTACTGATGAGGGTGTTCAGCGTCGTCTGGTTTTCCCAGCTGGTCTCCATCGTTGGCTCGGGTCTCACGTCGTTCGCCCTCGGCGTGTGGGTCTACGAGAGGTCGCATTCCGCGACCCAGTTCGCCCTCATTACTCTGTTCCTCGTCCTGCCGGGCGTGCTGCTCTCTCCGCTCGCGGGCGCGCTCGCCGACCGGTGGAACCGCAAACTGCTGATCATCCTCGGCGATTGCGGGTCGGCGCTGGGCACGCTCGCGATCGCGCTGCTGGTGTACGCCGACCGGCTCGAAGTCTGGCACATCTATCTGGCGACGGCCTTCAGTTCCGTCTGCGGGGCGTTTCAATGGCCCGCGTTCGCGGCTTCGATTGCAATGCTGGTTCCGAAGGAGCGGCTGGGACGGGCGAACGGAATGGTCCAGATCGCCGAGGCGGCGGGGCTGGTGATCTCGCCGCTGCTCGCGGGCGTGCTGGTGGTGACGACCGGCCTCTGGGGCGTGATCCTCATCGATTTCGCGACATTTATCT
>DATFHJ010000077.1:0-3031 GCA_035248585.1 Thermoanaerobaculia bacterium
GCGGCAGCGCAGCGACGCGCGTCCCGCCGCCGCTGCGCGCGAGCACCAGTCCCTGCGCCGCGAGGTAGCGGAACGCGTTGACCACGCAGTTGCGCGATACGCGCAGCTCCGCCGCCAGCTCGCGCGTCGGCGGCAACCGCGTTCCCGCGGCCAGCGTGCCGTCAAGGATTGCCGCGCGGATCGATTCGAACAGCTGCCGCTGCAGCGGGACGTCGGAGCGTCGATCGAGTTGGATGATCATGGAACGAAACCGCAACAACGAACTTGGATCCATCCAAATGATAACGAATGGATCCAGCGAATGCGGTCGAACGACCGAACCTGAATCCATGCAAACGACCGCGATCGCCGTCATGATCCTCGCCGCCGTCGATTTCAGCGGAAAGTGGGCGCTCGATCCGGCGCGCTCCACGGGCTTGCCGCCCGGCCTCGAACAGACGCTCGTCGTCGAGCAGAGGGACGACACGCTCAATGTCGCCACGACGCTCATCACCGACAACAACGACCGCGTCACGCGCGACGCCTACGACCTCGACCAGGGAGAGCGTGACTTCCCGCCGCAACTGCCGGGGCTCACCGCGAGGGTCGCCAGGCGTACCGCGAAGCGCACCGGCGAGCGGACGATCGAAGTCTCCGATCACATCGAAGGGGAGGGGGCGAGCGGACCGACGACATTAGACATTGTGCGCACGTGGGAGCTCGCCGCGGACGGCCGCACGCTGACCATCGACCAGGCCGTTACCAACTCCGGGTTCACCACGCGCAGCCACCGCGTGCTCACAAAGGGCGGCGGCGCCACCGCGCCGCCGCCCGCCCGCGCGCGAATGTTCCCGGTCGACCTGCAGGTCCCGGTCGCCCCGGCCGCGTTCCGCTCGAACGGCAGGACGCAGCTCGTCTACGAACTGCACGTCACCAGCTTCCGCGGCGGCGACGTCGAGTGGAAGCGCCTCGAAGTTCTCGGCGACGATGGCCGCGCGCTCGCGTCGTACTCCGGCGCCGAGCTCGACAAGCTGCTCACGCGTCCCGGCGTCGCGGGCGCGAAAGAGCCGCGCACGATCGCCGCCGGCTTGCGTGCCGTCGCCTTTCTCTGGCTGCCGATCGACGGCACGGCGCTGTCGCGCATTCATCACCGCGCCGCGTTCACGATTCCCGCATCCGCGTCCGGCGGCGAGCGCATCGTCGAAGGTGCGGAGGTCGGCGTCCGGCCGGCCGCGCTGGTCATCGGGCCGCCGTTCCGCGGCGGCGCATGGGTCGCGCGCTGGATCGGCGAGAGCTCGTTCCACCGCCGTGGCCTCATGCCCGTCGACGGCGGCGCGCACATTCCGCAGCGCTTGGCCATCGACTGGAATCGCTTCGCTTCCGACGGCACCGAGTGGCGCGGCGAAGGCAAAGTGAACACGGACTACTCCGTGTATGGCCAGGAAGTGATCGCCGTCGCGGACGGCGTCATCGCCCGCGCGATCGACTCGGTTCCGGAGAACGTGCCGGGCTCGGTGAATCCCGCCGTCACGATCGGGCTGGACACCGCGACCGGCAACTGCGTCGTACTCAAGCTCGCCGGTGACACAGCGCGCCGGTGCTGCATCAAAACGAGCTGCCGGCCGAGCGCATGGTGCTGCGGTTCCAGTAGTGGAGCGGCGGGCTTCAGCCCGCCGAACATGACGGCGGGCTAAAGCCCGCCGCTCCACCTTAGTGCCGCGTGGCGCGTCCCTTCGTCGGCAACGGTCCGGGTGTGACCGTGATCTTCATCGTCGTCGAGGACGGCAGGTAGTGCGCGTCGCCCGCCCACTCGAACGTGATCGTGTGCGTTCCGGCCGGCAGCGCCGACCACGTGTGAATGCCGGTGAATCCCGACAGCGTGCCGATGACCTGCGCGCCTTTGCGAATCGTGATCTCGCCGGTCGGCCATGCGTAGCCCGAGCCGAAGGTCGGCGAGACGTATCCTGAGAAGTAGATCATCTCGCCGTACTTCACGGTCCTGCTTTCGCGCAGCGCGTGATCCGCGGTGACGCGATACGACGTGATGTTGATCATCGCCGGCGCCTTGACCGCCTGCTGCGCGATCGAGGTGCTCGCGGATGCGAGACGCTCATCGCCCACGTACGTTGCCGTCACCGTGGTCGTGCCGAGCTCGAAGCCCCAGTACGTCGTCGCCGTCGCTTTCTCGTCGAGCGCGACCAGCGCGATGGTCTTCCCCGCGGATTCGAATCGCACCGCGCCGCGGGGGCGGATGCCGTCGTCGCCGGCGACGCGCGCGGTGAGCGCGATGCCCGCGCCGTATGGCGCAGGATTCGACTCCGGCCGGAGGGTCATGGCCGGACGTTTGGTCCCTTCACTGGCGGTGTCGAGCGTCAGCAGGGCGATGACGTCCTGATCGCTGCGCAGGATCAGCTTGCCGTTCGCGACGCCGAGGAGCTGGAAGCCGAAGTTCGCATCCGTGCGAACGCTCGTCGCCGAGTGGAATGTACCGTCGCCGTTGCCGAACAGGATGTGGGAGCCGAGGGCGAGATCGACGTGGTGATCGCCGTCGAAGTCGGCCGCTTCTCCGTCGCCGTCGGTGAGTGGGAAATCGGAGTATGGCCGGAGATCGGTGAACGTGCCGTCTCCTTTACCGAGCTGCACGTACGTCTCGTACGAACCGACCACGAGATCGACGTAGCCGTCGGTATTCAGGTCGGTGACCGCGCGGATTTCGTACGTCCATGTTTCCGGCGCGATCGTGAACTGCCCGCCGCCGCTGCTGAGAAACACCGTCAGATGATTCCCGGAGCGCGACAGTACGTCGGTCCTTCCGTCGCCGTTCACGTCCGCGAAGCGCAGATCGTTGTAATCGACGTTGACGATCGACGGGATCGGCGTGCAGAAGCTGCCGGCGCCGTTGCCCGGATGAATCTTCCCGTCCCTCTCGAGCAGATCCGCCTTGCCGTCGCCGGTCAGATCCGCGACGCCGGCGATCGACGCATCTCCAATGAGCTGGCCGTGGTGGAACGTGCCGTCGCTGCGGCCGTGCAGCACGGCCCACGAATCCTCC
>DATFHJ010000078.1:0-6894 GCA_035248585.1 Thermoanaerobaculia bacterium
GCAGAATCTGCGCTGCAAGGTTTTGACGTGCTCGAGGCACAGAAAGGAGATTGGCCATGAAGAAGTCTATCCGCAAAAACGCAGGACGAAGCATCGAGGTGGACTGGCAGGCTGTGGCCGTCATCGGTATTGATCTGGGAGATCGCATTTCACAGTTCGTCGCACTCGACAACGCCGGCCAACGTGTCGCCGAAGGACGAGTACCGACGACTGTCGAGGCTTTCGAACAGCGGTTTGGAGCCATCGGGGCGAAGGTCGTGGCGATCGAAACCGGAACGCACTCGCCCATCGCGGTGAAGCAGCACAAAGAGGCGTCACACTGCTTCGGGCGCGTGACGTCCTCGTCAAGACCCGCTCCCGTTTGATCTCGAGCGTACGCGGCGCGGTCAAGTCCGTCGGCCTGCGTGTGCCGGCCTGCTCTGCTGAAGGCTTCGTGAAACGAGCGACGCCGATCGTGCCACAAGAGCTGACGGTTTGCACTGAGTCCGATCCTGACGATCATCGACCAAGTCGGTTCGCAAGTCGCTGCGCTCGACAAGCAGATTGAACGCCTGGCCAAGAATGAATACCGGGACGCTCAAATGCTCAGGCAGGTCAAAGGAGTCGGTCCGCTCACGTCCGTGGCCTTTGTCGCCACCATCGAGGATCCACATCGATTCAAGCAGAGTCGAACCGTTGGAGCGTGGGTAGGTCTTGCCCCAGGACAGTACGAGTCGAGCGACTCGAGTCCTCAGCAACGGATTACCAAAGAGGGCGACACGTACCTGCGATCGCTGCTGATCAACTGCTCACTACATCATCGGACCGTTTGGTGAGGACTGCGATCTGCGCCGTCACGGTGAAGCGATCGCCGCGCGAGGAGGGAAAAACGCGAAGAAACGAGCGGCGGTCGCCGTCGCTCGGAAGCTCGCCGTCCTGTTGCACGCGTTGTGGCGCACACGCGCCGTCGAGCCACTGCGGACTGCCGCGCCGATCGCAGACGCAGCGTAACCAACAACAGAGGGAGACGATCAGCAAAGAAGAAGACGAAAGAACGACGTTCGATGCCTCGTTCGGGTGACTGCGACCGCCGGCTTGGTTCACCAGCAGACTGGGGTGAAACCGCGCATCAGATGGCAGCACCCACGTTACCGGACCTCAGCGTGCACCGAGCTCGACGAGAGTTCATCAGAGTGCGAATGGAAGCAGGGTCAGAACGAGCGTCGGTCCAGCACGAGCGAGGGCGCCGCCACGGCGGCGCCGCCCACTCTTGACTTCATTGGGCCTTCTCATGGAAGCCGGCGAGGACGCCGGCGTTCCCAAGGTCGGAACGCCGGCGTCCCGCCGGCTGGCCCGGCGGCGTCCCGCCGCCGTACGATTGCCTCGCGAGACGAACGGGTTGCTTCGCGCACCAACCATGGTTGGTTTGCAAGACGGACTGGCTGCCTTTCGCAATCAAGATGCTTACGTCGCGAGACAAATGGTTTGCCTCGCGCATTAACCAAGGTTGATTGGCGAGGCAAACGTCCAGCCTCGCGAGGCGAGGTTGTTACCGGCAGAGGCAATGGGTTTGATGCCGTCGCATTGAATCGTTGCCTCGCGCGGCAAGATTTTCGTCTTTTCAACGAACCATGGTTGCCTGGTGGGGCTAAATGTTTGATTCGCGAGGCAAGACCAGTGCCTCGCGAGGCGAGGATCTGCTTCGTCAATCAACCTTGGTTGATACGCGCATTAAGCGTTTTGATTCGCGCATTAAGCCGTTTGACTCGCGCATCAAAACCCAATGTGCGCGGGTCAAGCTACTATCGACCGGTGCGCACCGTCGACGCCACCAACTTCATCGTCTCCGCCTTCCTCCAGCCGGTCGGCGATTACCGGGCAAAAATCCCCTCCATCCGCAGCACGCACGAAATCGAGTTCACGACGCCCGTCACGTTCCTCATCGGCGAGAACGGTTCCGGTAAGTCGACGCTCGTGGAGGCGATCGCGCTGGCGGCGGGGTTCAATCCCGAGGGCGGGTCGAAGAACTTTCAGTTCGAGACGGTCAAGCGCGAGACTTCCGAGGAAGACGAACTGCTCGTCAAACTCATCAAGTCCGCGAAGCGGCCGAGCGACGGGTACTTTCTGCGGGCGGAGAGTTTCTTCAACGTCGCCACCGAGATCGACCGCCTCGGCGTGACGCGCGGGTATGGCGGGGCGTCGCTGCACGCGCAGTCGCATGGCGAGGCGTTCATGTCGCTCCTGCTGAATCGCTTTCTCGGCGACGGGCTGTACATCCTCGATGAGCCGGAGGCGGCGCTGTCGCCGATGCGGCAGTTGTCGATGCTCGTCCGCATCCACGACCTCGCCGGATGGGGCTCGCAGTTCATCATCGCCACGCACTCGCCGATCCTGATGGCCTATCCCGGCGCGACGATCTATCAGCTCGACGAGAAGATTCACGAAGTCGCCTACGAGGAAACCGAGCACTACACCGTCATGCGCGACTTCATGAATCGCCGCGAGGCCATGCTGCGCGAGCTGTTTGCCTGAATCGCTATAATCCGCCGCCTCATGACTACGGTTCGCATCAAGGATTTACCGCGGCACGTTGGCGAGAAGGTCACGGTCGACGGCTGGCTGTACAACAAACGCACCTCGGGGAAGCTGCAGTTTCCGATCATCCGCGACGGCAGCGGCTACCTGCAGTGCGTCGTCTTCAAGAAAGAAGTCTCCGAGGAAACGTGGAGCGCCGCGGACCAGGTGACGCAGGAGTCGTCCGTGCGCGTCACCGGCACGGTCCGCGCGGAATCGCGCGCGCCCGGCGGCGTGGAGCTCGGCGTCGAGACGTTCGAGACCGTCCAGCTGACGCAGGACTATCCGATCACGCCGAAGGAGCACGGCACCGCGTTCCTGATGGACCTGCGCCATCTGTGGCTGCGCTCCTCGAAGCAGCATGCCGTGCTGCGCGTCCGCAACGAGCTCGAAAAAGCGATCCGCGATTTCTTCTACGACCGCGACTTCGTCCTCATCGACTCGCCGATCCTCACCGCCAACGCCGCCGAGGGAACGTCGACGCTCTTCGAAACCGACTACTTTGGCGAGAAAGCGTACCTCTCGCAGTCGGGACAGCTCTACCTCGAGCCGGCGGCCGCGGCGTTCGGACGCGTGTACTGCTTCGGCCCGACGTTCCGCGCGGAAAAATCGAAAACGCGCCGCCATCTGATGGAGTTCTGGATGGTCGAGCCCGAGGTCGCGTTCCTCGACTTCGAGGGATTGCAGAACCTCGCCGAGGAGTACATCGAGTACATCGTCGGCCGCGTGGTCGAGCGCTGCCAGGAAGAATTGAAGACGCTCGAGCGCGACACGTCGAAGCTCGAGAACGTGACGCGGCCGTTCCCGCGCATCACCTATCGCGAGGCCATCGAGGTGCTGCGGAAGAACAACATCGAGGCGAAGTTCGGCGACGACTTCGGCGGCGACGAAGAGACCGTCATCGCGAACTCGTTCGACAAGCCGGTGATGATCTCGCGCTATCCGGTCGAGATCAAAGCGTTCTATATGCAGCCCGATCCGAACGATCCGCAGGTCGCCCTCGGCCTCGACATGATCGCGCCCGAAGGCTACGGCGAGATCATCGGCGGCTCGCAGCGCATCCACGACTACGACCTGCTGCTGCAGCGCATCAAGGAGCACAACCTCCCCGAGGCCGCGTTCCAGTGGTACCTCGACGTCCGCCGCTACGGCACGTTTCCGCATTCCGGATTCGGCATGGGAGTTGAGAGAGTCGTGGCGTGGCTGAGCGGAGTACCGCACCTGCGGGAGACGATTCCGTATCCGAGGATGCTGAACAGAATTTACCCATGAGGTTACCCGGTCGCCCAGTCACCCAGTTTCCCGGTGGGGGCCAGCAATGACAGAACTGCCGGGCGACCGGGCGACCGGGCAACCGGGCAACCTTCTCCGCGTGATCCCGTTAGGCGGATTGGGCGAGATCGGCATGAACCTCATGGTCTACGAGGTTGGCGACGACGCCATCCTCGTCGACTGCGGGATGATGTTCCCCGACGCGGCCACGCTCGGCGTCGACGTCATCGTTCCCGACATGACGTATCTCTTCGACAACGCGTCGAAGATCAAGGCGCTCTTTCTCACGCACGGGCACGAAGACCACATCGGCGCGGTGCCGTTTCTCGTCGATCGCTTGCCGCTGCCGGTCTACGGCATGCCGCTCGCGCTCGGCTTCGTCGCCGACAAGTTCGAAGAGTTCGGCATCGACAATATCGAATTGCGCGCGATCATGCCGCGCGACGTTGTCGAAGCGGGCTCGTTTCGCGTCGAGGCCATCCGCGTCACGCACTCCATCGTCGACGCCCTCGGGTACGCGATCACTACGCCTGCCGGCACCATCATCCACACCGGCGACTTCAAGATCGATCACACGCCGATCGATGCGAAGCCGACCGATCTCGCGCGGTTCGCGCACTACGGCGAAGAAGGCGTGCTGCTGCTCGTCAGCGATTCGACGAACGCGCTCGTGCCGGGACATGGTCCGTCCGAGCGCACCGTCGGCAGCGCGCTCGATCGCCTGTTCGCGAACGCCGGCGGCCGCATCATCGTCACGACCTTCGCCTCGCACATCCATCGCGTGCAGCAGATCATCGATCTCGCGCGCAAGTACCGCCGCAAGGTACTGTTCGTCGGCCGCTCGCTCGTCGACAACGTCGAGACCGCGGAGCGCCTCGGATACCTGCGCGTGCCTCGCGAAGTCCGCACCGGCTCCGCCGACCTCGCGCCGCGCGACCTCGTCATCCTTACCACCGGCACGCAGGGCGAGCCGTCGTCCGCGCTTTCGCGCATGGCCATCGGCGAGCACAAACAGGTGGCGATCGAGCGCGGCGACGTCGTCGTCATCTCCGCGCGCACGATCCCGGGCAACGAGCGCGCGGTCGCGCACGTGATCGATCATCTTTACCGCCGCGGCGCGGACGTCGTGCATCACGAGCAGCCCGACATTCATGTCTCCGGGCACGCCTGCCAGGAAGAGCTGAAGCTGATGCTGAACGTCACGCGGCCGAAGTTCTTCATCCCGATGCACGGCACGCTGCGCCACCTCATCCATCACGCGCGGCTGGCGAAGGAAGTCGGAGTGCCGCACGGCGTCGTGATCACGAACGGGCAGGTGGCGGAGATCGAAGGCGATGACATCCGCGTGCTCGAGGAGCGCGTGGCGCAGGGGAAAGTGTTCATCGACGCGGAGGCGGAGGAGGTGCCGGAAGTCGTGGTGCGAGACCGCCAGCATCTCGCCGAGGATGGATTCGTCATCGCGGTCGTCGCCGTCGACAGCAACGGGCGATTGATCCGCGATCCCGAGATCATCACCCGCGGACTCGTGCACGTCGACGCGAGCCAGGAGATCCTCGCCGAAGTGCAGAAGATGATCGTTGGCATGTTTGACGAAAGTCCCGCCGAGGAACTGCGCGATTCCGACTTGCTGCAGGAAAAGGTGCGCGCGCTGCTCAAACGCTATTTCCGGAAGAGCATGGGACGCCGTCCGATGATTCTTCCGGTCATCTGGGAGATGTAGTGTCCATCATCGAAGCGATCGTTCTCGGACTCGTGCAGGGTCTGACCGAGTTCATTCCGATCTCATCCACCGGCCATCTCAAGCTCGTTCCCGAGCTCCTCGGCTGGGGCGATCCCGGCGCCGCGGCGTCGGCGGTCATCCAATTCGGGACGATCATCGCCGTCATCATCTATTTCGCGCGCGACATCGTCCGCCTGACCGTCGCCTTCGTTCGCGGTCTCATCAACCGGGCTCCATTCGGGGACGACGACTCGCGCATGGCTTGGTACGTCATCTTCGCCACCATTCCGATCATCGTCCTCGGCATCCTGCTGAAAGATCTCATCCACGGCGTCTTTCGCAGCACGTGGGTCGTCACCTTCCAGCTCATCTTCATCGCGATTCTGATGCAGGTGGCGGAGCGTTACGCGCGCACGCGCGGCTTCCGCGCGCCCGAAACGTTCAACGCGAAGGACGCGTGGTGGATGGGATTCGGGCAGTGCATCGCGCTGATTCCGGGCTCGTCGCGCAGCGGATCGACGATCATGACCGCGCTGTTCCGCCGCATCCCGCACGAGCAGGCCGCGCGGTTCTCGTTCATCATGAGCATCCCGGCGATCACGGCCGCGGGCTTGTACGAGCTCGTCTCCGAGCGCGAGCACCTGGCGACGATCGGCATGACGCCGATCCTGATCTCGATCGTCGTGGCGTTCGTCTCCGGCTGGGCGTCGATCTGGTTCCTGCTGCGCTACCTCCGCACGCACACGACGCACATCTTCATCTATTACCGCTACGCCCTCGGCGCGGTCCTGGCCGTGCTTCTTCTGACATCATGCTCGGCGATGCCTTCGAAGGACACGCGCTACCTCGCGCTCGGCGATTCGTACACGATCGGCGAGAGTGTGGCCGCGGAGGAGCGCTTTCCGGTGCAGCTCGCAAAGCAGCTGAACCTCGGCGAGCCGCAGATCATCGCCAAGACCGGCTGGACGACGGACGAGCTCAATGCCGCGATCGACGCCGCGAATCCAAAAGGGCCGTTCGATCTCGTCACGCTGCTGATCGGCGTGAATAATCAATACCGCGGCCGCGGCGCGGATGAATACCGCACGCAGTTCGTCGGCCTCTTGCAGCGCGCGATCGGATTCGCGGGCGGGAACACGCGGCACGTGATCGTCGTCTCGATTCCCGACTGGGGCGTGACGCCGTTCGCGGAAGGACGCGACCGCGCGAAAATCGCCCGCGAGATCGATCAGTTCAACGCCATCAATCGTGAAGAAGCGCAGCGCGCGGGCGCGAAATGGGTCGACATCACGCCGATCTCGCGCCGCAACGATCCCTCGCTGGTCGCCGGCGATGGACTTCATCCCTCG
>DATFHJ010000079.1:0-12723 GCA_035248585.1 Thermoanaerobaculia bacterium
CCTGCTCCACGATCGCCCGGACGCCTTCGCCGATCTCACCGCGTACGTCGCGACGGAGCTGCTGTTCGCCACCGGCATGCGCGTCAGCGAGCTGGCGAGCCTGCTCGACTCAGCCGTCGACGTCGAAGAAGGAACGATCACGATCATCGGCAAAGGCAACCGCCAGCGGCGCGTGTTCGTCCCCGACGAGCTGAAGTCGCTGCTCCGCGACTATCGCTCCGCGCGCGACCGCTGCACGGCCTCCGCCGACACGTTCCTCGTCAACTCCCGCGGCGACGCCGCGAGCCCGCAAATGATCCGCCGCCTCGTGCGCCTCCACGGCGAGCGCAGCGCCGTCCGCGACCGCGTCACGCCGCACATGTTCCGCCACTCCGTGGCGACGTATCTGCTCGAAGAGGGCGTGGACATCCGCTACGTGCAGCGCCTCCTCGGGCATCGCAGCATCTCGACGACGGAGATCTACACGCACGTCGCGGATGCGGCGCTGAAGGTGCGGATTACGGAGCGGCATCCGCGGCGAGGAATCCTGAGGTGATCCCATAGAATGCCGCCGATGGGTGCGAAACGACAGTTCCTGCGCCGCCTGCCGGGCGTTTTGAAGCGCGTGCAGTCGGAGGCGACGGATCCGGTCGATCTGTACTTCACGTACCGGCTGCTGCTGGAACGGCTGCCGGACGATGAGGGGTGGCGGGGATGGTCGCCGAAGCTGGGCGAGGGCGGGATGTCGCGGCGGCAGTTGGTGTGGTCGTTTCTCACGTCACTCGAGTTTCGGCGGAAGTTCAGCATGCGCGAGACCGAGCGCGTGGAGCTCGACGGGTTTGCGATGTTCGTCGACCGTGCCGATCATGCGGTGAGCTCGGCGATCATCAACAGTCACAGCTACGAGCCGCACGTCACGCGCGCCATCGAGGCGGCGCTGAAGCCCGACAGCGTGTTCCTCGACGTCGGCGCCAGCATCGGGTGGTTCCTGCTCCTGGCCGCGGCGCGCTCTCCGAACGGGAAGGCCATCGGCATCGAGCCGAATCACAACAACCTGCAGCTGGTGTATCGCAGCGTCGCCGAGAACGGCTTTCAAAACGTGACCGTCTTTCCGTACGCGGCGACGGAGAAGCGCGCGCTGCTGCAGCTCGGCTACGACGCGGCGTACGGCTTCGTGCACGGCCTCGAGGAGAAGTCGGACGATCCGTTCGTGCAGGGCGTGCCGGTCGATGAGCTGGTGGCGAATGAGCCGAGGATCGACATCATCAAGATGGACATCGAAGGCCACGAGCCGGTGGCGTTTCGCGGGATGCAGGCGACCATTGCCAAACACCGCCCGCTGCTCTTCACCGAGTTCCATCCGCAGCTGATGCGCAAGCACGCCGGCCAGGACGCGGGCGAGTATTTCAACGCCCTGCAGCGCGCCGGCTACGCCGTGTCCGCGCTGCTCGACGACGGCACGCAACTCCCGCAAGCGAGCGCCGCGACGGTGCTGGAGCTGTGGCGGTCGATCAACGAGGAAAGCCACCTCGATCTGATCGCGCGGCCGGTGTGAAGGACGGAACGCAATGCAGAACATCGTTCCCGCCGGAACGCAGGTCGTCTCCTCGTCCGAAGTGCGGATTCGCGAGACCGGCAAGACGCTGCCCGATCCGCTGCATGCGTATCGCGTTCGCTTCGTCGAAGACTCGGAGGCGAGTCTGCACCGCGAGCAGTTTCAGATCCTGCATGCGGTGCGCAACAGCGGGATCGGCGAGGCAGAAAAGATCGAGTGGCGGAACTTCGTCATCTTCCGCTGCATCGTCGGGTCACGCGCGTTCGGGCTCGAGACCGGCTGCTGCTCAAGCGCAACGGCTACGTGCTCGAGCAGGTGCTCTCCCGCTCGTCCTGAAGACGACGCTGGAGCATGAAGAGCTGTGCGCGCTCGCGCTGCGATGCGTGACCCGCCATCACGCCCATCACTACTTTGGCTTCGCCGCGCGGCAGTAGGATTTCTTCGAGAAAGAGCGGAAGCTGAAACCGCTGCTCTACGTCTTCCGCGCGCTGCTCACCGGCATCCATCTGATGCGGACCGGCGTCGTGGAGGCGAATCTCGTCCGGCTCAACGAGTTGTACGAACTGCCCTACATCCCCGAGCTCATCGCGCGGAAGCTCGAAGGCGCGGAACGCCAGAGCATCGACATCGACGTCGCGTTTTTCGAGCGCGAGTATCGCCGCGTGGTGGGTTTGCTGGAGCTGGAGGAGCAGCGTTCGCAACTGCCGCTGGAGACCGGCGCGCGGCCGGCGCTGCACGAGCTCTTGCTGCGGCTACGCCTGGGTTGAAACGACGGCCGCGGCTTCGACGTCGCCGCCCCAATCCGTGTGCGGCTTGCGGTTCAGTACGAGGTAGCGCCACACGAGATCGCCGTAGCCGCGCGCGGTCATGCCGCGTTTTTCATAGAACGGCCACAGCAGCTTCTGCAGGCGCGGGAGGTTGTAGAACGGCACGCCGGGGAAGTAATGGTGCTCGAGGTGGTAGTTCGAGAAGAGGTAAATCGTGTCCCAGAACCACGAGCCCTTGACGAGCGTCGACCAGTTCGCGGGATCGTTCGGGTTGATGTCGTAGTGCTGGCCGAGGCGGTTGAGCGCGAAGGCGATCGGGAAGACGAAGAAGATCGGGACGATGTACAGCTTCAGCGCGATCATCCAGCCGCCGAGCCAGGCGATGAGGCCGAGGACGGAGAGCTGGAACGCGATCGTGGCGAGGCGCTCACGGGCGATGCGCGTGCGCAGCTCCGGCTCGTAATCCGCCGTCTCCTTCGCCGCGGCGCGGAAGTAGATCGGGAACAGCGCCGGGGTGAAGTAGAGCAGCTTGAACCAGCGCGCGTTTCTCTTCGGCGAAAGGTAATGCCGCTTCGGATCCTCGCTGTCGGATCCGAGGCCCGCGTGATGATCGAGATGCCAGCGCGTGAACTGCGAGGAGGAGATGCCGCTCGGGATCGCGTACAGCAACCCGAGGAAGCGATACGTGCGGTCGTTCGCGACGTTGATCACCGCGCGATGCACGACCTCGTGCAGCAGCACCGTGCAGTTGAAGACGCCGAAGCCCGCCACGAACGCGAGCGGCAGCCAGAAATACCAGCGATCGAGGTACACCATCGCGATGCCGGACAGGACAATGGCCGCGAAGTTCGCGAACGCGATCGCCGCATGCAGCAGCGGCCGCTTGCGATGCAGCTCGCGCAGCGCCTCGGCCGGGATTTCGGTCGCGAGGTCGCGCTTGAGCTGCTGTGCGTGTTCCGAGTAGTAGGTGGCCACGGGTGTCGTATGTGGAATCGAATCTACACGATCCCCCATTCCAACACATCCGGACGAGCTCGTCTTCCGCGCCCGCCTTCCTGTTGACAATCTACAGGAGATGACCGATCGTTCCCTGTAGAACGACTACAGGAGCCGCTCATGGCCAGCGATCTGTTGCAGGGCACCCTCGATCTACTCATCCTCAAAAGCCTCGCCCTCGAGGCGATGCACGGCTGGGGCATCTCCCAGCGCATCCAGCAGCTGTCCCAGGATGCGCTGCAGGTGCAGCAGGGCTCGCTGTATCCCGCGCTGTTCCGGCTCGAGGCGAAGGGTCTCATCGATGCCGAGTGGGACACCTCGGAGAACAACCGCCGCGCGAAGTACTACTCGCTGACGCGCAAAGGGCGGCGGCAGCTGGAGCAGGAGCTCGCGTCATGGCAGCGCTTCGCGACGGCCATGAAGCTGGTGCTGGAGGGATGATGGGCGACGAGATCCGCGACGAGCTGCAGTTTCACATCGACCGCCAGACGGAAGAGAACATCCGCGCGGGGATGAGTCCCGGCGAGGCGCGGCGCGCTGCGATGCGGGCGTTCGGGCAACTGAACACGATCGAAGAGGAATGCCGCGAGGCGCAGCGCGGCGCGGCGCTGCGGAGCATCGCCGAGGACGTGCGGTTCGGCTTGCGGCAAATCGTGCGCAATCGCTCGTTCGCGTTCACCGTGATCGCCACGGTGGCGCTGGCCGTCGCGGCGTGCGCGACGATGTTCAGCGTCGTCGATGCCGTGCTGCTGCGGCCGATCGGCCTGCCCAATCCGGAGCGTTTGCTGGCGGTCTACGAAAGCCCGCGGGACACGGTGTTGCGAAGCGCGTTCGCACCGCCCAATTTCATCGATCTTCGCCAACAGGCGCACACGCTGCAGGCCGCCGCGGCGTTCCGGTACGGCACCTGGAACCTCGTCGGTCAGGAGACCGAATCGATCCGCGGCATGCTCGCGACGGAAGACCTCTTCACGGTCCTCGGCGTGACGCCGAAGCACGGCCGGCCGTTCGGCCGCGCGGAATCCGATGTCGCCGTCATCTCGAATGCGCTGGCGGTGCGGCAATTCGGCAACGCCGCGGCCGCGCTCAACAAATCGCTCCTCCTCGACGGACGCGCGGTGGTCGTCGCCGGCGTGATGGCTCCGGACTTTCGATTCGGCGACGACGCCGAGCTCTGGACGCCGCTGACGTTCGATGAGGATGCGCTCAGGGAGCGCGGCGCGCATTACATTCGAGTGATTGCGCGCGTTCGCAGCGACGTGCCGGTCGAGCGCTCGATGCGCGAGCTGAACGTCATCGGCTCGCGTCTCGCGGCCGCGTATCCCGACACGAACGCCGGCGTCACATTTTTCGCGGAGCGCTGGGACCGCACGACGGTGGTGGCGATCCGCACCGGCCTCCTGATTCTCATCGGCGCGGTCGTGGTGCTGGCGCTCATTGCCGCCGCGAACATTGCCAATCTCCTGCTCGCGCGCGCCGTCTCGCGCGATCGCGAGTGGGCGCTCCGCACGTCGCTCGGCGCGTCGCGGACGCGCGTGATCCGGCAGGTGCTCATCGAGTCGCTGGTCTTCGGCGTCATCGGAGGCGTGGCCGGCCTGCTGCTGACGTTCGGCGGCATCCGGGCCATCGTGAGCTTCGGACCGGACAACATTCCGCGGCTCGCCGAGGCGGCGCTCACGCTCCGCGTCGCCCTCGTGGGCGTAGGCGTGGCGATGTTGATGAGTTTCCTCTTCGGCATTCTGCCCGCGCTCTCCGCCGCGCGAGGAGCGACGGCGGATCTCGCCGGCGGCGCGCGCATCGCCGGACGCCGCGGCTCGGCGCGGCTGCGCACGGCGATCACGATCGCGCAGCTCGCGCTGACGGTGACGCTGCTCAGCGGCGCCGCTCTGCTCGTGCGGAGCTTTCAGCGCGTGATGGACATCGATCCGGGATTCGATCCCCGCAACGTCTTGACGTTCTCGATCGCACTTCCCGATGCGTACGACAGCACCGCGCGCGTCAACGCGTTCCACGACGCGCTGCTGGAGCGCCTGCGCGCGATGCCCGGCGTCACCTCCGCCGGCGCGACCTCGAATCTGCCGATGGATGGCCGCCGCTTCTACAGCTCCTTCGAGGTCAACGGCGTCGAGAACCCGACGGATCAATGCGAGCTGTACGTCGCCGACGAGCAGTACTTCAAGGCGTTGCACATGCCGCTGCTGAGCGGCCGGATGTTCGATGGCCGCGAGCGTCCGAACGGGCAGCGCGTGATTCTCGCCAACGCGACTGCGGCCCGGCGACTCTGGCCGAACGGCAACGCGCTCGGCTCGTACGTGAAGTTCGGCGCCAGCGGCGGCTTCGAGGACTACGAGGGCCAGGTGATCGGCGTCGTCGGCGACGTGCGTCAACGCGGCCGCGAGGAAGACCTGCAGCCGACGTTCTACGTGCCGCTGCGGCAGGCCGGGATCGGCGCGGCGTCGTTCGTGATCCGGACGCAAGCCGAGCCGGCGACGCTCGTCCGCGCCATCGAGTCGCAGGTCGCGGCCGTCGATCCGACGGTCGCCGTCGCGAAGATCGGCACGATGGACGAGAAACTGGCGCAGTCCGTCTCGCGCCGGCGATTCCAACTGTTCCTGCTGGCGTTCTTCGCGTCCGCGGCGCTGCTGCTCGCGACCCTCGGCGTGTACGGAGTCGTCGCCTACGCCGTCACGCAGCGCACGCGCGAGATCGGCGTGCGCGTGGCCATGGGCGCCACCGCGCCGCGCATTTACCGGCTCGTGCTCGCGCAGGCGTTGCGGCTCGCGGCGCTGGCGTCGATCGCCGGCATCCTCGGCGCGATCACACTCAAGCGCGTGTTCGCGTCGATGCTGTTCGGCGTCAGTCCCACCGATCCGATGACGCTCGGCGCGGTCGCGGTGGGAGTGATCGTCATCGCGCTCGCGGCCGCTTCGATGCCCGCGTTGCGCGCGGCGCTGATTGATCCCACGGTCGCATTGCGATACGACTGACGGGATGTTGGATCGGATCTATACGATCGGGCACTCGACGCGCTCGCTGGACGAGCTTCTTTCGCTGCTCGGCGAGCACGGCGTCACGCGGCTCGCGGACGTCCGCCGCTATCCCGGCTCGCGGCGGCATCCGCATTTTTCGCGGGAGTCGCTCGAGGGAACGCTGCCGATCGACTACGTCCATTTTGAAGACCTCGGCGGGCGCCGCAGGCCTTTGAAGAACTCCCGCAACGCCGCCTGGGAAAACGAACAATTCCGCGGATACGCCGACTACATGTGCACGCCCGAATTCCGCGTGGCGGTCGACCGGTTGCTCGACAGCGAGCGCGCCACCGCGGTCATGTGTGCCGAGGCGGTGCCATGGCGCTGCCATCGCAATCTTCTCTCCGACGATCTCGTGCGGCGCGGCATCGAAGTGGTTCACATCGTCGGCGCGGGCGCGGCGCAGAACCATCAGCTCAGCGGCATGGCCCGCATCGTCGGCGACTGCGTCACGTATCCGCCCGAGCAGGCGGCGATGTTCTGAAGCGTATAATTCCCGCCGCGTCCACAGGAAATCCCATGACGATCGCCGCAGCGAAACAGTCGGCGGAGGAGCGCGATGTCGTCCTCGCCGTCGATGACAACGATCAGAATCTGCAGCTGCTCGAAGAGTATCTGTCCAGCTGGGGCTACGACTCCGTGCTCGCGCGCGACGGCCAGGAAGCGATCGATCTGTATCCGAAGCACGACCCGGCCATCATCGTCCTCGACGTGATGATGCCGAACGTCGACGGCTACGAGGCGTGCTCGCGCATCAAGAGCTCGCCGGGCGGGCGCACGATCCCGATCCTCATGCTCACCGCGCTCACCGGCACCGAGGACAAGATCCGCGCGCTCGAATGCGGCGCGGACGATTTCCTGAACAAGCCGATCAACCGCGAAGAACTGCGGACGCGCATCCGCTCGCTGATCAAGATCCGCAATCTCCGCAAGGAGCTCGACTCGAGCGAGAACATCATCATGGCCCTCACGAGCGCGCTGGAGAGCAAGGACCCGCGCACGGCGGGTCACGTGCAGCGCGTCGGCGAGTACGCGGCGCACCTCTGCGCGAAGCTCGGCATGTCGACCGAGGAAAAAGAAATCGTGCTCAAAGGCGCGATGCTGCACGACGTCGGCATGATCGGCGTGCCCGATCACCTCATCGGCGTGCGGTCGATGAACGAGGACGAGCAGCGGGCCGTCGACGATCACACGCGCATGGGCGCGTCGATCCTGCAGCCGATGGCGACGTTCAGCCAGTTCGTGCCGATCGTGCGCTGGCATCACGAGCGGATCGACGGCCGCGGCTATCCGGACGGCCTGAAAGGCGACGAGATTCCGCTGGAGGCGCAGATCGTCGGCATCGCCAACCGGCTCGACGAGATCCAGCACGAGCACGAGCTGCCGCAGCAGGAAGCGCTGGCGCAGCTGATGTCGGAAGCGGAAGGCGGCGCGCACGACGTGGAGCTCGTGCGGCTGCTCGCGGGCTCGCTGACCGAGGATGTGCCGGCGGCGGCGACGACGAAACACATGCGGCCGCGGAACGGGCCGCAGACGCGCGTGCTGTGCGTCGATGACAACCGCCTGAACCGCGAGCTCGTCGCGGCGACGATCGGCGAAGAAGGCATGCACGTCGTGCTCGCGGAGAACGGCATCGAAGCGCTGCAGATCCTCGACCGCGAGCCGATCGACGTGGTGCTGCTCGACCTGGTGATGCCGGCGCAGGACGGCGCGTCGACGCTGAAGGTGCTGCGCGCCGATCCGCGCTACGAGTTCCTGCCGGTGATCGTGCTGACGTCGCATCGCAACAGCCAGATGCGGCAGGAGGCGATCGTCGCCGGCGCGGACGATTTCATCAGCTATCCGCTGAACCGCCTCGAGCTCGTGACGCGCATCCACTCGCTGCTGCGCATCAAGGAGTATCACGCCGATCTCGAGCAGACGCAGAACGTGATCTGCGCGCTGGCGCTGGCGTTGGAAGCAAAGGATCGCTACACGCGCGGACACTCGCAGCGCGTCGGCGATCTCGCGCGCACGTTCGCGCTGCACCTCGGCCTGCACGCCGCCGACGCGGAGCGCATCCGGATCGCCGGCCTGCTGCACGACATCGGCAAGATCGCCGTGCCGGAGCAGCTGCTGAACAAACAAGGCCCGCTCACGCGCGAGGAGTTCATGCGCGTCATCGACCATCCGGTGATCGGCGAGGAGATGGTGCGCCCGCTGACGACGCTGTCGTCGGTGCTGAAGCTGATCCGCCATCATCACGAGCGCTACGACGGCCGCGGCTATCCCGACGGCCTGCGCGGCGACACGATCCCGTACGAGGTGCGCTTGCTGTCGATCGTCGACGCCTACGACGCGCTGACCTCGCACCGCGCCTACCGCCCCGCCCCCCTCACCCACGACGCCGCGCTGGCAACGCTGCGCCGCGAAGCCGCGGGCGGGAAATGGGACCCGCAAATGGTCGATCAGTTCTCGGCTATGCTCGGCGAGACCGCGCCGCCGTGGGACGAAATTTCGCTGCCGGCGCCGGCGCTACATCTTGCGTAACCTGTGGAGCGGCGGGCTTCAGCCCGCCGAAACGATCCGGCGGGCTAAAGCCCGCCGCTCCATGCTTTCAGCAGGTCCTCGACCGGAATCGCCTTCACGTCCTTCACATCCGTCGCCTTGAGCAGCGAGTTGTAGATCGCCTCCTCGGTCGCGTCAATGGTCGCGACGAAGAGCGGCGACATGTCGTCGTTCTTCACGAGCGTCGTGGCATTGCGCGCGGTGGAGAACGCGATCGCGTAGTCACCGCTGCCGTTCGAGCCGGAGCTGCCGGTGCGGGCGAGCCCGAACATGGCCCGCATCCCCATGCGCTTCAGATTGCGTGCGTCGACCGGCGCGTCGGTGGCGATGACGATCATGATCGAGCCCTTGCCGTCGTCGCCTTTCCGAATCGACCGCCCGAGCGTGCCGCCGTAGTTCGTCTGCACCAGCACGCCCACCGTCCATCCACCCAGCACTCTGCGCGACGACGTCCCGATCCCGCCCTTCCATCCGAACGCCACGGTCCCGACTCCCGCGCCGACGCTCCCCTCCTCCACCGGCCCGTCCTTCGCGTCTTTGATCGCGGCAAAGACTTCGTTGCGCCCGACGTGCCGTCCGCGAATGTCGTTGAGCTTCCCGTCATTCGTCTCGCCGACAACGACGTTGATCGAGCGCACGTCTTCGTTGCCCGGCAACGCGAGCATGTAGTCGAGGAGCGCGTCGGCGACGCGCGGGACGTTGAGGGTCGACGTGAGCGCGATCGGCGACTCGATCTCCCCCAGCTCCTCGACCTGCGTCGACCCCATCAGCTTCCCGAACCCATTCCCCACGAACACCGCGCCCGCCACCTTCTCGCGAAAGAGATTGCCACCGTGCGGGAGGATGACGGTGACTCCCGTGCGCACGTTCTCGCCGCGAATGACGGACGTCTGCCCGACCCGCACGCCCGCGACGTCGGTGATGGCGTTGTTCGCGCCCGTGGGGAGAGTGCCGATGACGAGGCCCGCGTCGCGGGCGCGCGGGCGGGTGGGCGCGACGGCGGCAAGGAGCGTGAAGGCGAGAACCAGAAGTCTCATCGAATCAGTTTGCTACACTCCGCCGCCTACAGACATGATCGTCCTCCACGACCCCCTCCGCCAAACCGATCTGCCTCGCGGCTGCGTGGCGACGATCGGGAATTTCGACGGGATGCACATCGGGCATCAGGAGATCGTGCGCGGGATCGTGGAGCGGGCGCGGGAGCTGGGGCGGCCGTCGGCGGTGATCACGTTTCATCCGCATCCACTCTCGATCGTCGCGCCGGACCGCGTACCGAAGCAGATCCTCACCATCGCGCAGAAGGAAGAGCTGTTACGCGAGCTGGGCGTGGACGCGCTGCTGATCGTGCCGTTCACGCACGAGTTCTCGCGCTGGACGGCGGACCGGTTCATCGAGGAGTTCCTCGTCGCGGCGCTGGACGTGGCCGAGGTGAGGATTGGGCGGGACTTCTGCTTCGGAGCGGGGAGGGAGGGGAACATTGAGAAACTGACCGCCGCGGGGCAACGCTTCAAGTTCGACGTCCTCGGCGTGGGCGATGTGAAAATCCGAGGAATGCGCGTCTCCAGCTCGATCGTCCGCGACGCGATCGCCAAAGGGGCCATGCACGTCGTCACGCTGGCCCTCGGGCGCACGTACTTCCTCGACGGCCGCGTCGCCACCGGGCGGCGGCTGGGACGAAAGATCGGATTCCCGACCGTCAACGTCGATCCGGCGAACGACCTGTTTCCGAGCGGCGGCGTGTACGTCACGACCTCGCGCTTCGAGAGCTTCTCCCGCTCCTTCGAGAGCGTCACCAACATCGGCGTGCGGCCGACGCTGTACGAGAACTACGCCATCACCATCGAGAGCAACATCTTCGACTTCGACTCCAACGTCTACGGCGACACGGTGCGGCTCTACTTCCACAAGCTCCTGCGCCGCGAGCAGCAGTTCCGCTCCGCGCTCGAATTGACGAATCAGATCCGTATGGACATCCAGCGCTCACGCGACTGGTTCGCGAAGAACCGCCACTCCCTGTGAACTGTCGGTGACCGGCGTTGCCTTCCTGTTCGCGATGACTGTATACAGTATGCAGTATGCAAATCCAGCGCATCGTCCGCCGCACTCTCGCCGACGAAGCATCGGACCGCCTGCGTGACCTGATCGTCGGAGGCAATCTCTCTCCCGACGACCGCCTCAGCGAGCCGCAGCTGGCGCGGACGCTCGGCATCAGCCGCACGCCGCTCCGGGCCGCCATCGCCCGCCTCGCGCGCGAGGGACTCCTGGAGCTGGAGACGGGACGCGGCTTCCGCGTGACGCCGCTGAACGCCACGCTCGTTCACGAGATCTATCCGATCCTCGGCGCGCTCGAGGCCATGGCCCTGCGCATCACTCCCGCCGATCGCCTCCCCGACCCGAAAGCGTTGCGCGCGCTGAACGCGCAGCTCGTGGCAAAGAACACGACCCGCCCGCAGCTCTACGCCGCCGATCGCAAACTGCATGAACTGATCTCGGCGGGATGCCCGAGCGCGCGCCTGCTCTCGCTCCTCGAAGAGCACAAGCGCCAGGCCGAGCGCTTCGACGGCGCGTTCCGCCGCGGCGTGCACGCACGCACGAAGTCGCACGCCGAGCACGAGGCCATCATCGCCGCCATCGAAAAGCGCCGCCTCGCCCGCGCGGCCTCGCTCATCGAAGAGCACTACCTCGGCGGCATCCCCGTCGTCCTCGATTGGCTCGAACAACAGGAGAAGAAATGATCCTTCGTGTCCTCGCCCTCCTTCTCTTTACCTTCTCCGCCGCCGCGCAGGAGCGCTGGTGGTTCTTCTTCGAAGAAGCCGACACCGCGACCCTCGTGCAGAAGCTGTCGAAGGAAAACAAAGCGCGGACGGCGGCGATCGTCGACGTCAATCTGATCTCAATGGCCGGCACGCCGCGCGTCGAGGCGCATCAGACCGTGCTCGTCGAGAAGGGCCGGATCGCGCGCATCGGACCCGCGGCCGAGGTCCGCGTGCCGCGCGGCGCGCTGCGCATCGACGGGCGCGGACGCTATCTCATCCCCGGCCTCACGGATGCGCACGTGCACACGCTGGAGTCGAGCAACGACTACCTCCTGCAGCTGCTGCACGGCGTGACGACGGTGCGCGAGATGGCCGGCTTCCCCTGGCTGCTGCGCGTCCGCGACGCCGCGCGCGCCAACCGGCTCCTCGTGCCGACGCCGTACGTGGCCAGCCACCTTCTGAATGGCGGGCCGCTTGGGATCTATGCGACGGTCGTCCGCGCGCCGGAGGACGCAGCGCGGGCCGTGCACGAGCAGAAGCTGGCCGGCTACCAGTACATCAAGACGCACAACAGCCTCGCGCGTGACGTGTATCAGGCCATCCTCGACGCGGCGAAAGAGGAGCACATCCGCGTCATCGGCCACGTCCCTGTGCGCGCGTCCATCTCCCAGGCCATCGCCGGCGGGCACTTCACGCTCGAGCACTTCAAGGGCTACTACATGGACAACAACTTGACCATGTCGACCGAAGACTGGCTGACGCCGACGAAGGGCGCGGACATCTGGCTCTGTCCGACGTTCTACAACCGCCACCCCGCGCTGACGGAAGCGGAGACGCAGCAGCTGGTGGCGTCGCCGCTCGGGAAGCTGGTCTCGCCCCGCCTCCGCGCGCGATGGCTCGAGCGCGCGAAGGAGCCCGACGCCTCGTCCGCGAAAGTATGGGCGCTGTCGCAGGAGATTTTCGCGAAGCTGCGGTCGGTCACCGATCGCTGGATCGCCGGCACCGACTCGGGCGGCGGCTACCGGAACATGATTCCCGGCCACGCGCTGATCGACGAGGTCGAAACGTTCGAGCGCCTCGGCATGAAGCCCGCC
>DATFHJ010000080.1:0-2964 GCA_035248585.1 Thermoanaerobaculia bacterium
GTGATAACGGCGCTTCCGAATCCCATCCGCCGCGCCCATCGCATACCCGCCTAGCCCGTCAGCGACCAACCACTCTCTCATCTCAAGTTCATAGTTGTTAGTCCATAGCTATCTGCGAATAAGGAACGAAGCGTCTATCTGGTTGTCATCCCGAGCGTAGCGAGGGATCTGCTCTTGCTCGCCACCCAAAACGGATCCCTCGTCGCTTCGCTTCTCGGGATGACAACCATCTGATCAACGCTTCGTTCCGAGTTCGCAGATAGCTATCAGCTATGGACTGATAGCTAACACGGAGCCGTCCGAGCCGAGTCAGTCGATAAGAGCTTCCATCTGCTCGGACGGCCGGGAGATGTTCGCCCGCGCGGCGGTCTTTTCCAGGCAGCGGGTGATCAACGCCGTCCAGCCTGTCTGATGACTCGCACCGAGACCGCGGCCTGTGTCGCCGTGGAAATGCTCGTAGAAGAGGACGAGGTCGCGCCAGTGCGGGCTCTGCGCGTAGCGGCGGTCGCCGCCGTGCGCGGGGCGGGCGCCGCGCTGGTCCGGCAGAAACAATCTCGTTAGGCGCGACGCCAGCTCGTGCGCGACCTCGCCGAGGGTCATCATCTGTCCCGAGCCCGTCGGACACTCGACGCGCAGCGAGTCGCCGTAGAAGTGATGGTACCGCTCGAGCGCCTCGATCACGAGATAGTTGATCGGAAACCAGATCGGCCCGCGCCAGTTCGAGTTGCCGCCGAAGATGTAGGTGTCGGACTCGCCCGGCGAATAGCGCACCGTCGCTTCCTCGTCGCCCACGCGGAGCGTGAACGGGTGGTCGCGGTGGATCTGCGACAGCGAACGTATTCCGTAGGGCGACAGAAACTCGCGCTCGTCGAGCATGTAGCCCAGGACGCGCATCAAGCGGTGGCGCGCCGGCATCGCGAGGAGCCGGCGCGAGTGTCGTGAGTCCTCGCGCTCGCGCATGTAGGAGATGTGCGCCGCGAGATCCTTCCGATTGTTGAGGAACGACTGCATCCGCTTCTTGAAGCCGGGCAGCTGGTCGATCGTTTCCTGATCGATGCATTCGCACGCGAAGAGCGGCACGAGGCCCACGATCGAGCGGATGCGCAGCGGCGTCTTCTGCCCCTCGACGCACAGCTGATCGTAGTAGAAGCCGTCGTGCTCGTCCCACAATCCGGTGCCGCCGAGCGAGTTCATGGCATCGGCGATCGACACGAAGTGCTCGAAGAACGTCGTCGCCATGTCCTCGTACGCGCGGTCGATCGTCGCCAGCTCGAGGGTGATCGAGAGCATCGTCGCGCAGTAGAACGCCATCCACGCCGTGCCGTCTGCCTGCTCGAGGTATTGCCCGTTAGGCAGCGGCTTGTTCCGGTCGAAGACGCCGACGTTGTCGAGGCCGAGGAAACCGCCGCTGAAGAGGTGGTTGCCGTCGGGATCCTTGCGGTTGACCCACCAGGAGAAATTGATGAGCAACTTGTGGAAGACGCGCTCGAGGAAGACGTGGTCGCGCGCCCCTTTCTTGCCCGTCATCTTGTACACGCGCCACGCCGCCCACGCGTGCACCGGCGGATTCACGTCCGAGAACGCGAACTCGTACGCCGGCAGCTGCCCGTTGGCGTGCATGTACCACTCGCGCAGCAGCAGCACGAGCTGCTCCTTCGCGAAATGCTGATCGATGCGCGCGAACGGGATCATCTGGAACGCGAGATCCCACGCCGCGTACCAGGGATATTCCCACTTGTCCGGCATCGAGATGATGTCCCGATTGTAGACATGCTGCCAATCGGAATTCCGGCCTTGCCAGCGGATTGCCGGCGGCGGCGGCGATGCCGGATCACCCTCGAGCCACTCCTTCACGACGTAGTTGTAGTACTGCTTCGTCCAGAGGAGACCGGCATAGGCCTGCCGTGAAACGCGCGCCTCCTCCGCTGTCGCACCCTGGGTGAAGCCGCGGTAGAACTCGTCTGCCTCCTGCTCGCGCAGACTGAACGTCGCGTCGAACTCCTCACCGAACGATTCGGCGGGCCCTTCCTCGTCGGACGAGAGCCGCAGCTCCACGCGCACACTTTCACCGGCGGCGACGATCCACTTGTAGAGAAACGCTGCCTTCGTGCCGACGCGGCGTGGGTTCACCGCGTCGACGTCGCGGTTCACGACATACCGGTGAAACGCGTCCTTCACATACGGTGAGTGGTTGTCGACGTCCCACAGTCGTCGGCGATTGCTCTCGTTTTCCGTGAAGATCAGCTCCGGCGGCGGGCGATGCAGGCCGAACCCGTTCCGGGCCATTTGCAGCCGGAAGACGCCGAGCCCGGGATGTTCGGCGACGAGCGTCCGCGCGCCCTCGGCGAAGATGCGTGGTGGCGGATCGTCGCTGCGTCCCCATGCCCAGTAGTTCCGGAACCAGAGCGTCGGCAGGAGCGCGAGCGGCGCTTCCTCGCTCCCGTGGTTCGTCGCGGTGATCCGGATGAGGATGTCGTTCGGCGATCCCTTCGCGTACTCGGCGATGATGTCGAAGTAGCGATCCTCGTCGAACGCGTTGGTATCGACGAGCTCGTATTCGGGATCGGCGCGCGTGCGACGCCGATTCTCGACGACGAGATCGAGATATGGGTACTCGCTCTGCGGGTACTTGTAGAGCGCCTTCATGTACGAGTGCGTTGGCGTGCTATCGAGGTAGTAGTAGCACTCCTTCACGTCCTCGCTGTGGTTCCCCTCGTGGCCGTTGAGGCCGAAGAGCCGCTCCTTGAGGATCGGATCCCGGCCGTTCCAGAGCGCGAGGGCGAAACAGAGCCGGCATTCGCGGTCGGTGATGCCGAGCAGGCCATCTTCGCCCCAGCGGTACGCCCGGCTCCGCGCCATGTCGTGGGTGAAGCTGTCCCACACGTCGCCGCTCGCGGAGTAGTCCTCGCGTACCGTGCCCCATTGCCGCTCGGACAAGTACGGTCCCCACCGCTTCCAATTCAG
>DATFHJ010000081.1:0-3445 GCA_035248585.1 Thermoanaerobaculia bacterium
CGCGCGCGACGCTCGAGCATGCGCGCGTGCGACAGGTCGACGTCCAAGCCTTCCCGCAGCGCCTTCATCACGTCGGGGATCGTCGCCGGCTCGACCAGTTCCGACTCCGACGCCACGCTCCGCGCTGCGGCGACGAGCGCCGCGGTATCGAGGATAGCCGCGCGGCGATTCGCTTCGACCCGTGCGGCTGAGCGCCGCTGCAAGCCGAGGTTCGCCTCCATCACCGCAACGAGCGCCACCTCGGCGAGGCGTTCCGGATTGCGTTCGCTGATGAGCGGCGTGAGGCTCGCGGCTGCGACGCCGAGATTGCTGAGATCAGAGATCGCCTCCCGGTAGAGCGACAGCGTCGCGCCGCCATACGAGGCGACTGGGATCACTGGGATCTTGAGCTGTCGCGCGTTGCGGTATTCGTAGCGCGTCCCGTTCTCGCCGCCGACGGCGATGATAATCGTGGCGCGCGCGAGCATCTCCTGCCTAACCTCTCGCAGATCCCCGCGGATCGTTTGGTACGGAAGGTCTTCGCGCATCGGACGCATGTCCCACTCACTGCGCAGCACGATGGCGCCGTCCAGGTCGGCTTTGATGCTGCGATAGCCCTCTATCAGGATCGACGCTATGGTCGGATTGGCGCAGACGAGGTCGATGTCGTTCGCGGCGAGGAGTGCGCCGAGGGTACGGCAGAAAGGCTGCGTGACGTTTTCGGGATCGCTGCCAATCACGGCGACGGTGGAGTTGCGCAGGCGCTCGGAGCGCTCGCGAAGCTGGTTCAGGCGATTGCCCAGCTGAGTGAGACGCGCCGAAACGTTGGGATCGGGGATTAGGTGGCGGTTAGCGTTGATGGCGTGCGCCAGCCGGGCGAGTTGACTCGCCGTGAGCCGCGACGCGACTTCATTCGTGGCATCGATTGCAGCGAGGGTCTCGCCGTCGTAGCCGAGCGATGCAGTTTCGAACGCGCTGGCGATGAGGTCGAGCGCAGGCGGGCCGACGACGTGCGTCGCCAGACGGCGCGCCAACATGCGGTAGCCGGCCGTATTGATCTCGAGAAAGGTCCGAAGCTCGTCTGCGGTGAGCTCGAACGAAGTCAGTTCGACGGGCAATGACATTCGATCGCTGCCGTCGAGCGGTTGAGCGAACGAGTCGATCGCCCGGATTTCGTCGACCGCATCCGTCAACCGCTCCTGCAGGAGGCTCGTGATTATGAACTGCGAGTCGATGTCGCGAGTCACGACTTCCGCCGCGCTGACGACGCGCGCGATGATCCGGCGTTCACTGCGGCCGTAGCGTGGCAGTGTCCTCCATATCGTTTCGAGCAGTTGCGACGCGGGCGACCGTCGGGTCACGGGGCCGCGCGCGATCTCCTGCGCGAGGTATCGTGCCAGATCCGTGGCTGCGATCTTGAGATCGTCTTTCCGCAGGAGCCAGTAGCCGACGATGCGCTCCGCTTCGTTGCCGCTTCGGGCATACGGATCGATGAACTCCAAGCGATCCGCGACGTAATCGAGATCCCAACGCCCTGTCTGCGGCATGCCCGAGGGACCGAAATCGCGCTCGAGGGCGAGATACCGCTCCGCAGCTTCGAACATGCTGAGCGGAAGCGAGCAGCGGAAGAGCAGCTCGTCCCAGCTAAGGCCGGACACAGCCTCCACCCACGACGCCGGGTGCTTGTTGATAAGTGTCTCGATGATCGTCGGAAGATTTCGATTGGATCGAGTCGGACGGAGGCGAGCCGCGTCCCGGATATAAAACGTCAACCATGCCAATGCGGTCGAGAGCGCGTACTGGCGGGCAATCGAGGCGAAGACCGGTGCATGGTCGTCGTCCGCGAAGGCATCGCGCACCAACAACTGCGCCAGGAAGCGATGCTCCGGCATGCGCTTGTCGAGGAATTCGAAACACGCATCGAGCGCCTCGGAACTTGGAGGTGTGGTTGCTCGAATCGTGTCAGAGCGGTCAAGGTACTCACGCAAAACTTCGGCGGCTGCGAGACTGAACGCGACGTCGAGTGCGGCTAGGAGGCGATCGACCATCAGCGCGACGTCCTCGCTGGTTGCGATCCCGTGCTCATTCAGGAGGTTTTGCCACGGGTACGCCAGCGCCGCAGGTTGTTCCGCCGGCCGGATTCTCGTCCAGGGGAGTCCGATAATCAGGATATCGTCTGACGCGTCGAAAACGTCCAACTCATCGCCGATGACAATGGCCGCGGCCGGTCCGGTCTTCCAGAGCCGCTGCCACCAACTCGATTTAGTCGAGTACTCGGTGAGCCGGCTCTCCACATCGATGCCGAGCATCTCGGCTGCATACGTGTAGCCCGAGATCGTGAGGTTATTGCTCGCCATCAGCTTGTAACCATCGCGCGCCAGACGTTCGCCCAGCTGGTATGCCGTCGACTGAACGACCTCGGACAGATCACCGATGAGCGTACTCGCGACGAGGATGATCTCCCGTTCCGGCACGCGGTCGGGCACCACGCTGACATCGCGCAGAAGGTTCTCCATCAGTGAATCGCGGATGGCATTGCGCAAATCGGTCTCGCTACGATGTTCGCGCAATGCTGCCGCAATAGTCCCGAGGACCAGCTCTTCGGTCCTCGCGCCGATTGGACCGACAGAGCTGAAGGCATATGCGACAGCCTGCGCCGCGAACACCGCGCTGTTCGTATTATCTTCTTCTGCGAAGACGTGGCTCTGCAGATTCACCGCTGCCTCCCGCCTCCGGATGCTCAAGCATCGCTCCGCCGCGGTGATCATCGCCATTCTCCGCCGCGAATCGCGTCCCGGGAGATCACGCAACACGCGTCGCGCGGCGACAAGGGCGCCGTGCAACATCACCGGCACTCCCCAGCGACGCAGGCCGGTGACCCATTCCTGAAAATCCTTCGGCACCTTCTGAGACACCAGCTTCCGCGCTTCGTGATCGCCGAGGTATGCCGCGAGCTCGACGCGGGTGCGGCGAGGGTGATTCTTGCCGCTCCAGTCGCGGAAGCGATTTGGTTCCTGCTCCGGCTCGGTGTGAGCCAATGTTCCATTCACCGGAGGCCCGGGCGTCGTCTGATCGAGCGCGCTCTCGATCGCCATGCCGACTTCGCGGTAGCCGCCGCCAAGGCGGCGCAGCACGGACGCACCGATGCGGGCGAACGGTTTCTGTTCGGGGGCGATCTTCAATCCGCCGAGGGACGTCGGATTTTCGATCAGCGCCGCAAAGTCGATCACCTCGCCGAAGTGCTCGCCGAGGAAGTGGGAGACGTTCGTCGTGATGACGTCGACCGAGTCGGCATGGCCTGCATCGTTGAGCATCAGCTCGCGCACCTCGTCATCGGCGAATTCGTAGCGCGTCCGTTCCGGATCGTCGCCGCTGTCCTCGACGCGGCGCATGATGCCGCCGAGGAGGAGGACTTCCGCAATGGCGCTGGAGTCGCTCTTTGGAAGGACCGTCCGCTGCAGCAGGC
>DATFHJ010000082.1:0-3254 GCA_035248585.1 Thermoanaerobaculia bacterium
TGAAACAGGGAACGCTCGTGCGGCTCGCGGACGGCGTGTACCTGCATCGCGACGTCGTCGCCGCGGCGCGGGAAACGCTCGGCTCGAAGAAAGGTCAGACGATCGACGTCGGGCAGTTCAAGGATCTCTTCGGGATCTCGCGCAAGGTCGCGATTCCCCTGCTCGAGTACTTCGATTCCGTCGGCGCGACGAAGCGCGTCGGCGATTCGCGTCAGGTCATCTGACTGATGCGCGTCATGACGTTCGCCACCACGCGATCGCAGCGCTCGTTGCCGAAGCGGTAAATCCCGCCCATCGTCTCGCCGGCGCGGCGCTCGAGGGCGGCGCGGACCATGCCCCGCGCGCGATGAAGGCGCGTCTTCACGACGTCTTCCGACACGTTCAAACACTCCGCCGTCTCCGCGGTGCTGAGGCCTTCGACTTCGCGCAACACGAGCACGCTGCGATAGCTCGCGGGCAGCGCGGCGAGCTCGCGCTCCATCACCTCGCGCATCTGCGACGACAGCGCCTGCTGCTCGGGATTCGGCGCGTCCGATTCGATCGCCATCATCAGTTCCTCGTCTCCATCCCACGGGTGGCGCTGATTTTTTCTGCGGCGCGCGATCGCCTCGTTGACGGCGATGCGGATCAGCCACGTCGAAAACTGCGCGCGCTCTTCGAACTGGCGCAGATGCGTGAAAGCGTTGAGATACGCCTGCTGCATCGTGTCCTCGGCGTCTTCGTCGCTGCCGAGGATCGCGCGGACGGCGCGATAGACCCGCTGGTTGTAGCGGCGCAGCAGGATCTCGAACAGCGCCGTGTCGCCGTCGACGACGCGGCGGACGACTTCGGTGTCGGAAAGCTGCTGGCTCGATTCGGGCGCGAGTGCGGTCGTCATCAATCCATTAGAGATCGCGAAGCGGAAAAGGTGACACCGTCACCCAATCGCGTGCGCTCACTCCAATCCCGTGGAGGAAGACAGCATGAACACACGACTCAATTCCACGGTTTTGACGCTTCGCATCGCATTCGGCCTGACGGCGTTTCTCGCCGGGCTCGACAAATTCTTCAACCTCCTCACGAACTGGGAGCAGTACGCGAGTCCGCTGCTGGTCAATCTCTCGCCGCTCAGCGCCGGCGCGATGATGCGCGTGGCCGGCGTGATCGAGATGATCGCCGGCATCGCCGTGCTCGCCGGTCTCACGCGCCTCGGCGGCTACGTCGTCGCGGCGTGGCTGACGCTGATCGCGCTGACGCTCGTGACGAGCGGCCGCTTTCTCGACGTCGCCGTGCGCGATCTGGTGATGGCCATCGGCGCGTTCTCGCTCGCGCGGCTGTCGGAAGTGCGCGAGCCCGAGGCCGCCGCCGTCAGGGGCGTGCCGCGGCCGGCTTCGGCGTAAGGTCGCGATATCCCGGCGGCACGCGCAGCAGCGCCGCCGGGACGTTCTGCTGGGCGATGGAGACCACCTCGCGCTCGACGATCAGTTTCTTGTCCGCGTACGGCAGCTCGCTGTGATCGTGCATCGGAAAGGCGCGGGTGCGAACGAGCGCGTCGCCGGCGGCGCGCATCATCGGCGCGAGCGGCGACGTCGCCGCGTCGCTGGCCTGCATCATCGCGAAGAGCTCGGCTGGAATCGCGCGTTGCTCGGCCAGCTTCAGGCGGCGGCGGTAATTGCCGACCTCGATGCGCAGCTCCGCACCGTCCTTCTTCACGTACGCGCGTGGATAGTGGCCGGGCAGTTGCGCGGCGAGCGCTTCGCGATGTTTTTTCAGGAGCGCATCGAACGACTCCGTGCGCGACGTCTTCGCCACGTCGTCGACGAACGTGACGGTCTTCGCGCGCGTGTCGTAGAGCCGCCACTGATCCAGCTCGTCCGTGCTGCGCGCCTGATTGTCCGCGATGACGAGCGTGTGCGTGTGCGTCTTGTTGTCAGGCTGGATCGTCGTCCGGATCGTGACGACGGTCGCGCGCGTCTGCGGACCCGCGCCCGCGGCCGCGGGTTTCTTCGGCGCGGGTTCTTTACAGCTCGTGCCAATGCAGACGAGGAGTATGACCAGACAGCGGCGCATCACTCTTTCGCGTCGTACCAGCTCCTCCCCCAATGCGCATCGACGGCCAGCGGGACGGCCAGCGGGTAGATCCTCTCCATCGTTTCTTTCACGATCCCCGCCACTTCGGTCGCTTTCGCTTCCGGCGCCTCGATCACGATCTCGTCGTGCACCGTCAACAGCATCCGCGCCAGGTCGCCGAGCTTCTTGTCGAGCGCGATCATGGCCATCTTCAAAAGGTCGGCGGCGGTGCCCTGAATCGGCGCATTCGTCGCCATCCGCTCCGCGTTGC
Source organism: Thermoanaerobaculia bacterium (assembly GCA_035248585.1). GTDB lineage: Bacteria > Acidobacteriota > Thermoanaerobaculia > Gp7-AA8 > Gp7-AA8 > QHVT01. The sequence goes on from DATFHJ010000082.1 coordinate 2,321, forward strand.
CGCGCACGGTGAACGACCGGTTGTGAATCTCGGGGATGTAGCGGACGCGCCCGAAGAGCGTCGTCACTTTGCCTGTCGTGCGCGCCTCTTCGAGCGTGCGGTCGAGGTACTCCTGGATCTTCGGGTAACGCCCGAAGTAGGCGTCGATCCAGCTCTTTGCCTCGCCGGTCGAGATGTTCAGCTCGTTCGAGAGGCGGAACGCCGACATGCCGTACAGCACGCCGAAGTTGATCGTCTTCGCCGCGCGGCGCTGCTCCGCCGTCAGTTCTTCCGGAGCGATGTTGAACATGCCGGCCGCGGTTGCGCGATGGATGTCCGCGCCGCTGCGGAACGTCTCGATGAGATTTTCATCCTGCGAGATGTGCGCGAGGATGCGCAGCTCGACCTGCGAGTAATCGGCGGACAGCAGCACCCAGCCTTCGTCGGCGACGAAGGCTTTGCGGATCTCGCGGCCGGTCTGCGTGCGGATCGGAATGTTCTGCAGGTTCGGATCGGACGAGGAGAGGCGGCCGGTCGCGGCCACGGCCTGATTGAACGTCGTGTGCACGCGGCCGTCTTTGCCGACGAGCTGCGGCAGCGCGTCGACATACGTGCCTTTCAGCTTCGAGAGCTCGCGCTGCTTGAGAATCAGCTGCGGGATGGCGAAGCCGTGCGTCGCCAGCTCTTCGAGCACTTCGACGCTCGTCGAGTAGCTCTTCGTCTTCGTTTTCTTGATGACCGGGTACTGCAGCTTCTCGAAGAGGATGTGCCCGAGCTGGATCGGAGAGTTGATGTTGAACTCCGATCCCGCTTCCTTGTAGATGCTCTGTTCCAGCTCCGCGAGCTGCGCGCCCATGGTCGCGGACATCTGCCGCAGCAAATCGGCGTCGATGCGGATGCCGCGCTCTTCCATCCGCGCGAGCACGGGATAGAGCGGCATCTCGATGCGCTCGTA
>DATFHJ010000083.1:0-13823 GCA_035248585.1 Thermoanaerobaculia bacterium
CGCCCGGCCGCTTCGCGAAGCCTGAGGAGATGGCCAACGCCGCGCTGTTCCTCGCCAGCGACGAGTCGTCCTACGTGAACGGCACGTCGTTCCTCGTCGACGGCGGGATCACGGGGGCGTACATCACGCCGGAGTGATCACGGGAAGAACGGCGTCCGATCGAAGAAGTTTCGCGGGCGAAGATCGAAGCCGCTCCACATCACCAGCGCGCTTCCTTTGAAGAAGCCGTCCACGAACTCGCCGTCGTCATCGCGCGGCAGGTGATGCATCGACGATGCGTACCACAGCACGACGTCGGTGTTCGTGACCGATCGATTCGCCGTGACGTACGTGGGCAGCGATGGATACGCCAGCTGCGAGGGATCGTATCGCGTGACCCACATGTCGTAACGCATGAACGGTTCGTCATGACGCGCCGAGCCGGAGCGCATCGGCATGAGATCGTATTGGATGTTGTGCCCGCGGCCGTTCTTGACCACCGTATCCACGACGCCGATCTCGGTGAACTCCGCGTTCCACGTCGCACTGCCCTCGAAGCCGCCGTTGAATGGCGGCATCGTGTCGGTCGCGGTGAGGCCTGCCTCGGTGTGCTTCATCAGCAGCGCGCTGTCGTTCGGAAACCCGGCGAGATCGATGTCCACGCGCCAGAGACCGTTGTGCATGTGCGCTTCGAGCTCGCGACCCGGCAGATTGCGCGCCGTCGCGCCGAGGCGGAAACCGATCGTGCCGTCGTCGCGGAAGATGTACTGCATGATGTAGTTGTAGTTCGCCGCGTCGAGCGTGGACCAGAGCACGAGCTCTTCGCCGCGATAAACGGCCGTGTCGTCCTTCCACATCGGGCCGCGGTCGCGCACCTCCCGCACGACGTGCGGCGGATTGCCGAGCAGCGTTCCGCAACAGCCGGCGTCTTTCGGGCCGGCCTGCACGAGCGGAAACGAGAAATGACTCAGGTCGTAATAGCGCGGTGAGCCGGTGTGATACGGCACGAAGATGTCCGATAGCCGCGCGTCCCAGAGGATGCGCACCCACGGCTCGGCAGGCGTGCGCTTGAACCAGGCGCCGGTGATGTACAGCCCCACGTGCGTGGCTTCGGCCCAATGCACGAGCCATGCGGTCTGCATCGGACCGCTGGATGGAAACTGCTGGATGACTTCGTACGGCGGCGACGTCGGCGCGGTGTGGCCCGGGCAGCAGTTGGTCTGCGTGTTCACGCCGGCGGTGACGAGCAGAATGGCGAGAAGGACGAAGGCGCGCAACATTCGCATCGTGATCTCCTTCACATGTGCTCGCCGCGCCGCGGCGGCTCGATCATGACTTTGCGGTCCGTGAGATCGACGTGCACCACCGGCGCGCTGAGATAGTCGCGCTCGACGCGGAAGAGCAGCCGCACGACGCGATGACCGAACATCGGATCGCCCTCGGGCGCGCGCAAGAGCAGCGGCTCAACGACGACGCGATCGCGGTTCGCGCCGAGTGCCTGCACCACCGCCGGATCAGCCAGAGCCAATTGGCGCGCTTCGTCGAATTCCTCCCGCGACAACGGCGCGCCGGCATGCGCTGTAACTCGCACGTCCATGACTCGCCGCGCGGTGAGGTCGACGATCGACGTGATCGTTTGATCGCCGGCGTAACGGTAGTGCGTCACCAGCGCGAGGCGCGCGTTGCCTGCTTTGTCCTGCAGCATCTCGGCGTGGACGAAGTACGTGCGCGCGTCGACGAACTTGCGCTCCCGCAGTCCGCCCATTGCGATTTCGGATGCAATCTTCGTCTCGGCCTCGGTCAACGGAGCCGGCGCGGCCTCGATCTAAGTCCGGCCGCCTAACATTGCAAGAGGGGGGTCCGTACATCACGCCGAAGCGAGGAAGCGCTTCGCGTCGCCGACGCGCGGGATGTTGTTGAACATCGCGTACGTGTCGCCGGTGATCCAGTCGCGCAGCTGGCGCAACTCGTCGTCGATGTACGTCGCGTAGGCGCTGCCGTTGCCGTGCAGGCGCCAGTACGTGAGCTCGGGTGTCAGAGAAGGGCGGATGAACGGATCGACGGCGTGCACCAAACCGAGGTCGCGGCAAAGCGTCAGGACGATCTCGTCGGGCCAGTCGCCGCGCGGCTCCCAGAGGAGGCGCACGCGTTTCGGGCGCTCGATGGTGTTGAAGAACGCGCGCATGTTCGCGACGTTCTCGTCCGTCGGGCGGAAGCTCGCCGGGCATTGAAAGAGGATCGCGGTCGCGCGAAGGATCCGCGCCGCGGTGCGCGTCGTGTCCCACGCGCGGAGGACGGTTTCGTTGACGCGGAACCCGCCGGCTTCTTTGATGTCGATCGCGGTCTTCATCCGCCGGTACGTGCGGCTCGTGGACGCGTGCGTGATCACCTGCCACGCCTTCATCGTGAACTCGAACGCCGGCGGCGCCTGCATGCGCCAGCGCTCGAGGGTGCGGGCGGACGGCGGGTCGTAGAACGTCTGCTGCACCTCGACGACAGGGAACGTTTCGAAATACGCCGCCGCGCCGATCGTGAATCCGCAGAGGCCGGTTTTGACAGTGGTCATCGCGTACTATGCACACGATGATCCGCGAAGCCCTGCTCGCCGCCACGATGAACCTCGTCCCCGCCGCGCCGGTGGATGTGCTGCGGTTCCTGCGCGTGCCGGCGATCGTGTGGGTGATGCGCCGCGCGCGAGTCTGCTCCGACAGGCGGTGTGCCGTGGAGCGGCGGGCTTTAGCCCGCCGTCGCATTTCGGCGGGCTAAAGCCCGCCGCTCCACCAAAACTACGTCCGCGTTTTGATCGCGATCCCGCCGTTCGTGGTGCGGAGGCGGATCGAGGGGCCGCCGCCGTTGATGGTGCCGCGCAACGAGTTGCGCTTGAAGTGCGTGGTCGCGACCGGCAGATCGGTGCTGATGGAGCCGTTGGTCGTGCCGGCTTCGATGTCGGCGGCGAGGCTCGGCGGGACTTCGAGCTCGATGCGGCCGTTCGTGGTCTCGAAGCGCATGGGCTGGCCTTTAGCCACCTGCACGAGGTGCGCGCGGATGCCGCCGTTCGTGGTCGAGGCGTCGATCGAGCCGGAGCAGCGCTCGACTTCGATCTTGCCGTTCGTGGTGTCGAGCTCGAGATGGCCGTTCACGTCGGCGAGATGGATCGAGCCGTTCACGGTGCGCACGTCGAGGTTCATGTTGCGCGGGATCGTCAGCTCGTAGCGCACCTGCGCCTGCACGTGATTGCCGAGGAGCCAGTCGAAGAACCCGCCGACCCCGTCGTCGCCGCGGCGCGGGTGGTGCGTGGTGACGCTCACCCCGCCGTTCTGCGGGACGATGTCGACGCGAAGCGCCTTCATCACTTCCTGCGCGTCGTCGCGGCTTCCCTCCACTTCCTTCTCCGCCACGATGTGAACGCGCGGCTGGTCCCATGACTTGATGGTGACGCGGCCGTTGACGTTCGTCAGCGAGACGGTGGCGCCGGGCTGCACGTTGAGTGTGCGGTCGACGGTTTCTTCGAGCGTGGCCGCGCCGGCGGCGGCGGCGACAAACAGGAGGGTGGCGGCGAAAGCGAGTTTGCGCATGCCTCTACTTACGTGGAATGCGCACCAAAGTTTGCGGCTCTGCGAAAATGCGGGCTCATGCGCCGTTTTGCCGCGATCGTGATTCCGCTTTTCGCCGTTTTGCTGCTCGCGTTGTGGCGGGCGAACGGACCGGCTCCGAAGCCTCCGAACGCGCCCGCGGGCGAGTTCTCGTCCGATCGCGCGATGGGCATGCTTCGCGAGCTGCTCGGCGACGAGACGCCGCATCCCGCCGGCACGGACCGCGTCCGCGAGCGCGTGATCTCCCGCTTCCGCGCCCTCGGATACGAGACAACCGTGCAGACGACGATCGCCTGCAACGCGCTGCCGTCCTGCGCGGCGGTCTCGAATATCTTCGCGAAGCCCGCCGGCGCGAAGGGCCGCGCCGTCCTGCTCGTCGCGCATCACGATTCGGTCGGCGCGGGTCCGGGCGCCTCGGATGACGGCGTGGGCGTCGCGGCGATCCTGGAGATCGCACGCGCGTTGCGCGGGCAGTCGCATCGCAATCCGATTGAGTTCCTGATCACCGACGCCGAGGAGTCGGGGCTGGTCGGCGCGGAAGCATTTGTCGGCGATCCCGCGCTGGTGCGCAACGCCGGGGTCGTGATCAACGTCGAGAACCGCGGCACGTACGGGCCGAGCAACATGTTCGAGACCAGCAGCCGCAATCGCTGGCTGATCCGCCGCTTCGCGCGCGGTGTCGGGCGGCCGCACGCGACATCGTTCTTCTCCGCGATCTACAACCTGCTGCCGAACGACACCGACGTGACGGTGTTCAAACGCGCGGGCATTCCGGCGCTGAACTTCGCGGCGATCCGCGGCGTGAACTGGTATCACACGCCGCTCGACAATCTCGCGCACGTGAATCCGCGCACGCTGCAACATCACGGCGACAATCTCCTGGGCGCCGCGCGCGCGCTTGCCGATTCCGATCTCGACGCGCGCAGCAGCGACGACGCGTCGTATTTCGACGTCCTGCAATTCGCGCTGGTCTGGTGGCCCGCCGGCTGGACGGTGTGGATCTGCGCGATCAGTCTCGTGCTGCTCCTCTTCGCGGCGCGGCACACGAATCCGCGGGCGATCACGTTCGGCGTGCTGGCGACGTTCACGGCGATTCTGCTCTCGCTCATCGCCGGCATCGCGCTGAGCTGGCTCGCGCGCATGCGCAGCGACGGCGTGAATTTCGTCGCGCATCCGCAGCCGTCGATCCTCGCGATGTGGCTCATCGGAATCGCGGCCGCGATCTGCGCGGCGGCGCTGTTTCGCAAGCGAAGCGAGGAACGCGCGCTGCTCTTCGGCGCGGCGTTCGTGTGGCACGCGATTGCGTTCGTGCTCGCGATCACGCTCACCGGCGCGAGCTTCCTGTTCCTCGTACCGGCAGTCGCGCTGACGATCTGCGCGCTCGCGCGCGCGAACGAGACCACGACCAGCGCCGTCTCCGCGACCGCCGCCGCGATCGTGCTCCTGCCGCTCCTGATCCTCCTCTACGACGCCCTCGGCGGCCGCATGCTCGTCGCCATCGCCATCCTCGCCGGCATCCTGTTCACGCTCGTCGGGCCGCTCTTCGCGCGCTTCCGCAACGCCGCGGTTTTCGCCGCACTCGCTCTTGTTGCCGCAATCGTGGCGTTAGCGCTTCCCGCAACGTCGCGCGAACGCCCGCGTGCGATCTCGCTCGCGTACATCGATGACGCCACGCTATCGCCAATGTTCGTCGCGCCGGTGCGCATGGCAAATTTCACGGCTGCGCCTGCGTCCCTCACACCGTGGTCCAGCGGGGCGCAATGGTCCACACCCGCGCCGCGGCTGGCGATCCGGCGTGTGGAGATGACCACGGCACGCAACGGCGATCGCGTCACGCTCACCATCCGCTCGCCGCGTCACGGGAATCGACTGACGCTCGCGCTCCGCGGCGGCACCGTCCTTCGCGTGAACGGCATTACGCCTCCACCACGCCCCGCGCGCTGGCGCGAGCGAAGCGAGACATGGCGATTCGCGCTCATGAACGGCCGCGATCAGATGACGGTCGAGGTGCAGGCGAAGGGCGCGCTGGAGGCGATCGCCAGCGACGTCTCGTTCGGACTCGATGCGCCGGCGCTGCAGCGAGCGCGCGACGCATCGAATGCGGTGCCGCAAGGGGAAGGGGATGTGGTGATTACGCGGACGCGTCTCCGTCTTTGAATTTCTTCGCACGCAATCTCTCGATCGCTGCCGCCACTTCGTCTTCCCACTGGAAGCGCTCGCCTTTCAAGGGATCGTAGGGCGGGAGGTTGGGGATTTCCGCCCCGAGTTGTTTCAATAGTGCGCGAACCTTCTCCAGTTCGTGGCGGCGAGCATATGGTTCACCGTCGGCCCAGGCCCATTTGTACGCGGCGAGAGCATGTTTTTTTGCTTGCTCCGGATCGCCGAGCGCAAGCCAAAGAGCAGCAAGATCGCCATGCGCTGGATTTTTCACGTTGGACAGGGATTCAGCGTGCGCACGAGGATCAGCGAGCCGGCGGAGGTGGAGGTTCGCCAGTGTGAGGAGCGTTTCGGATTCATGGTCGCTTTGCTCGATTTCGCGCGCCATGCGCACGGCTTCGTGGAGACCTTCGGCCGCGAGTTCCCAGATGCCATGATCGAGATGCCACCGACCCCGCAAAGTGTGAAGTGCGCGGAGCAGAGAACGGTCTCTGCCGATCTTGATCTGCTTCTCGGCGTGTACGAGAATCTCTTCGTCCAAATCGCCTCGTTTGTAGCGAAAGACGGCGTAATCAAGCTCGGCGCCACCTTGCCGATAGATCCCTCTGGGCCAGTCACGGCTCATAGGATCGAGACGAGCCCACATTTTCTCTGCGTCGGGCATCGCACCGATCAGAACGAGATACCTAAAACGGGAAAGCCGGGACGTAAAAAGAAACGACTTTTCCAAGAATGCTGCACTTTCGAGTTCGTGGTGTAGAACTCGCGCCGCTGCGGCGACTCGATTCTGTTCCAAGATAATATGACCAATGTTTGCCAATGAGCAGTTCAAACTCTGACAATCGGATTCATGCAAGTCAGCGCGAAGTCCTACCTCCTGCGCACCAAGTGCTTCTTCAAGCTCCCCAATTCTTTCGAGTGCTCTTGAAGCACACGTAGCCAGATAGGCTGCATCATCCATGCTGACAGCGCCTGGCAATTGATGCCAGCCTTCCCGGAAGAAAGGCCGCAGCAATGAAAGAAGGCTCGCGCTTGCCTCCAAATTGAATAGGAATGCATTTGCTAAATCACCGCGGAAAATATCCACCGCCTCCTGATACTTACCGATTTGAATTAGTGTACGGACGCACTGGAGCCCGCCACGAAGATCATCAAGTGTCTCCGCGCTTTCGTAGTGGCTGCGGCTTTCTCGCGAAAAGTAATCGATCACTTTGTGGCCATAGCGCTCTTTCTGTTCCTGCCTCAAATCGCCAGTGGTGATTCCACGAACGACAGGGTGAAGGTCATAGCGTCGTGCACCCGTGTCATATTGCAGAAGTCCTCGCCGCTCCAAATCACGCACGGACTCGGCCAGTCGCTGCGAAGCAATCTCAACTTCTTTTGATCGACGCCATGTATCAACTGAGCGCTCGTAATTTGCCCATCGCTCCAGATTCGCCGAATATTGTTCGCCAATCTGCGCTTTCACCTCATCGGTCATGTACTTCCAACCCCATTGATCCTCCGGTTTCTCGGGCTCCGCAACTTCTTCCGGCGGAGGCGGCACGTGCGGGTTGAACGCGCTCAGCGTCACGTAATCGACGGATTCGGATAGCAGCGCGAGCGTCGACAACAGCTCGCGGCTTTTTTCCGGCAGCGCGTCGAGCGCGGCGCGGAGAATGTGATTGCGCTTCTGGATGAGATCGAGAGCGGCGAGATTGAGCGCGGCGCCTCCGTTGGCGTCATCCACCCAGGCGTCGAAGTTTCCTCGGTCGGGAAGATAGTCATTGATCAGGCCTGCCAACACGCCGGTCACGAGGGGGTGGCAGTCACAATGGGTTGTCAGATAATCCTGAATTTCCTTCGAATTTCCGGTGATGCCGCAGGACCGCAGGAGCAACTCCGCGTCCGACGGGCGAAGGCCGGGAAGGCGTTCGTGAAAAACGCCCGGAATGGGTTGAGTCGAACGATTGAGCAGTACACGCGGAACGAGGCGCGACGTGATGAGCAGCTTCGACGGCGACGCGGACGCGAGGGCGAAAAGAAGCTCGTCATCGTCGGGACTGATCGCCGCGCAGGGATCGCGACGCGCAATCTGGTCGCTTCCGCCCGCGTCTTCGTCGGGCACTTGGGCGGCGTCATAGCGGTGATAGGCGACGAGCACGCGCTCGAGTCCGTCGAGGATCAGCAGCCACGGTTGCGCGCGGAGTTGGTGCAAAAGCAATTCACTGAGGGCCGCGGTCTTTTTTCGGCGAAATTCTTTGAGCGGCCGTCCGGTCATGTAGGCCAGGGCGCGGCCGCAAAAGTCGGCCATCACCGCTCCTTTTTCGTAAAACGAATACCAAAAGCGGCCAGCCCAGTCCTTGCGTACGTTCGTGGCCTGCTTGGTCGTCCATTCCCACGTCAACATGCTCTTGCCGGAGCCACCGATGGCTTCGAATAACAGGACGGGGTGAGGGTTCGCGGCCGCGGCCCAATCACTCAATGTCTGCAGTTGCGCGTCGCGGCCCACGAATTTGTGCGATCCGATGTACGGCGGCTCGGCATAAAACGCCGGAGGTGCGGGGATTGAATCTGTCTCGGCAACCTCTTCGCTTTGCTGCGGCTCCGACGAGTCTCGGTGCTCATCGAGGTAACGACGCAGCTCGGCGACTGCCTGAACCGCGGCTACTTCGAATTCGTGAAGGTCATTGAAGACCTTGTAGACCCGTTGTACGGACGATTCGGGGGTCATCCGCTTCGCGTTCTCGCGAAATGCGGAGAGCTTCCGCATTTTGTCGGGATTGGTTTCCACGTCTTCCGCCGTGACGGGATGCTTCGGTCCCATGATGAACAAAAGCACGGGGCGGCCGAGGCGAGTCGCCTCGTTGAATTCGATCTCGGTCAGGGAGAGGTGATCGGGATTGCGCTCCGAGGATTCGGGAACTTGTCCTTATTTGTGGCTGATGACGCCAACGTAACCGGCCGCCTTGCGCACCATCAAGAGCGAGGAATCGAGGACGTCGACATCCGGTCGCGCCGAGTCGTGCTCCATGACGATCGGCTTCAACTCCTGGCCGTTGATGGCGTCAATCAGTGCTTTGCGATGCTGGACCAGGTCCGTGAAGGTGCTCGACACCATCACGCCGGGATAGGCGACAGGGACATAGCGCATATCCGCCACGCCTTACGAAGCACCTTTCTGCTTTGCAATCCACCGATCGACGTTTTCTTCGAGGACGTTCAGCGGCAAGGAGCCGCTGCCCAAGACGACGTCGTGGAACTGGCGAACGTCGAAGCGCGTGCCGAGGGCCTGCTCGGCGCGTTTGCGGAGCTCCTTGATCTTCAGCTCGCCGAGCTTGTACGCGAGCGCCTGGCCGGGCCACGAAATGTAGCGGTCGATCTCGGTCTCGACTTCGTGCAGCGGCAGCGCGGTGCGCGTGGCCATGTAGTCGATGGCCTGCTGCCGCGTCCAGCCCATGGCGTGGATGCCGGTGTCGACGACGAGGCGGCAGGCGCGCCACATCTCGTACGTGAGGCGGCCGAAGTTCGAGTACGGATCGTCATACATGCCCGCTTCGACGCCAAGCCATTCGCAATAGAGTCCCCACCCTTCGCCGAACGCGGAGAGGTAGGTGAAGCGGCGGAACTGCGGCACGTCGCCGAGCTCGCGGCTGAGCGCGCCCTGCAGGTGATGGCCGGGCACGGATTCGTGCAGCGTGAGCGCGGTGAGGTTGTAGAGCGGACGGCTCTGGAGCATGTAGGTGTTGACCCAGTAGATGCCGGGTTGCGTGCTTCCTTCGGCGGGCGGAACGTAGCGCCCCGAGGTGTACTTCGGCGCGATCTCGGCCGGCACGGGCTCGACCGTGTACGGCAGACGCGGGAGCGTTTTGAAGAGCGACGGCAGCTTGCCGTCGATGCGCTTGGCGATGCGCGAGGCCTTCTCCAGCAGTTCCTCGGGGGTCTTCGCGTAGAAGCGCGGATCAGTGCGGAGGAACTGCAGGAACGCCGCGAAGTCGCCGGTGAATCCGACGCTCTTCATCACCGAGTTCATTTCCGCGGAAATCCTCTCGACCTCGGCCAGTCCGATCTTGTGAATCTCTTCCGGCGTCAGATCGAGCGTCGTGAACTGGCGGATCTTCAGCGCGTAATACGCGCGCCCGTTCGGCAGCTCGCTCGCGCCGAGCGTCGTGCGCGCCTTCGGCATGTACTCTTTCTGAAAGAACTCGAGGAGCTCGCGGTAGCCGGCGATCGCGCCGCCGGTGACGGCGGCGCGTCCCGCGGCGCGAAGGCGTTCATGCTCGCTCGCAGGGATCGACGCGGGAAACTTTTCGAACGGCGCCCAGAAGACGCTCTTCGCCGGATCGTCGACGACGTGCGCGGACATGGTCTGGTCGTAGCCGGTGAGCGTGGCGCGCGGCACGGTCATTCCGCGCTCGAGGCCGCGGCGCATGAGCGCGATCTCTTCGCGTACGTAACGCGGCCAGGCGTTCAGGCGGGCGATGTAGTTCTCGTAGTCCTTGACCGTGACGAACGGCATCTCCTTCGCCAGACGCCCGAAGCCGGTGTGGAATCCTGAGTCGGCGGTGAACGGGATCTGATCGTCGCCCAGCTCGTAGTCGGCGATCCCGTTCTCGAGACGCATGCGGAACATGTCGTAGTTCACGACGTCGGTGGCGGAGAGCTTCGTGCGGTCGATCGCTTTCACTTCGGCGAGCGTCGCCTTCATCCGCTCATATCCGCGCTCGAGATCGGCGAACGTGAGCGCCGGCAGAAGCGCGTCGTACTCGTGGCGGCCGACGCCCGTCGCGAACAGCGGGTCCTCGCGCAGCCGCTCTTCCCAGTTGCGGTCGAAGAGCGCATGCAGCTTCGCGGTCTCGTCCGCGTGCAGGGCGAGGGTGAAGAGCGTGAGGAGGAGGACCAAGCTTCGCTTCATGAGGGCGAAGCTTACGCGAGGAGCCGCCCCTTCAACAGCGTTGCTTCACGATCGCCACCGCCTGCTTCTCCAGACTCTCGCAGCAGGTGATCCACGTCGAGTCGAACCAGCCGTTTTCGCGAGCGTGAATGGTGACGGATACGACGGGCGCACCATGCTCCACGCACAGGAGCCCTGCTGCACGATCGAGGCGATCGTGCAGCAGCTCGCGCAATCGCAATCCCCGGTCGATGATCGTGATTCGCATTCGTTCGGCGGCGTTCATGCTCCCATCACCGGCACGAGCGCGGGCACGGGCACCGCGAGTACTACAGGTTCACTCCCGCGCCGCGGCGGCAACATCATGTGCCAGCGCGGGACAAGGTCGTTCGGGAGAATGAATTCGAACAGCTGGCTGTAGCAGCGGAGGCGCAGGACCTTGCCGGCAGCGGCGACACCAGTGGAAAGATGCGTGTCGTACTCCACTTCCGTGACCCACTGCAGCTCGAGCGACGCCTGCATATCTGCGTTTTCATAGAAGAACGTCGAGCCGGTCAGGGCTAGCGCGACTTCCATGTGCCGGCTTCCTTCAACGAATTCGCCCCGGCTGACGATGCGAGACTCGCGGCGGCGCTTCTCCACGAGAGCGGAGATGCGATCGGCGCCGAAGCGGCGATAGAGATTCCAGCACAGGAAGGCAACGACGACACCCGCGACGAGCGATAACCAAGCCATCATGACGATCTCCTTATTCGAGAGGGAAGACGAACGGCGATCAGCCCTTGCGCGGCCTGGCCTCGGCCACCTTCAGTACTTGCCCGTTCACGTCCCGTCCGTCGAGACCCGTGATCGCGGCGCGCGCCTCGTCGGCGTTGCCGTACTCGAGAAACCCGAAGCCTTTCGATGAACCGTCCGACCGCTCGGTGGCCACGCTCGCCGAAGCAACCGTGCCAAACGGCGTGGCGAGCTCGTTCAGCTGGGCATCGGTGACCTGCTTCGAGAGATTTCCTACGTACAATTTCATGTGAGCTCCTGGCCGCCATCGCGGTCGTTCCCCCACCGCCGGCGCAAGGCACACGAAGGCGTGTCGGGAGAAGAGGAAGCTAAGAGGAGTGAGTCCAGAGGATCTGACTTAGCTCAGACGGACTGAATGGGCGAGGAAGGTTCCTCGACGTGCCCTCACCATACGCGCTTCATCACGCGATGTACATCTAAATAAAATTTTCAGAGGAAAGCGCGGCGTGCGAGCTACTGTAGATAACTTTATGTTTAAATGACATACGACATGCGAAGACTTCTGCTGGTACTCCTGCTCTGTTTTTCCTCGCTCTCCCTACATGCCCTCGGCAACGGCGATTTCGCGATCAGTTCGTTGAGCCTGGATCGGGTCGAAGCGCAGACCGGCGAGCCGATCACGCTGACGATCGGCGTGAGGGCCAACGGCCCGGTGGCCTCGACCGACATCAACATCAACCTGTTCAACTCCTGGGGCGAGCCTCTCAGCGTGCTTGGGGCCATCTTTCCGGACGGCTGGCAATGCAATCAGGTCTTTCCGAACTGCTTCGCCCCGACGATGACGGCGGGAATCGAGATGCAGATCTTTCTTCAGCTGACGACGCCGCCGGTGGCGCGGCAGGACCCGTTCACGATCACGGTGCAGGCGAGCTCGGGCAATGACGGCGTCTCCGACAACAACCGGCGCACGGTTCCGCTCAAGCTCACCCCGTCCACCCGCGTGGCGGATCTGCAGCTCGACGTCACCGCGCCACCGAATCCTTCTCCGGAAGGAAGCCCGCTGACGTATGTCTTCACCGCGAAGAACTCCGGACCGCAGGAGCTCATCGACGTTCGCATAGGCCTGCAGGTGAACGGCCAGAATCTGGGCGCGTTCACGACCGCGGGCGCTGGCTGGCACTGCAACACGTTGCTCGCGCTCTGTGCGCGTCCGTCGCTCGGCGCCGGCGAGAGCGCGCCGCTGGAGCTGAAGTTCACGGCTCCTTCGTTTCCCGGGGAAGTGAGCGTGCAGGCGCGGCTCTACACAACGGAGGCGCACGTCGATCCCAATCCGTCCAACGAAGAGAAATTTCTCACCACGTTCATCGGCGACGCCTCGAACTGGAGCCGCGTGCTCGTCCCGCTCACCGAGACCGACATCCCGGGCGCGAATGGTTCGCTCTGGAAGACGGAGCTGACGGGCCTCATCGATTCAACGTCCGTGGTGACGATCGCGCCGGAAGGCTGCGGCGCGCTCGAAGATCCATGTCAGGTTCCGCCGGCCGGCACGACGTTCGACTTGCGTCGCGAATCCATCATCAGGACGGACTTCCCCGCGCAGTTCATTTACGTCCGGAAGCCCGAGGGGAAGAAGCTGATCGTCTCGACGCGCGTCTACGACGCGTCGAAGAGCAGCGAGACGGCGGGCGCATTCGTGCCGACGGCCCGGGACGAGGACTTCTCGGCCGAGGGCTTCAACGTGATCGGCGTTCCGGTCGCGCCGCAGTTCCGTTCGACGTTGCGCGTGTACGATGCGACGGCGAGCGTCGACGGCCGGGTTCAGTTCGCCTTGTTCGGCGATGAGGAGAGCGTGCCGTTCCACATGGGCGTCGCGCAGCTGGTGAGCGATCCGAATCGCATCACGTTCACGACCGCGTTGCTGCCCGCGCATCCGTCGATCGCGCAGCTCGATCTCTCCCCGCTCATTCCGTCGCGCTACTCACGCGTTCGGGTGCGGGTTGCCGGCGAGGATGCGACCTTGCGCCTGTGGGGATTCGTCAGCGTGACGAACAATCAGACGAGCCATGTCACGGTCATCACGCCGTAGCGCGCCCATGAAAAAAGCCCGCCGGGAGGCGGGCTTTTTTCTCAAGATCTACTCTTCTTTTTTCTTGCGGGGCGCTCGCGGCTTTTTCGCGGGCGCTTCGGCTTCCGCTTCAGCCTTCGGCGCGGCGGCTTTTTTCGCGCCGCGCTTCGGCTTCTCTTCCGAAGGCTCTTCGGCTTTCGCCTCTTTCTTCGGAGCGGCCTTCTTCTTTTCGGACTTTTCCGCTTTGGCTTCGCCCTTGGTCTCCGTCTTCTCTTCCGGCGTCCGCTCGACGAGCTCGAGGATCGCCATCTCCGCGGCGTCGCCGCGGCGCGCGCCGAGCTTCATGATGCGGGTGTAGCCGCCGGGACGCGTGGAGAAGCGCGGGCCGAGGGTGTCGAACAGCTTCGCGATCAGCTCGTTG
>DATFHJ010000084.1:0-11011 GCA_035248585.1 Thermoanaerobaculia bacterium
CGGCCACAGCGTGTACGAGAAGAAAAAGCCCGCGTTCCTGCGCAACTTCGTCCACCTGCTCGTCGGACCGCTGTGGATCCTGAATGATTTGATCCCGGTGGTGAAGGGTGTGCCGCAGCCGCGGTGAGGCCGGATCACTTCTTGCTGGCTTCCAACCCGGGGAAGAGAGTGGAAGCCAAGCGAGAGTACGTCGTACTCGTCGTCGAAGATGATCCTGCGATTCGCCGTCTCGTGAAGATGGTCCTGCTGCGTCATGCCTTTCGCGTGGACGAGGCGGTGGACGGGCTGGAGGCGGTGCTGAAGCTCGGGCTCAACGAGTACGACGTCATCATCCTCGATCTCATGCTGCCGCACCTCGACGGCTTCACGTTCCTCAACACCTTCGCCGAGAACCAGCCGGAGATGCTGAACAAGGTCATCGTCACCAGCGCCGCCTCGCCGGCCGTGATGCGCGACCGCTTGTCCGGCAAGCCCTTCGCCGTCCTGCCGAAGCCGTTCGACATCACCGCGCTCATCACGAACGTGAAGGCGTGTCTCGACGCGCAATCGAGCTCCTGAGTGGTCAGTGCCGCACCGCACGCCGGCGCGGTCCCGTGACCGGCGCGCTCTCCGCGATGACGCGAACGGCGCCGTTCGCCGTGTCGGTGACGTAGATCGCTCCGTTCGGGCCGATCGCGATTCCGCGCGGCCAGCGGAAGCGAGCGGTGGATGCGGCGCCGTTTTCGTTGCCGGGAGAGTCGTTGCCGCCCGCGAAGACTTCGATCGTGCCGTTCGGATGGATGCGGCGGATTGCATCGCTCGCGTTCGCGGCGAGATAGAACGTGCCGCCGGCGGCTCGCGCCAACCCCCAGCCGTCGCCGGCGAGGCGCACGTCGCGAGCGAGGACCGTCGTCGCTCCGTCGCGCGCGACACGCGTGAGCGAGGCGAAGTTCTCGTCCCAGACGTAGGCGTTGCCTTGTTCATCGACGTCGATTCCGACCGGCGTGTTGAAGACGGCCCGGTCGTGCGGAATCGTGCGCACGTCGTTTCCGGTGATGACGCGGATGGCGCGGTTCAGGGTGTCGGCCACGTAGATCGTGCCGTCCGGTGCGACCGCCACGCCGTAGGGATTTTGAAATCGGGCGGCCGGGCCGGCGCCATCCACGAGTCCTGATTTTCCCGGCGAGCCGGCGATCGTCGTCACGACGCCGCTCATCGTCACGCGCCGGATCACATGCGCGTCCCCCTCCGCCACGATGAGATCGCCATTCGGCGCGAAGGCAAGCGCGCTGATGGTGGTGAGCCCGTCCGGGCCGGCGAACGTGATCGTCGTTCCGTCGGCGAGCGTGCGGCGAATCCGATTGCCGTCGGCGATGAACGCGCTTCCGTCGGCGGCAACCGCGACGTCGACCGGCCAGCTGAATCGCGCGGCGGCCGCGTCGCCGTCCACAACGCCGGTCGCCGGCACGGACCCCGCGATGGTCGTGACGAGACCGTCGCTCGTGACGCGTCTCAAGGTACAGCCGCGGAAATCGGTCACGAGCAGCGAGCCGTCGGGATGCAGCGCGATGCCGGCCGGGAAATCGAACGCGGCGCCGGCAACGACCGACGCGTTCCCGCTCGAATCGAGCTTTCCGACGAGATGGCTCCAGTGATCCGTGTAATACAGCGTGCCGTCCGGCGCCGCGACGGCATCGAGCGGAAAGGCCGATGGAGGAAGCGAGAGCGTCGTCACGTTGCCCGAGGTCGCGCGGCGCTTGATGGCGTGCGCCTGAAAGTCGATGATGAGCAACGCGCCCTCGTTGTCGATGGCCAGTCCGCGCGGGTCGTTGAGATTCTGGACGGCCGTGGTCGCGGTCCCGTCGGCGGCGACGCTGCGCACGACGCGCTTCGCTCCGTCGATCGCGAAGAGGGTTCCCGCCGGATCGATGGCGACGTCGTGCGGCGCGCCGATCGCCGTCGACCGCGTCGTCACATCGCCGCCGGGCGAGATGACGCGGATCGCGCTGTTGCCCGTATCCCCGACGTAGAGCGTGCAGTCGGCGGCGGCCGCGAGACCGCGTGGATTTCGAAATCGCGCCGACCCGCGATCGCCGTCCTGCAATCCCTCCTCGCGTGGACGGCCTGCCCAGGTGGTCACGTCGCCGGACTCGGTCACTCGCCGGATCACATGGTTGCCGCTGTCCGCGAAGTAGAACGCGCCGCCGCAGAAGACCGCGGCTGCCGGCGCCGACAGGCGCGCGGCGGGGCCGAGCCCGTCGGCGTAACCGCCGCCGTTGGTCGGGCCTGCAAGCGTGGAGACGAGGATCGCGGCGAGGATCATGATCCTCACAATAAGGATTGCCGCGGGGCGATTGCTGTCATGAAATTGCGCCCTCATAATCGCCGCGCGCCATGAAGCACGCCCACGGCTCCGATCGCGTCCGCGTCGCGGGCGAGAAGATCCTTCTCTTCTCGCGCATCTCCAAGGGATGGCAGGCGCGCGTGCCGGCGACGAACATTCGCGGCGAGCATCCCGGCACGGCGGTGCTGTGGGACGAGCAGTACTACGAAGTAATCGAGGCGGGCGTGATGCAGGGCGGCGGCGTCCGCTACGTGCTGGCAGCGTGGCGGGACGAGCACGTGTTCCGCGACTTCCAGGTGTACGACGACGAAAGCGAAGCGCGCATCGCCGCCGACTTCGAACAGGCGAAGCGGCAGCGCAGCGTCGGGAAATTCGTCTGGCTCGCGAGCATGCTCCTCGGGCATCTTCCCGCGCCGGTGCAGAACCGCCTCGCGAACGAGTACGGCGTCACCGCGCCGCGCATGACCGCGCTCTCCACGATCCCGAGCGTTGTCCTCCTCGGCGTCTGCGTCTGGCTGTACGCCAGCGCGCGCCTGGAGGTGGCGGCGTCGCCGGTGCCGGGGTGGCTGTGGGCGATCGCGTTCGGAATGACGTTCGACAGCGCGGTGCGCTACCTCGGATACATGACGACGAATCGCGCGCTGGGCTCGCTGCCCGGCACGATCGTCTACGCCATCCTCTCGGTCGTTGCGCCGAAGCGATTCCCGTGGCCGCGCGAGCGCGGCAACGAATCCTTCATGATCGCCCCCGAGGAGGACGTCGTCCTGCGCGACGACCTGCACATGCGCGCGCCGCTCCTCACGCTCCTCTCGCCCGCGGAACAGCGCGCGCTCGCGGAGCGCTACGGCTTCGACTACCGCGAGCACGCCTACGCTCCCGCCGTCATCATCCTCTGCGGCGCGCTCCTCGGCGTGATCTCGCTCCTTCCGAGCGTGCGCGGCAATGGCGGCGTGAGCGCCTTTCTCTCATTCGGCGTCGCGGCCCTCCTCACCATCGAACAGATCATCCGCCTCTACGCCCTGCAGCACCGCCCGGCCGGCAGCGTCCTCGCGCCGCTCGTGCGCCCCTTCGTTCGTCGCTATCTCTAATCCCCCTCTGCCCTCCGCCCTTCTGCCCTCTGCCCTCTCCGAATGGGGCACGCACTTCGCACCCATGGCGCCCTCAGTGGTTCGAGCGGAGTTGGATGGACGGCAGCGCGTCATCATCGAAGGCGCATCCCCGGAAGTCGACGGCGGCGCGTTTCCCGCGAAACGCGTGACCGGCGACGTGGTCGCGGTCGAAGCCGACATCTTCGCCGACGGGCACGACCTCATTTCCGCCGTCGCGCTGCATCGCCACGACAGCGAGAGGAAATGGCGCGAAGTGCGGATGCGCCCGCTGCCGAACGACCGCTGGCGCGCGGAGGTCACGGTCGAGCACCTCGGCTTCCACCGATTCACGTTCGAAGCGTGGATCGATCACTTCCTCACCTGGCGCCGCGATCTCGAAAAGCGAACGTCCGAGGAAGACCTGCGCGTGCAGCTGCTCATCGCCGCGCAGTACCTCCGTGACGCGGCGGCGCGCGCGGGCGTGCGCGACCGGCGCAAGCTGGAGAGCTATCTCGCCACGATCGAAAGCGACGACCCGATCGCGGACAAAGTCGAAGACCTTCGCGGCGAAGATCTGCTCGCGCTGATGTGGAGGAACGGCGAGCGGAAATTCGTCACCCGGCATGCGTGCGAGCTGCTGATCGAAGTCGATCGTCCGCGCGCCGCGTTCAGCGCATGGTACGAGCTGTTTCCCCGCTCGATCGGCACGTTCAAGGACGTCGAGGCCGAATTGCCGCGCATCGCGAAGATGGGATTCGACGTCCTCTACTTCCCGCCCATCCATCCGATCGGCGTCACGTTCCGCAAAGGGAAGAACAACAAGGTCGCGGCGGAAGAGGGCGACGTCGGCAGTCCGTGGGCCATCGGCGGCGCGGAGGGTGGGCACAAGAGCGTTCATCCCGATCTCGGCGACATCGACGACTTTCAAAGCATCGTTGCCAAGGCAAAAGAGCACGGCTTGGACATCGCGATGGACATCGCGTTCCAGGCCTCGCCCGATCATCCGTACGTCAAAGAGCATCCTGACTGGTTTCTCGCGCGGCCCGACGGCACGATTCAGTACGCCGAGAATCCGCCGAAAAAGTATCAGGACATCTATCCGTTCCACTTCGAGAGCGAGGCGTGGCAGGAGCTGTGGAGTGAGCTGCGCGACGTGTTCGCGTTCTGGGCCGGCAAGGGCGTGCGCGTCTTTCGCGTCGACAACCCGCACACGAAGCCGCTGCCGTTCTGGGCGTGGTGCATCCGCGAGCTGAAGCGCGAGTGGCCCGATCTCATTTTTTTGGCCGAGGCGTTCACGCGGCCGAAGATCATGTACCGGCTGGCGAAGGGCGGGTTCAATCAGTCGTACACGTACTTTGCGTGGCGCAACACGAAAGAGGAACTGACGGAGTACTTCGAGCAGATCACGAAGCCGCCGGTGAGCGACTTCTTCCGCCCGAACGCGTGGCCGAACACGCCCGACATCCTCCCCGAGTTTTTGCAGTTCGGCGGGCGACCCGCGTTCACGATGCGCCTCATCCTCGCGGCGACGCTCTCCGCGAACTACGGCATTTACGGGCCGGCGTTCGAGCGTTTCGTCCACGCGCCGCGCGAACAGGGGAGCGAGGAGTACCTCGACTCCGAGAAGTACGAAGTGCGCCGCTGGGCGGCGGACGAGGACGATCTCAGCGAGATGATCGCGCTCGTCAACCGCATCCGCCGCGAGAATCCCGCGCTGCAGCAGAACACAACGCTGGCGTTTCATGAAACGTCGAGCGATCAGATCCTCTGCTACAGCAAGAGCGCGGGCACGAATGCCATCGTCTGCGTCGTGAACCTCGATCCGTTCAACACGCAAAGCGCGGACGTGAACCTCAACTACGACGCCCTCGAGCTCGAACCGGGCAAGCCGTTCCAGGTCCACGATCTCCTGAGCGGCACGCGCTTCACCTGGCATTCCGGAAAAAACACCCTGACGCTGAATCCGCACGTGATCCCGGCGTACATCTTCCGCATTCGAAGACGGGTGCGGACGGAGAAGGATTTCGAGTATTTCCTGTGATGAGCGACGAGCACTGGTACAAGGACGGGATCATCTATCAGACGCACGTTCGTGCGTTCTTCGATAGCAATGACGACGGCATCGGCGATTTTCAGGGGCTGACGCGGAAGCTCGACTATCTGCAGGATCTCGGCATCAACATTCTCTGGCTCCTGCCGTTCTATCCGTCGCCGCTCCGCGATGACGGGTACGACATCGCCCACTACACGGCCGTCAATCCGAGCTACGGCACGCTCGGCGACTTCAAGGCCCTGCTCAAAGAAGCGCACCGGCGCGGCATCCGCGTGGTCACGGAGCTGGTCATCAATCACACCAGCGATCAGCATCCGTGGTTTCAGAAATCGCGGCGCGCGAAGCCCGGCTCGCCGTGGCGTGACTTCTACGTCTGGAGCGACACGCCGGAAAAGTACCGGGACGCGCGCATCATCTTCAAAGACTTCGAAACGTCGAACTGGGCCTGGGACCCCGAGGCTCATGCGTACTACTGGCATCGCTTCTTCTCGCATCAGCCCGACCTCAACTTCGACAACCCGGCCGTGCACGACGCGCTCTTCAAGGCCTTCGATTTCTGGATGGACATGGGCGTCGACGCGTTCCGCCTCGACGCGATTCCGTATCTCTTCGAGCGCGAGGGCACGACGTGCGAGAACCTGGACGAGACGCACGACTATTTGAAGAAGGTTCGTGCGCACATGGACGCGAAGTATCCCGGCCGCATGCTGCTCGCCGAGGCGAATCAGTGGCCCGAGGACTCGCTGCCGTACTTTGGCGACGGCGATGAGTGCCACATGGCCTTTCACTTCCCGGTCATGCCGCGGATGTATATGGCCCTGGCGATGGAAGACCGCTTCCCGATCATCGACATCATGAGCCAGACGCCGCCCATTCCGCCGAACTGCCAGTGGGCGATGTTCCTGCGCAATCACGACGAGCTCACGCTGGAGATGGTCACGGACGAAGACCGCGACTATATGTGGCGTACGTATGCGAAGGACGTCCAGGCACGGATCAACCTCGGCATCCGCCGCCGTCTCGCGCCGCTGCTCGAGAACCATCGCGGCCGCGTGCATCTCATGAACGGCCTGCTCTTCTCGTTCCCCGGCACGCCGATCATCTATTACGGCGACGAGATCGGGATGGGCGACAACATCTACCTCGGCGATCGCCACGGCGTGCGCACGCCGATGCAGTGGAGCGCCGACCGCAACGCCGGCTTCTCGCGCTGCAATCCGCAGCGGCTCTTCCTGCCGGTCATCATCGACCCGCAGTTTCACTACGAGCAGGTCAACGTCGAGTCGCAGCAGGCCAATCAATACTCATTGCTCTGGTGGATGAAGCGCCTGATCGCGGTGCGCAAGCGCTACCGCGCGTTCGGCCGCGGCTCGATGGAGTTTCTGCACACCGAGAACCGCAAGATCCTCGCGTACGTGCGGCGCTTCGAAGAAGAAACGATCCTCGTCGTCGCCAATCTCTCGCGCCTCGTGCAGTGCTTCGACCTGGATCTCTCGCAGTTCCGCGGCATGGTGCCGGTCGAGCTGTCGGGCGGCACGAAGTTCCCCGTCATCGGCGAGCGTCCGTACTTTCTGAACCTCAGCCCGTTCGGCTTCTACTGGTTCGTGTTGCAGCGCGAAGTGACGGCGGAAGCGGTCCGCGGCGACGCGCCGCTCATCGCCGCGCGCACGTGGGACGAGATCTTCGCCACGCGCAACCGTGACGCGCTGGTCAGCGCGCTGCGCTCGTACCTGCCGGCGCGGCGCTGGTTCGGCGGGAAGGCGCGTGTGATCACGTCGCTCAGCGTCCGCGACGCGATCGAGCTCCCGAACGACACGCGCGTGCTGCTCCTCGACGTCGAGTTCGCGGAAGGGGAGCCGCAGACGTATCTCCTGCCGGTGATGGCGCAGACGCTGCGCCGCGAGCAGGATCAGACGCGCACCGCGTCGATCATCGCCCGGCTGCGCGACGGCGCGATTCTGTTCGAGCCGCTGCAGGAGGAGTCGTTCGCGAACACGCTCCTCGATGCGATCGCGCGCAAGAAGCAGTTCAAAGGATCGCACGGCGTGATCGCCGGCGTTCCGACGCGCGCCTTGAAGGAGCTACGAGGGGAAGAAAAACTTGACACGCACCTGCTCGCCGCCGATCAAAGCAACACCGCGATCGTCTTCGGGCAGAAGCTCTTCCTCAAGATCTTCCGCCGCCTCGAGCCCGGCATCAATACCGACTACGAGGTGATGCGCTTCCTCAACGAGGAGACGTCGTTCCGCAACGTGCCGCCGCTTGCCGGCGCGCTCGAGTATCAGACGCCATCCGGCGAGCCGACGACCGCCGGCATCCTGCAGGGATTCACGCCCAATTCCGGCGACGCCTGGTCCTACACGCTCGATTCGATCGGCCGCTATTTCGATCGATTGCTGAGCGACGAGCAGGCATCGCCGAAGGAAACGATCGGCCCGTATCTCGCCGACGCCGAGCTCCTCGGCACGCGCACCGCGCAGATGCATCTCGCCCTCGCCTCGCGCGACGACATCAAGGCCTTCGCGCCGGAGCCGTTCACGCCGCACTACCAGCGCTCGATCTATCAGTCGATGCGCACGCAGATCGTGCAGACGCTTCAACTTCTGCGGCGCCGGCTGTGGATGAAGGATAAACCCGCTGTGGATGCGCTGCTGGCGAAGGAGAGCGAGTTGCATCAGCGCGTGCGCGCGGTGTTGGACGGCAAGATCGACGCGCAGCGGATCCGCACGCACGGCGACTATCACCTCGGCCAGGTTCTCTACACCGGCAACGACTTCGTGATCATCGACTTCGAAGGCGAGCCGTCGCGGCCGCTGAGCGAGCGGCGCATCAAGCGCAGCGCGCTCCGCGACGTCGCCGGCATGCTGCGCTCTTTTCACTATGCGCCCTACGCCGTGGTGTACGGCGCGGCGCCGGGATCGGCGGTCCGCGGGGAGGACGTCGCCCGCCTCGAGGCCGGCGCGCAGTCGTGGTATCGCGCCGTCAGCGACGCGTTCCTCAAGGCGTATCTCGCCGAGGCACGGAAAGGGCACTTCCTCCCGTCGCGCGCGGAGCACGTGGACGTGCTGCTCGAGTCCTACCTGTTGGAGAAGGCGCTGTATGAGATCGTGTATGAATTGAACAACCGGCCCGATTGGGTGCGGATCCCGCTGCGGGGAGTGAGCGATCTTTTGTAGTATTGTTTCGTGACGGCGGGCAGGCGCGACACTTGCGAGTGCTGCCCGGCAGAAAGGTGATGAAGGAAAATGGCATCGAAAGTGTTCGTCGGCAATCTGGACTTCAACACGACCCGTGCTGAAGTACAGACGCTTTTCTCGCAGATCGGCGAGATCCGCGACGTGTTTTTGCCAACTGATCGCGAGAGCGGCCGGCCGAGAGGGTTCGCGTTCGTCGAGTTCACGTCGGATGAAGACGCCGCGAAAGCGATTGAGAAATTCAACGGATATGAGCTGAGTGGACGTGCCCTGCGCGTGAATCAGGCCGAGGACCGTCCCCGCGGCAGCGGTGGCGGCGGCGGACGCGGCGGCTACGGCGGCGGCGGTGGTGGCGGCTACGGTGGCGGTGGCGGCGGCTACGGCGGTGGTGGTGGCTACGGCGGCGGCGGTTACGGCGGCGGTGGCGGCGACTACAGCGGTGGCGGCGGCGGCGGCGACTACGGTGGTGGCGGCGGCTACGGCGGCGGTGGTGGCAAAGCGAAAGGCAGCCGCCGCAACATTCGCGGCAAGAAACGCAGCCTCTAAGAAATGGAGCGGCGGGCTTCAGCCCGCCGTTTCATCTTTCGGCGGGCGGAAGCCCGCCGCTCCACCGGAGGACTCTCCATGGCCCAACAGGCACAACGCGGCGACACCGTCGCCGTGCATTACCGCGGTACGCTTTCCGACGGAACGGAATTCGACACCTCCGCCGGCAGTGATCCGATCCGCTTCACCCTCGGGGCCGGCGAGGTCGTTCCCGGATTCGAGAGCGCGGTCGAAGGCATGAGCGTCGGCGACAAAAAGACGGAGACGATCGCCGCCGCGAATGCGTACGGTGACCGTCAGGAAGAACTGGTCTTCGACGTCCCCCGCAATCAGATGCCGCCCGGCACCGACGTCGAGATCGGCGACATGCTGCGCATCGGCTTTCCCGACGGCAGCAGCGCGAACGTGCAGGTGGCGGCGCTCGACGACGACTCCGTCACCCTCGACGCGAATCACCCGCTGGCGGGAAAAGATCTGACGTTCGAGCTGGAGCTGGTCTCGATCGGCTGATTTCCCGCGGAAACCGTGGAGCGGCGGGCTTCAGCCCGCCGAAAGGAAACCGGGCGGGCTAAAGCCCGCCGCTCCACGGAACTTTTTCCAGTTGCGGCGGCATCGCTCGATGTATGAAAATAACTTTCATGCATCGCGCCTCCGCCGTTCTCGTCTTCCTACTGTGCGCCGCTGCCGCGCATGCCCAGACCGCGTTTCAGCGCGGCGACGTGATCGCGCAGACCGACCGGGGCGGCCCTCCCATCTTTCCCGAGTACAAGCCCGTCATCGACATGTCCGTCTTCGATAGGGCGGGAGCACGGAAGGCCTTTTACGAGTCGGGTTCGACCATCGAGCAATTCCCGCGGTCCCACGGTTTGCTCGTCACCGGCGGCCTTCTTTACGCCGCCTACGCGAACCAATACCGCCATCCGATCGAGGGATTCGTCGCCGTTTCGCCGGACGCGCGCACCGTCACTGCCGAGTACCTGAAAGAACAAAAGCTCCTGGGCCTCGCCGATCTTCTGCAGATGCGGTCCGGCAATCTGCTTCTCTCCGACGAAGACGTCTATCCAAACAAGTTTCCCAAGCTCGTCCAGTTCACCCGCGACGGCAAATTTCTCGGCGCTTCGTACCTGCCTCCGGTCACGCTGGAAGGGGGCGCGCAATACAAGGGCGCGCGGTTCATCGAGCTGCTCGCGGACCAGTGCACCGTGGCGTGGACGCTCGGCGAGCCGTTCAGGGTGGACCCGCGGAGCAGATCGCGGCACATTCGGGCCTTCAACATCTGCACGAATCGCCCGCTGGCCGACCTGTTCGTGCTTCCGGACGACACCGTCGGCGCGGCCGCCATCCGGCAACTTCCGAACGGCGATTTTCTCGTCGCCACCTTTGACGACGTGCGGCGCTTCGATCGGGCGGGAAAGCAGCTCGCGGTGTATCCCGTGCCGGCGTTTCACCTTGCGCTGACGCCTGATGCGAACGGCTTCTGGGCCGGCAAGGACTGGAACCTGCAGCGCGTCGATTTCGCCGCGCCCGACACCGTTGCCGCCGTGGCGGTGGTCCCGCTGCCGGGCGTTTCGGCGATGACGGTCGTGGATGAGTGGCGCGCGGCGCTGCAGCCCGTCGTCACGAGGCGCCGCGCGACGCGCTGATTTACAATCGCGCGCAACGTGCGCGATCAGCTCCTCGTCCACATCAACGGCGTCCCCCATCGCATTGCCGCTCCGCAGGCGTTTCAAACGCTCTCGCGCTTCCTCCGCTACGACCAGCGCGAGACCGGCACGAAGATCGTTTGCGAAGAAGGCGACTGCGGCGC
>DATFHJ010000085.1:0-4212 GCA_035248585.1 Thermoanaerobaculia bacterium
CTGACCGGCATCGCGAACCGCCGCTACTTCCAGCGCGCGCTCACCGAGGACTGGCGGCACGCGATCGCGGAACAGAAACCGCTCGCGCTGGTGCTGCTCGACCTCGATCACTTCAAGAGGCTCAACGACGAGCGCGGACACCTGGA
The DNA here is from genome assembly GCA_035248585.1 of Thermoanaerobaculia bacterium. GTDB lineage: Bacteria > Acidobacteriota > Thermoanaerobaculia > Gp7-AA8 > Gp7-AA8 > QHVT01. The sequence goes on from DATFHJ010000085.1 coordinate 147, forward strand.
AGGCGATCAGGCGCTCATGCAGGTGGCCCGTTTTCTCTCGCGCCAGATCCGCCGCAGCAGCGGCGAGCTGCCGTCGCGCATCGCCGACATCGTGGCCCGCATCGGCGGCGAGGAATTCGCGGTGCTGCTGTCGAATACGACCGCCGAGGATGCGTCGTACACCGCCGAGCGCCTGCGCGCCGGCGTCGAGGCCCTCGGCATCGGGGTGACGATCAGCTGCGGCGTCGCGTCGATGCAGCCCAACATCCCCGACGGCTGGAACACGCTCATCGATCGCGCCGATCGCGCGTTGTACGCCGCCAAGGCCGCGGGGCGGAATTGCGTCCGCGGCGACGACGAGCTCCCTCAGGGGAACGGAATGGGACTCGGGCCCGGGACCGCGGCCGCCGGCGGCGTTTCCTGAAACACGTAGCTCAGGCTCAGCCGGATCGTCGCGAACTGCGGGCGCAACAGGTACGCCGCGCTGACGGTGGTGACGCTCGGGTTGTAGGGCTCGAACGTGAAGACGTCCTCGAGCTCGGTCCGGCTGTACGTTGCGCCCAGCTCGATCCGCTGGCGCATCGCCGTCGCCCGCGCGCGATCGAAGAGGTTGTGCGCGTAGCCGAGCGTGATCGCGCCGGATCGCGCTTCATAGCGCGAGTCGACGCCGAGCGCGAATCGATCGCCGAACGACGACTTCACGCGCGAGCGGTCGATCGCGCCGCGGACGCCGGAGAAGATCGCGCCGCGCGGGCCGACGCTCCATAGCTTGCGCGCCTCGGCGCTGAGCGACTTCGAGGTCGACTCGGTGCGAAACGTTTCGATCCCGAACGTGAACGACGGGAAGCGGAGGGCGAACGTCTCCGATTCGTTGTCGCTGTGGCTCCACGACGGTCCCGCGGCGATCGTGAGGCCGCGGCGCGCGAAGAAGGGATCGCCGGTCGTGTCGTACGTCCAGCGCAGATCGACGTTCTGCTGCGTCGCGGAGGCATGGAGATCCTGCGCGCCGAGGAGGATGAAGCCCTGGCGCGTGGTGTACCCGGAACGCGACGCGGACGCGGTGAGGGTCTGGCGGATGCTCAGCGGATATCCGACGAACAGCCGGAGCGCCGGATCGGGATCGAATCCGTCCGGACGCGTGATGGCGTACTGCACGCCGGCCGTGGCGAAGAGCCGCGTGCCGCCGATGCCGTAGTGCGAATACTCGACGTCCGCGCTGGTCTGTTCATCCGCGTGCTCGGCGACGGTCTCCTGGACCCGCCCCTCGGCCACCCCCGCTCCGAGGAACAACCGCCCGCCGCCCGTGAACGCGGCGCTGGAAGAATGCTCGCCCTCGACCCCGATGCTCGACGCATCGACATTGCCGAAAAGCCGCGTCATCCCGCTGACCTCGAGGATGAGCGTCTCGCCTTCCATCGAATAGCGCGCGTCGTACACGAACGGCAACCGCCGCACCCGCGCGACCGCGACTTCGAGATCGCTGTCGCTGTAGCTGCGCCCCTCCGCGAGCGCGCTCTGCGAAACCACGATGCGCGCCGGAACATCCCCGCGGACGTCAATGCGCGACACACGATGGTTCGTCTGAGCCGACAGGGAAAACGCGGCGAGCAGCAGGGCGATGACGATCAGGCGGTTCATGCGCGAGAGCGCAAGCGACCGCCGTGCCCGGCGCGGCTGCTGGGGTTTTCTCTAACTGAACGGTCACGACCGCCATAAATCCGTTGAGAGGGAACGGATTTCTGAAGCGTTAGGCGCGCTCGGCGCGAATGCGCGCCCACAGGGCGCGGGCGTCACTGGGGAGTTGTGGGAGGTGGTGCTCGATTTCGGCCAGGAGCTCGGGGGTGGCTTGGTCGAGCACGCGGTCGATGTCCCAGCGATCCTGCGTTCCGCCGGCATCGAGCTTGAGCAGCACAAGATCCGTCAGCCGGGCAACGGGCAAATCCACTCCAGCGACCACCTGCCGTTCGGCACGTTCAACGACGGCTCGCACGTATTTGTATTTCGACACAATCACGTCCACCTGCCGGTCATTGGCGCGATTGATTCGCACCACACCCGCGAGCGGATCATCGAAATCACCGCGGCGCACGTCGACGTCCGCCGGAAATCCCTCCCAGAACACGCGCGAAAGCACGTCTCGGGAGACGGTGATGAGATCGGCGTCGAAGGTTGCGCGCGCGACGCCGTATGCGGTCAGCGCCGTAGCGCCAATGAGCGCCGCGGAAATACTCTTTCCCTCGAGGTGAGTAACGACATCACCGAGGAGAGTCACCGTCAAGCTCCTCGATGCAGCGCGAGTATCGACGGCCGTGACGCTTCTCCTTCTGAAGAAGACGTCGCGCTTCGTCAGGCGTGATGCCGCGGGCCGCGGCGAATGTCTCGACGGCTTCATCCCCCAACCGCAGCGCCAGCGCCATGCGCTCTTCCATCGTCATCGCGCGCACCGCCTCATCCGTCTCGAGCCGCAGTTCCTCGGCCACCTTCGACTTCATCGCAATCTCATCGTAACACCCGCGTCGTTCACGGATCGCAGCACCCGCCCGGGACAAAACCCGCCCGCACGGCTTCCTCGCGCGTCTTGAACTTCGCCGTGCAATTCGCACACGTCGCGTAGCGGCACGTCGTTCGATGGAACTTGTGCGTCCTCTCATTACCTACGTAAGACGCCTCCACTTTCGGCGTCGCTCGCGCTTCAGTGGAGGACAGGCAATCCTGCCTGTCCATCGAGGGAGGACAGGACGGACAGGCAAGAGTGCCTGTCCTCCACCCGGACCAGAAGACGAGCAGGAGCAGGGCGAGCGCGGCGACACTTCTCCCGGGGATCATGAAAAGAAAGACACGGAACGACTACGCAGGAAGCGTCTGCGGCACTCCTAACGCGGCGACGCGGGCGTGATCGCCTTCGTCTTGCCGTCGACGCGCCATTGGCCGAGGCGCGTGTGATCGCAGCCGTTCATCACGGTCATCGTGTACGCGCCGTTCTTGTAGCCGTTGCTGAGGATGGCGATGCACTTCGGATCGACGCCGGTGAAGCTGCGGCGCAGGAGCATCGTCGCCTCCGGCTCGCTGAGCACCGCGCCCTTCGCGCGGAACGCGCCGCCGGGACGATCGCCCACCACGCGCACAGGCTCGCGCTTCGGAGTAGCGCGCGCGTCCTCGCGCGCCCCCTGCACTTTCAAAAACGCATACGACGCCGCTGCCACCACCGCCGCGGCCAGAAGCAACGAGATCCAAAGCCGATACCGCGGCTTGCGCGGATGAATCGCCGCACCCTCGACATACTCGCCCGCGTAGACGCCGCATTGCGGGCAGCTCGTCGCGCCGGCAAGCAATCGCGCATTGCAGTTTTCGCAGGAGCGCATCAATTCACAATACACCGATGCATTTCCGCGAGCGCACGATCGACGTCGAGGGAAGGCCTTCGAGCTATCGCCTCTACGTGCCGCCGGACCTCGAGCCGCCGCTGCCGCTGATCCTCTTCCTGCACGGCCGCGGCGAGTCGGGCGATGACGGACTCAAGCCCACGACCGTCGGCATCGGTCCGGCCATCGAGCGCGATCCGGAGCGCTTCCCCGCGCTCGTCGTCTTTCCGCAGGCCTCGCTGACATACGGCTGGCGCGGCTGGAATCTCCTCGCCGCCGTCGCCGCGCTCGATGACGTCGAGCAGACCTTCGACGTCGATCTCGATCGCGTGTACGTCACCGGCCTGTCCATGGGCGGCTTCGGCACGTGGGCCATCGCCGCGCTCCATTCCAAACGCTTCGCCGCCGTCGTCCCCATCTGCGGCGGCTTCGACGGCACCGCGACGCAGATGCGCCGGCACGAGGCCGCCGCGCTCCTCGCCGGCGTGCCGCAGTGGGCGTTTCACGGCGATGCCGACGATGTCGTGACGGTTGAGCACTCGCGGAAGATGGTCGAAGCGCTTCGCGCGGCGGGGAGCAACATTCGCTACACCGAATACGAGGGCGTGAAACACAACTCGTGGGACCGAGCGTACGCTGAACCAGAGTTGTTGCCGTGGACGCTCGCGCAGCGGCGGTAACATCCGCGTTCATGCGCACCCTACTCGCAGCAGCACTCCTCTTCG
>DATFHJ010000086.1:0-2383 GCA_035248585.1 Thermoanaerobaculia bacterium
GACAAGGGTGACAAGACGGTCGTGGTCCGTGTCGAGCGGCGGGTGAAGCACCCGCTCTACGGCAAGATCATCAAGCTGTCGAAGAAGTACCACGCTCACGACGCGGCGAACGAGTTCCACGTCGGCGAGATCGTGCGCATCTCGGAATGCGCTCCGATTTCGAAGCTGAAGACATGGACGGTCCTCGACCGCATCGGAACCGCCAAGGTCGGCACCGTCGAAATCGACGAGCCTGAGATCCTGGCTGCGCCCGAGCCGGCGGTCGAGCCCGAGAAGCCGGCCGAAGAGAAGGCCGAGAAGAAGCCCGCGAAGAAGCCGGCAAAGAAGGCGAAAGCCGATGCCGAAGCGGACGCCTGAGCTGAATTTGAGAGGATAAGGGTCGAACCATGATCCAGATGCAGTCCAACCTGGACGTTGCGGACAACAGCGGAGCCAAGCGCGTACAGTGCATCAAGGTGCTGGGCGGCTCGAAGCGCCGCACCGCCGGCGTCGGCGACATCATCGTCGTCAGCGTCAAGGAAGCAGCTCCGCGCGGCCGCGTGAAGAAGGGCGACGTTCACCGCGCGGTGATCGTTCGCACCGCCAAGGATATCCGCCGTCCCGACGGTTCGGTGATCCGCTTCGATTCCAACGCCGCGGTTTTGGTCAACAAGAACGAGGAGCCGATCGGCACCCGCATCTTCGGCCCGGTGGTGCGCGAGCTCCGTGCGAAGAAGCACATGAAGATCATTTCCCTCGCTCCGGAGGTGCTGTGATGGCCGCCCAGAAGATCAAGAAGGGCGACAAAGTCGTGGTCCTGTCCGGCAAGGACAAAGGGCGCACCGGCGAGGTCGTCAAGGCGATGCCGAAGGATGGCAAGGTCGTCGTGTCTGGGATCAACGTCCACGCGCGTCACCGCAAACCGTCGCAGCTCAACCCGCAGGGCGGGATCGAGCGCAAGGAAGCGCCGCTGCACATTTCGAAGGTCGCCATCGCCGACCCGAAGACGGGAGCGCCCACGCGTGTCCGCTTCGAGGAGCGCGACGGCAAAAAGGTCCGCGTTGCGGTCAAGTCTGGAGAGCTGATCCATGGCTGACAAGGAAAAGAAGGTCGACGAGGCCGAGGTGACTCAGGCCGAGCAGGTCGAGCAGCAGGTCGAGGTCGAGCGCGTCGGTGACGCCGAGAAGGCGGAAGCCGAGGCGATCGAGGCTTTGCCCAAGGTTGAGGAGGCGGCTGTGCCCGCCCCGGTGAACACGGATTCCAAGCCGTCGAAGAAGCCGGCCGATTACACGCCACGCCTGAAGAAGGATTATGACGAGCGCATCGTGAAAGCGATGACGGAGCGGTTCGGCTACAAGAACCGGCTCGAGGTCCCGCGTCTCGAGAAGATTGTCATCAACATGGGTGTCGGTGAGGCGACCCAGGACAAGAAGCGCGTGGAGACTGCCGCGGGCGAAATGCTGCAGATCGCCGGCCAGAAGCCGGTGATCACCAAGGCGAAGAAGTCGATCGCTCAATTCAAGCTGCGCGAAGGCATGCCGATCGGCTGCAAGGTGACCTTGCGTCGTGATCGCATGTTCGAGTTCCTCGATCGTCTCGTGACGATCGCGCTTCCGCGCGTTCGCGACTTCCGCGGGCTCAACCCGAAGTCGTTCGACGGCCGCGGCAATTACGCGCTGGGGCTCAAGGAGCAGATCATTTTCCCCGAGATCAATTACGACCAGATCGACAAGGTCCGGGGGATGGACGTCATCATCACCACCACGGCGAAGACGGATGAGGAGGCGCGCGAGCTGCTGCGCCTGTTCAATTTCCCCTTCCCGCAAGAGGAGCAGAAGCAGGCCGCCTGAGGGCGAGTCTGCTTCGATTAGGAGAAGAACTTAAGTCATGGCGAAACTGAGTTCGATCAACAAGAACGAGCGGCGCAGGAAGCTCGTCCAGAAGCATGCTGCGAAGTACGCGAAGCTGAAGGCGATCGCGGACGACGAGAGCAAGGACGAGACCGAGCGCCTGATCGCGCGTCTCAAGATGGCCGAAGTGCCGCGCAACGGGAATCCCACGCGGATTCGCAACCGCTGCGAGCTGACCGGCCGGTCGCGCGCTTATTATCGCAAGTTCCGCTTGTCGCGGATCATGCTCCGGGAACTGGCCAACAAGGGCCTCATCCCCGGCGTCATCAAGTCGAGCTGGTAAGGGTTTGCAGGAATGGCAATGACCGATCCTCTGGGTGATATGCTCACCCGCATCCGCAACGGCCAGCAGGCACGCAAGGATTCGATTCTGACTCCGGCGTCGAACCTGCGCGTTCGGGTGCTCGATGTGCTCCAGCGCGAGGGCTACATCCGCGGCTACGCCGAGGAAGAGCTCGCGGGCCAGAAGGGCATTCGCATCGAGCTCAAATATT
>DATFHJ010000087.1:0-3361 GCA_035248585.1 Thermoanaerobaculia bacterium
CGTCAGTTCGCGATGATCGTTCGGCACCGGCTGCACCGCGAGCTCGACCGGAATCTCCGTTCCGTCCGCGCGGCGCGCGATCGTCTGGATCGTGCTGCCGTTCTTCGGCGCGGTGCGGATCGACGGCAGCACCGTGGCCACGTCGAGGCCGACCATCGACGACGGCGGCACGCCGAACAGCCGCTCCGCCGGCGGATTGAACGCTTCCAGCTTGCCGTCCGCGGGAAACGCGATCACCGCGTCGGCGATGTGCTCGACGATCGAGCGCACGCGCGACTCGCTGTCGCGCAGACCGCTCGTCAGCTCCGCGGCGATGCGCAGCGCGCGGCGCCGCGTGATGGTCAGCATCACCACGACCGCGGAGAAGAGCAGCGTCACCAGCACACCCGCGAGCAGCGCGATCTCCATCTCGCGCCGCACCACCCGGCTGTCGGGCGAGCCTTCGATCACCACCGTCCACGTGCGGCCCTGCACCGCGATCGTGCGCTGCGACCGGAACGGCAAATGCCCGGGCCCCGCGTCGTTCTGATAGAGACGCGTGCCGGCATCGGACAGACTGAAGCGCATCCCGGCGGCCAGCGGCAGCTGGTCCATGAGATCGGGAATGCGGACGAGCGCGTAGACCCATCCGACGTGCGCGGCGCGCCGCGCGGCCACGTTGTTTGGCGTGATGCCGCCGCGGTAGACGGGCCGGTAGATGAGGAAGCCGAGCGTCTTTCCGTCGAACGACGTCGGCGGCGTGAGGAGCGCCCGTCCCTGGTCACGCGCGCTCTCCGCCGCCGCGCGGCGCAGCGGCACCGCGGCCATGTTGTAACCGATCGTCGCGCGCGCGATCTCGACCGGCTCGATCATCCGCACGACGTACGCGACGTCGCCGCTGATCTCGGGATGCACCACCGCCCAGTCTCCCTGGTCCGCCTTGAGCTTCTGCGTGAACGCGTCGTAGCGCGCACGCGGGACGACTTCGTTGAAGCCGACGCCCGCGAGCCCGGGATGCCCGTCGCCGATCGAATGCTGCTGAAAGTATTTCCGCCAGTCGGCTTGCGCCGGATCGGCCGGCCGCGACCACATCGCCGCCGCGCCATCCATCAAATGAACGTTGTCGCGGATTCGCCGCGCGACCGCGGCATCGATCTGATCGACCGCTGAGAGGAATCGCTGCTCCTCGCCGCGCATGGCGTAGTTGTGGGCGAGACGGACGGCGAGGGCGGTCAGCAGCAGACCGCCGAGGAGAAAGAGGATCGCGGGCCAGAAGCGCCAGCGGTCACCGGTCTCTTTCGGCGCGGACGTCGCGCGCGAGATCGAGGCCGTATCGCGCAGCGCCGCTTCCGCTTTCTCCCGCTCCTCGGTGACGCGATGAAAGTCGGCCATGGTGCGGCGGAACTCGAGCAGAGGAATGACCTGGCGCCCGAGGCGGCGCAGCGCTTCGATCTGGTCTTCCGACAAGCGGCGCGGCTTGCGGTCGATGACGCAGAGCGTGCCGATGTGCTGCCCATCCGGCGTGATCAGCGGCGCGCCGGCGTAAAAGCGAATATGCGGCGGACCGGTGACGAGCGGGTTGTCGTGGAACCGCTCGTCGAGCAACGCGTCCTCCACGACGAAGACGTCATCCTGCAGGATCGCGTGCGGGCAGAAGCCGACCTCGCGCGACGTGGCCGGCGTGTCGAGGCCGATACAGGCCTTGAACCACTGCCGGTCGGAGTCGACGAGGCTGATGAGCGAGATCGGGACTTCGAAGACGTACGTGGCGAGGCGGGTGATCTCGTCGAAGCCGACCTCGGGCTCGGTGTCGAGGATGCGATAGCCGCGCAGCGCCGCGAGGCGCGCTTCTTCGTCCGGAGGAATCGGCGCGGACTTCATCGCGTACAGATTGCCAGGATCAGGTTACAGTTTCACTAATGCGCAATGTTGCGCTGAAGCGACGCTACATAGCGTTGGCGAATGGCATGATGCGTTTGCGGCTGCGCATCCGTGCGCTGAAAGAGCGCAACGATGCCGCGAAAAAGCGCATCGATGCGCTGCTGGCGCGCAACGCTGCGCCGCTCCCGCGCAACATTGCGCCGCTTCCGCGCAACAATGCCGCTGCGTCACGCTTTCACGAACCACCGCTTGCGATCGGCAGTGTGGCGGATGCCATGGTCGGATCCGCACCTTCGCAAGGCTTTGCGGATGCTGTCGGTGAGCCTTAGCGCAGCCGTGCGCAAGCCGCCGGCGCGCAGGGCGGCTGCAATCTCGCGCGCTGTTTTCGGTGCGCCGGCCGAGGCGAGGTAGAGCGCGGCGGCTTCGCAGATGTTGAGCATGGAATACGGTCCCGGCTTTCGTCCGAGGGCATCGGCGGGGTAGCGCGACGCTGCCGCCTTGACCGGACCGGTTCCGGCGGCGTCCTCGAGCGCCGCGATCGCGCGGTCGATCCGCGACACTTCGCGCAACAGAGCTTCCCGCTCCTCCCGCAACGCGGTGAGGACTTCTGCGATCCTGCTCATCTCTCGGGGAAAGTGTACTTCGGAATGACACGTTGGGTTTTCGCGGCACGCAACCTGCTGCGACAATGTAGCCATGAGTAAAGCGCTTCCGATCCGCCTCATCGAAAAGCAGCCGTGGCTCGCGGAGCTCGGCGAGACGCTGCAGCCGGTGGTCCAGGATCTCCTCGACAACCTCGGCGACGAGGTGCGCGATCTGCTGCACGGCAAGTGGCTCGGCCATCCGCTGCACCCGGTGCTGACCGACATTCCGGTCGGCGCGTGGACGGCGGCGCTGGTGCTCGACGGCGTGGAGCTGATGAGCGGCAATGAAGGCTCCGGCAACGCCGCCGATCTCGCGATCGGCGTCGGCCTCGCGGGCGCGGTCGGCGCCGCGGTGACGGGCGCGGCCGACTGGTCGCAGACGGAAGGGAAGGCGCGCACGATCGGCGTGACGCATGCGCTGCTCAACGTCGCCGCGACGACGCTGTACGCGACGTCGCTGGTGATGCGCCGCTCCGGCTCGCGGCGCGCGGGCGTCGGCGTGTCGCTCCTCGGCTTCGCCATCGCGTCCGCATCGGCGTACCTCGGCGGACATCTCGTGTTCGGCGAGAGCGTCGGCGTCGAAGGCACCGATTCCGGCGACTGGACGGAGCGCTACCTGCCGCGCGAGTAATGAACGTATTGCTCGTGGGCATCGCCGCCATCGCGTTCCACTACGCGACGCCGCTCACCCCGCGCGAGCTTGCCTGGTATTCGCGCTTCGAAGTGCTCGTCACGCACGATCCGCTGCCGCGCGCGCAGGTCGACGCGCTGCACGCGCGCGGCACGCGCCTGCTGCTGTACGAGTGGGCCGTGGCGTTTTACGTCTCGCGGGCGACGGCGTTCGACCGCGCGCTTCC
>DATFHJ010000088.1:0-8937 GCA_035248585.1 Thermoanaerobaculia bacterium
ACGGAATGTCTTTCGAGTTGACGAACGAGTGCCCCCAGAACTGCGGCAGCGTCACCAGCGCCAGTTGCGCGACGAGCGGATCGGCGTCCGCGAGTTTCGCCAGCCGCCCGACGGCGACGATCGTGATCAGCGCCGTGATCGCGATCAGCAAATGCCGGATGTCGTACTTCCAACGAAGAAACGGCGAATACACCACCGCGGCGATGGTCTCGAACAGCGGGCCGTAATACTTGAGGTCCGTGAACTGCTGCGCGGCGTGATCGGTGAACCCGGAGCGGAAGTACCGCAGCGTCAGCTCGCCGTAATAGCTCTGCACGGCCTCGTCGAACGTCAGGCCGTAGTGGCGGAACGTGCAGAGCGCGGTGATCCCGTACGCCGTCGGGACGATCGCCTCGCGCAGCCGCTCGTGCATTGCCGCGCAATGCTAACGCGCGGCTACCGCTCCAGCACCTTCGAGAACATCGGAAACACGATCTTCTCCAGCCGCTCCACGACGTGCTCGCGATGATCGCCGTCGTACGCATCGAGCACATGCGGTACGCGCAGCTCGGCGAGCACGCGCGAGAACGCCGGCGTCGCGACCGGGATGTGCGCGAATTGATCGCTGTAGCCGTAGTCGATGTGCAGCGCGCGCAGCTTGCGCAGGTTTTCGCGATGGCTCGCCGCCGCGTGCATCGGCAGCGCGTCGCGCAGGCGGGTGAATGCCGCCTCGTTCGGCAGCAGCTCGCGCCCTTCCCGGCGGATCGGCATGTCGACGTGCAGCGGAGCGCTGACGTTCGGCACGTGCGCCGCCAGGAGCGAGAGAATCGCGACAGGATAGAAGTCGCCCTTCTGCAGCGCCGCGTCCGCGTCCTCGTATGACTTGAATCCGAGGAACGTCATCCACGATTGATAGTTGCCCCAGCCGATGTCTTCGACGGTGTCGAGACAGCAGGGGCTCATGGCGTAAACGGAGCGAAAGACGTCGGGGCGCTCCATGCCGAAGCGGATCGCGCCGTAGCCTCCCATCGAGTGTCCGACGACGCCGCGCGATTCCGGCTTGGCGATCGTGCGATACGTCCCGTCGATGAGCTTCACCAACTCGTCGGCGATGTAGTCGCTCCAGCGGCCGGTCACGGGCGAGTTGATGTAGTAGCTGCCGAGGAAGCGGTTGCCCGCGTTCGGCATCACCACGATCATCGGCTCGATCGTCTTCGCGACGATGAGCCGGTCGAGCAGCTGCGGGATCTTCCAGGCGTCGGTCCAGACTTCGTAGCTGTCGGCGATGCCGTGCAGCAGAAAGACGACCGGATAGCGCGCCGTGGAGGACTCGTAGCCGGGCGGCAGATAGACCGCGAACGACTGCGTCGCGGGATCGCCGGTGAGATTGCCGGCCAGCGCCTTCGAGTCGAGCTTCATCACCCGCACGTCGGCGGCGAATGCGGAGAGGGAAGCGAGCAGCACGAGCAGGGCGAAGAGAGCGCGTTTCATCGAGTTCCTCCCGGATGTGCGAGGCCGCGCAGGAGGCGGCGCAGGACGCGGTTGTAGAGTTTTCGGAACGCCGCCTCGTCGTCGCCGAAACGGCCCAGCGTGTACATGGAGATCAAGCCGTGGGCGTGGGACCAGACCGTGAGCGTAACTTCGAGCTCGTCGTCCCGGCGCATGCGCCCGTCCGCCATTTCTTCGATCACGGCCTTGCGCAGCACATCAAAGGACGCCGAGCGATGCGCGGCAAAGTCGGTGGGATAGATGCGCGTTTTCGCGCGGCGCTGGAGGAACATCAGCTCGTACAGCCGCGGCTCCGCGAGCGCGAAGTCGAGGAAGTGGCTCATCACGCCGAGGACGCGGCGGCTCCTGCTCGTACGCCGCTGCAGGTGCTCGGTGAGGATGCCGAATCCGGTCTCGACGATCGTCTCCAGCAGCGCTTCCTTGTCGTGGAAGTGCCGGTAGATCGACATCGGCGTGACGTTCAGCTCCGTGGCGATGCTGCGCATCGACACCTCGCCGCCCTCGCGCGCGCGGCGCGTCGCGGCGACGAGAATCTTCTTTCGCGGCTCGCTCATGTATACGCTGTAGACGTATACGCTGTATACCACGGATCGTTCTCGCTGATCCGCGGCCTCCGGCACTGACGTTGCACTTCGTTCACACAGCAGTGTTTCGAGCGCCCATCGCCACCTATCGCCTGCAGTTCAACGCGCAGTTCACGTTCGCCGACGCGCGGAAAATCGTCCCGTACCTCGCCGCCCTCGGCATCACCGACATCTACGCCTCGCCGATCCTCCGCGCGCGCAAGGGCAGCACGCACGGCTACGACACCGTCGACGCGAACCTGCTCAACCCGGAGCTCGGCACCGAGGAGGAGTTCGCGGAGCTGTGCGCCGAGCTGGCCCGGCACGGGATGGGGCTCGTGCTCGACATCGTCCCGAATCACATGGCCGTCAGCCATGAGAATCCGTGGTGGACGAGCCTTCTCGAGAATGGCCCGCAGTCGCGCTACGTGAACTACTTCGACATCGACTGGCGGGACGACAAAGTCCTGCTGCCGATCCTCGGCCGTCCGTACGGCGAGGCGCTCGATGCGAAAGAAATCCGCCTCGGCTTCGACGCCGAGGGATTCTTCTTTTCGTACTACGACAAACGATTGCCGCTCTCGCCGCAGTCGTATCCGTTGATTCTTCGGGAGTGCGTCGAGGCCGTGCCGGCGGAAGGCGCGGGCGTCGAGCTGCGCGATCTCGCGCAGGACGAAACCGTCGTCACGAACAGCAAGTTCCTGAAGGAAACGCTGCTGCGGATTTACGAGCAGTCGGACGAGTTTCGCAGCGCGCTGGATGGCGCGATGTGGCAGATCAACGAAGACGCCGATCGCCTCGATGCGCTGCTCTCCGCGCAGTGGTACCGGCTCGCGTACTGGCGCATCGCCAGCGAGACGATCAACTACCGGCGGTTTTTCGACGTCACCGACCTCGTCGGCGTTCGCGTCGAGAATCCCGAGGTGTTCGAGGCGCGCAACCGGCGCATCCTCGATCTCATCGCCGAGGGGAAAGTGACCGGGCTGCGCGCCGATCACATCGACGGCCTGCACGATCCGGCCGGATATCTCACGCGCCTGCAACACCGCCTCGGCGAGCCGATGTACGTCGTCGTCGAGAAGATCCTCGCGCCGGACGAAACGCTGCCCGCGTCCTGGCCGGTGGCGGGAACGACGGGCTACGACTTTCTCGACACCGTCAATCGCGTGTTCGTCGATCCCGACGGACTCGCGCAATTGCCGTCGTCCGCGTTCGACGACCTCGTGTATGAGCGCAAAAAGCAGGTCATCGATCAGCTGTTCTCCGGCGAGATGCGCGCGCTCGGCACAGTCCTCGGCACGCTCGCCGCCACCGACCGCAACGCGCGCGACTTCGCGCCGAGCGAGCTGCTCGCCGCGCTCGTCGAGATCACGGCGTGCATGCCCGTCTATCGCACGTACATCCGCGCCGACGAGATCTCGGACTGGGACCGCGAGATCCTCGGCCGTGCAATCGCAGAAGCCCAGCGCCGCTCGTCGCTCGAAGAGCGCGTCTTCAAATTCGTGCGCCGCGTGCTGCATCTCGAAGTGCCGTCCGCGGCCGGCTTCGTCATGCGCTGGCAGCAGTTCACGCCGCGGGTGATGGCGAAGGGCGTGGAGGACACGGCCTTTTACAACTACAACCGTCTCGTCTCGCTGAACGAAGTGGGCGGCGAGCCGGGGCGCATTTCCGCCGATCCCGTGGCCGAGCTCCACGCGCGCAACGAACGGATCGCGCGCGACTGGCCGCACACGATGAACGCGACGTCGACGCACGACACCAAACGCGCCGAGGATGTGCGCGCGCGGATCAATGTCCTGTCGGAGATCCCGGACGAGTGGCAGCGCGCGCTGAAGAGGTGGAAGTGCGCGTCGAACGAACAGCTCCTGATCTACCAGACGCTGATCGGCGCCTGGCCGATCGACGCCGATCGCCTGACGGCGTACGTCGAAAAAGCCGCGCGCGAGGCGAAGACGCACACCAGCTGGCTCTCGCCGAACCTCGAGTACGAATCGTCGCTCAAAGAGTTTGCCGCGCGACTGCTCGATGACGAGCCATTCATGAAGTCGTTCCTGCGCTTTCATCGCCGCATCGCCTTTCACGGCCTCCTGAACTCCCTCGCGCAAGTCGTCCTGAAAATCTTCTCCCCCGGCATCCCCGATTTCTACCAGGGCACCGAGCTCTGGGACTTCAGCCTCGTCGATCCCGACAACCGCCGCCCCGTCGATTACCCCCATCGCGCTGACGCGCTCCACCGCCTCCCGTCGTATGACTGGGACGACGGCAGTATCAAGCTGTTCGTGACCGCGCGCTCGCTCGCCGTTCGCGCGCGCCACGCTGCTGCTCCGTATCGCGCGATCGACACCGGCACTTCAAACGCTGTCGCGTTTCTCCGCGGCGATGACCTGCTCGTCGTGGTGCCGCGGTTGACGACGCAGCTCGTGAAACCGCCAAAACTCCCGCTCGGCGACGTGTGGCGTGATCACGCTCTCGCCGTCTCCGGACGGTGGCGGAACGTGTTTACGGAGGAGGTCGTCGAAGGAGCGCCGCTGCCGCTGCGGAATCTATTGGGGTCGTTTCCGGTGGGGGTGTTTGAGAGGGGGTAGAATCTTCGTATGAGCACCGCAACGGCGAGAAAGCTGACGTACGACGACTACGTCAATTTGCCCGATGACGGCAAGCGCTACGAGATCATCGACGGAGAGCTTTACGTGAATCCTTCGCCGAACATGAAGCACCAGTGGGTGCTGGGGAAGCTCTTTGTCTCTCTGACGACTTTTGTCGAGACGCACAAGATGGGCCTGGTTTTCGTGGCACCGTTCGATGTGGTGATGTCCCCCAAAAATATTGTGCAACCCGACATCCTGTTCATCAGCGCGGAGCGAATGAACGTTCTCACTAAAGCGAACGTGCGTGGCGTTCCTGATATCGCCATTGAGGTTCTTTCACCGGGGACGCGCCGAAAAGATCAGATCAAGAAGCGACGGGCTTACGAACAACACGGTGTAGAGGAGTACTGGATCGTGGACCCCGAGGACGACTCGGTGCGTATCCTCCGCCTCAGCGGCCCGAAGTTCGAGCGAATCATCGTCGGTGGCGACATCCGGTCGCCTCTCTTACCGGGCTTCTCGCTTTCCTTGAAAAAGCTCTTCGCCGGTCCACGGATCTAAAATAGACACGTGACCACCCCCGACCCCCGTTCCCTCATCTGCGACCTCGCCCGCTCCTTTTACGACCTCGGCTGGGTGAGCGGCACGGGCGGAGGCATCTGCATCCGCGAGGGGGAGCGGGTGATCGTCGCGCCGAGCGGGGTGCAGAAGGAGCGGATGCGGCCGGAGGACATGTTTGTCATCGGGCTCGACGGCTCGGTGATCGAGCGGCCGGAGAATCCGGCGTTGCGGCCATCGGAGTGCAGCTCGTTGTTTCTGAAGGCCATCCAGCTTCGCGGCGCGGGGGCGGTGATTCACACGCATTCGACGCATGCGGTGATGGCAACGCTGCTCTTCGGCACCGAGTTTTCGGTCAGCCATCTGGAGATGATCAAGGGCATCGAGGGGATGCAGTATCACGATCGCCTCGTCGTGCCGATCATCGAGAACACGGCGCGCGAGTGCGATCTCGCGGATGCGCTCGAGGCGGCCATCGTCGCGTATCCGGCGACGCAGGCGGTGCTGGTGCGGCGGCACGGCGTGTATGTCTGGGGCGCGGATTGGATCCGCGCGAAGACGCAGGCCGAGTGTTATGACTACCTGTTCCGGGCCGCGGTGGAGATGCGGCGGCTCGGCATTCCGACGACGCAGGAGACCGAACATGCGAGCGTATCGATTCGAGCAGCCGGAATCCGCGGTGACACCTGACGAACTGGCGCGGCGCGGCATTCTGTCGTGGGCGGTTCCGGAAGACGAGGCGCAGCGCGCGGCGCTCGTCGCGTCGGTGTGCGCGCAGCATGGCTACGTCGATCAGGACTTCATCGAGCTGAAGCCCGACACGCCGAACCTCGACGCCATCTGCGCGAAATTCGATCGCGAGCATTACCACACCGAGGATGAAGTGCGGTTCGTCGTCGAAGGCGAGGGCATCTTCGACGTGCGCGACGGCACGGACGAGTGGGTGCGCATCGAGGTGACGCCGGGCGACATGATCGTCATCCCCGCGCGCACGTATCACCGCTTCTATCTCACCGGGCAGAAGCACATCCGCTGCATGCGCCTCTTCGCGAATCACGACGGCTGGTCGCCGTTGTATCGCGACTAGAGGCGGCCGGTAAGCGCGGCCAGCCGCCGCAGGTTCTCCGCGTGCTCGCGCGTGAGCGCGCCGGGGCGGAGGCGCCAGGCCCAGTTGCCGTGGCCGGCGCCGGGGCGGTTCATGCGCGCTTCGCTGCCGAGGTCGAGGATGTCCTGCGCCGGCACGATCGCCATCTTCGCGACGGACGTGTACGCGGCGCGGATCAGGCACTGCGACACGCTGTCGCTGTCGCAGCCGAGGTAGGCACTCGCGGCTTCGCACTCCTCGGCAGACGCGGTCGCGTACCAGCCGCGCGCGGTGTCGTTGTCGTGCGTGCCGGTGTAGGCCACGGTGTGCGGCTCGTAGCGATGGGGAAGATGCGGGCTGTCGTTCTGCGCGAATCCGAACTGCAGGATGCGCATGCCCGGCAGGCCGGTCGCGCGTCGAAGCTCGTGGACGTCCGGCGTGATGTGGCCGAGGTCTTCGGCGATCAGCGGCAGCTCGCCGAGCGCGTCGCGCATCGCGTGGAACAACGCGATGCCGGGTCCCGGCCTCCATTGCCCGTGCACCGCGGTCGGCTCGTTCGCCGGGATCTCCCAATACGCGACGAAGCCGCGGAAGTGGTCGAGGCGCAGGATGTCCGCGAAGCGGAGGTTTGTGCGCACGCGCGAGATCCACCAGCGGAACCCGTCCTCGCGCATCGCCTCCCAGCGATAGAGCGGATTGCCCCAGCGCTGCCCGGTCTCGCTGAAGTAATCGGGCGGCACGCCGGCGACGAACGTCGGATGTCCGCGCTCGTCGATTGCGAACAGCTCGCGATGTCCCCACACGTCCGCGCTGTCACAGGCGACGTAGATCGGCACGTCGCCGATGATGCGGATGCCGCGCGCGTGCGCCGCCTCGCGCACCGCCGACCACTGGCGGAAGAACAGGAACTGGACGAACTGCCAGAAGCGGACATCGTCCGCGTACTTTTCCCGAGCCCGTTTGAGCGCGGCCGGCTCGCGGCGCACCAGCTTGCGATCCCAATCCCACCACGGCGCGCCGCCGGCGTTTTTCTTGAGGGCCATGAAGAGCGCGTAGTCGTCGAGCCATTCGCGATGCTCGTCGATGAACGCATCGAGCGCGGCATCATCTTCGAACCGCTTCCACGCGTCGCGCAGCAGCTGGTACTTGAGCGCCGCGACGCGCTCGAATTCGACGTGATCGTCATCGAATGCCGGAACGTCTTCCGACGGCAGAGAGATCAGCAGCGGATTCCCGGCGAACGACGACACGCATCCGTACGGCGAATTTCCGTAGCCGGGCGGATTGAGCGGCAGCACCTGCCAGAGGCGCATGCCGGCGCCGGCGGCCCAGTCGAGAAAGCGAAACAGCTCGTCGCCGAGCTCGCCGATGCCGGAGCGGCCGGGCAGCGAGGTCGGATGGAGGAGGATACCGGCCGCGCGATGCTCGCTCGTGGTGTGGGTCGACGTGTGCATCGTCAGTGCTCGAACTGCAGCTTCTCCCCCAGAGAATCGAACAGCTCGAGCCAGCGCGGCGCGGTGATCGCGGGCCGCGCGGTGTGCAGCATGCGGTAGTAGCGGTTTTGCGCGCGGCGCAAATCGACCGCGAGGCGGAACTCGCGCACGCTGCCGGCCAGCGTGTCGAAGAGCTCCAATCGATCGAGATCTTCCGGCTGTTCCTGAAGCCGGTCCGCGGCGCGCTCGATGGCGTGCTTGAACGCGAGCAGCGTCGTTTCGTCGAGCGTGACGCCTTCGTCGCTGGCCTCCCGCAGCCTCGCTTCGAGCTCCGCCACCGGCACTCCGTCCTCGGCGAGCGTGCGTCGCAACTGCAGATTGAGATCGAACTCCGCCGCGGTCTGCAGCACCTTCGGAACGGGAATGCCGAGGCGCGCGTGGAAGCGCATCAGCGGATCGTAGCGCTCGTGCAGCTGGCGGAACGTCGACTCCGCCTCCTCGAGCGTGGCGTTGAGCAGCTCGTGCAGGATGCGCCTCTGCTCGTCGCGAAACAGCGAGCGGAGCGAGATCGGAATGCGTCCGAATCGCTGATCGAGCAGGCGGATGATCGCTGGAATCCCGCCCGGCTCCATGGCCTCGGCGAGCTGCGCGCGGACTTCGTCGTAGTCGCTCTCGGAGCGCACGACTCGTACGCCGCCGGTCAGCTCCGTTTCGCCGAGGTGGAGAACGGCCAGCTCGAAACGCTCGGACTCGCGCGTCACGATCGAGCGCACCTCGATCGACCCGATCGCGAGCCGCGCGCGGCCGGCCTTGTGAATCTGGAAGTCGTGGCGATGCACGTCATAGCAGTAGACGCGCGCGTCGTCGTCGAACGAATCGAACAGTGACAGCACCGCGTAGTGCGCCGCGACGCGGGCGAGATCGAGCCGCGCCGGGATGACTTCGCGCTCGTAAATGTCGCGCGCGGTGCCGCGCTCCGGATGATTGCTGCGCGCGGAGGCGATGCGCTCCATGAACGGGCGCTCCAGGTCGATTCCGGAGACGCGCTCCGCGAGTTGAATCGCACGGCCGGCGTAGTGCAGCACCTGTACCGTCTCGATGCCGGAGATGTCGCTGAAGAACCAGCCGCAGCTGGTAAACATCAGCATCGCATTGCGCTGCATTTCCAGCAGCTCGAGGGCCTGCCGCGCGCTGCGCGAGGCGCGCGTGCAATGCGCGTCGAG
>DATFHJ010000089.1:0-13904 GCA_035248585.1 Thermoanaerobaculia bacterium
CGCGCACTGCGCGAAGAGATAGCGGACGCGGATGATGTCGGGGAGATTCAGCGTCGCGCTGAGGAGCGTGCCGGCGACGAAGCCGAGCTGGACCGCGAGCGTGAGCCAGGCCGTGGTGGCGGAGTCGAGTTTCCACTCCGCTGCGATCTGCGGCGCCACCGCGGAGACTCCGAACCAGAGTCCCATCGCCAACAGCTCGGCGAGGGCGACCAGGGCGAGTGCGCGAAAGCGAGGAGGCATGCCGCGCGCGCATGGTAGCGCGCGCGGCTCAGGTGGATCAGCCTCCGACAGAGAGTCTGACTCGGGTGGCGAGTTTTCTCTTCATGGGCATAGGGACGGCATTATGCATCTCTGGCGCAAAAACGCAAGCGCTCTCTACACCGTCGGCCGCACCGGCAACTTCGGCTCCGGCGGCTGCGGCTTGATGGCCCGCATCGCCATCTGCAGCATCGACGTCACGTCCGACAGGTTAGCCGGCACGATCATCGAGGTGCCGCTCTTGGCGAGGTTGCCGAACGACTCGATGTACTGCTCCGCGAGGCGCAGCTGCATGGCCTCGAAGCCGCCCGGCATCTTGATCGTCTCCGCCACTTTACGGATGCCTTCCGCGGTCGCGGTGGCGATCGCCAGCGTGGCCTGGGCCTGGCCCTCGGCCTCGTTGATCTGCGACTGCCGCTTCGCTTCCGAGTTTTTGATGAGCTGCTGCTTGTGTCCCTCGGCGGAGTTGATGGCCGCGTCGCGCTCGCCTTCCGACTGCAGGATGACGGCGCGCTTCTCGCGCTCGGCGCGCATCTGCTTTTCCATCGCCGCGAGGACGTCCTTCGGCGGGGTGATGTTCTTGATCTCGTAGCGCAGCACCTTCACGCCCCATGCTTCCGAGGCCTTGTCGACTTCCTGCACCACCTGCGTGTTGATGTTCGTCCGCTCTTCGAAGGTGCGGTCGAGATCGATCTTGCCCATCTCGCTGCGGAGGTTCGTCTGCGCGAGCTGCGAGATCGCGTACGTGTAGTCGGAGATGCCGTACGACGCGCGCTCCGGGTTGAGGATCTTGAAGTACAGCACGCCGTCGACGGCGACCTGCACGTTGTCCTTGGTGATGCAGACCTGCTCCGGCACGTCGAGCGCGATCTCCTTCAACGAGTGCTTGTAGCGGACGACGTCGAGGATGGGAAAGAGGATGTGCATGCCGGCGCCGAGAGTCTCGTTGTACTTCCCGAGGCGCTCCACGACCCAGGCCTGCTGCTGCGGAACGACACGGATGATCTTCGAGATGATGAACATCGCGAAGACGGCGAGGACGAGAAAGACAATCAGTTGACCAGTCATGATTTCCCCTTTGGTTGATTACGATGCCTTGACGTGAATGACGAGACCTTCGAGGCCGGCCACGACGCAGCGCTGGCCGCGCGCCAATGCCGTTTCTCCGACGTTGCGCGCGCTCCAGGTCGAGCCTCTGAATTCCGCTTTGCCGAGTCCCGCGACGTCGATGTCGTCCATCGCCCGGGCCTGCTCTCCCACCATCGTGTCCACCTGCGGCTTGAAGTCGAGCTTGAGCTTGCGGACGAGGATCGGGCGCACGAACACGAAGGCCAGCACGGAGACGATCGTGAAGATCGCCACCTGTCCCCAAAGGGGCAGCTCGACTCCTACGCCGACCAGTAGCGCCACGAAGAGCGCGCCGATGGCGAAAAAGCCGATGTGCATCGTCGTCGAGACGAATTCAGCGGCCAGGAGTGCGAGACCTGCGAGAACCCAGATCCACCAGGACATGTTCGTGTGCGCGGGAGGTTAACATGACTGCAAATAGCGCCGAAGGAGCGCGTATTCCTCGGCGTGCGGGACGAGGTCGAACCGGGCGAGCTCGTCCGGGGCGGCGAACGCGACGGCTTCGACCTCGTTCGGGTCGAGGACGAGCGCGCCGAGGTCGACGTCGCGCGTGAGGACGAAAATCTCCTGGAATTCGTTGTCGAGATACGCGCCGCCGTTCAACACGTACTGCTCCCGAGTCGTACCGATGTGCAGGAAGTCGTCGCGGTTGACGGCGAGACCGAGCTCCTCACCGGCCTCGCGGACCGCGGCGGCTTCCGGCTCCTCGCCCGCAGAAACATGGCCCGCCACCGAGATGTCCCACAGCCCCGGCCAGTTTTCTTTCAGGGATGAGCGCCGCTGCAGGAGCAGGCGCCCGTCGCGCTGCACGATCCAGAGGTGCGCCGCGCGATGCCAGTCGCCGTCGCGATGCACCTCCGCTTTTGGCTTACGCGTGCCGGTGCGGGCGCCGTCAGGGGTGAGCACGTCGATCAGTTCCATTGGAGGAGAATACGCGCCGGCGCTCACGGCATGTAGCGCCGCGTCGGAATCCCCTCGGCCGGACTGATCGACAGCGCGGCCAGCATCTGCGTCAGCCGTCGTCCCTCCGCCGTCGTCCTCTCCCACGTCCGGCACAGCATCTCCAGGTGCTCGGGATCGACCTCCGCCGACACCGTGAAGCCATTCGACGGCTGCTCGCGACGCGCGGTCTCGGTGCGGCGCCACACGCCGTCGACGAGCTCGCAGCGCCGGAACACTTCGCCTTTCCCCGGCTGGTACATGTACGCGGCCAGCGGCGGGATGCCGCGCGCGTTCGCCTTCTGCTCTTCCAGCGCGCGGATGATGCGCTCGGCGACGAGACCGCGCAGCCGGTGATACGACTCGCCGACCGACTCGATGATCTGCAGGCCGGAGTGATAGATGCTCTTCTCGGCGGAGGTCTTGGATAGTCGCCACAGCACCGAGCGCACGAGGCGGCAGACGAGATCGATCGACGTGCCGTTCCACTCGACGACGAGGTGATCGACCTCGCCCGGCGCGTAGCGCCGCTCGTGCGCGATCATGAACCCGGTCACCGACAGCTCGAACACATGCACGCGCGCCGCGCCGAAACGGCCGGGCATAAATTCATCGAGCCGGATGCGCCCATACCGGCGCCGCTCTTTTGGACGATTCACTTGCGCCGCACTACACGCCTAACAGCGGCGGGCGTCAAGTAAACTTTGTAAATTCACCGTGACCGTATAATCCGCTACATCCCTATGTCATTCACCCGCCGATACCTCGCGTGGCTGCTGTTACCGCCGCTGGCGATCAGCATTCCACCGGCGCTGCTTTTCCTATCGCAAGTCGTGCAGCTGACGTGGACCACCGGCCTGGCGTTGGCGGCGATGCTCGCCGTCACGTACGCGATCGGCTGCGTGGTCTTCGCGACGAGCATCCGTCCGTACGCGGAGGCGGTGGAGCGGGCGAGGGAATCGCGGGGCGACCTCTCGCGGCCGATGTCGGCGTGCCTCGAGAAGACGACGAACCTGTCGCTGCTGCTGTGGGGCGCGGGCGGCATCGTCTTCGCGCTCATCGCCACGCTCATCTTCATGCGCAACGCCCTCGGCCTTGCGTACTTTCTCGTGGCCGCGCTCATCGCCGCGTTCCCGTCGATCGTGTGGGGCTACGCGATGGGCAAGCATCGCCTCCTCGAAGCCGCGGGCGACTCGCGCGTGCATTACGTCGGCCGCGAGCTGTCCCTCGGCAAGAAGATCGCCGTGGTCTTCATCGGCGCATTCACCATCGCCGCCGCGGCGCTGATCCTCCTCGTCTCCTCGCGCGTCTCCACGACCCTCGAGACGCTCGCCGTCACCACCGAGGCCGACCGCTTCCAGCGCGTCTTTGACAGCGCGAACATCCTGGCCACCGTCGACGCCAGCGCGCTCGACACGCTGCGCATCTACCTGCCGAGCGAGTACTCGCTGCACGTGATCGACAAGAACGGGAAGCTGATCACGCAGAAAGACAAGGAGCCGCTCGACGCCGGCGAAGTCGCGGCCATTTCCCGCATCCGCACCGGCGACAGCACGGCCTTCATCGGCCCGCACGTCAGCAGATTCGCACAGCTGCGCAACGGCTCGATCCTCGTCCTGGCCATTCCCTGGACGCCGTACCAGAACATCCCGATGCAGATCACGTTCTACACGATCGTCATCGGCCTCCTCACGACGATCGCCTTCGCCGCCGCGACGTGGGTGCTGTCGCGCGACGTTACGGTTCCGCTGCACGAGATGCGGCGGTTGGCGCGCGAGATGGCGCAGGGCAACTTCGACGTCGCGCCGCAGGTGTTCGCGGACGACGAAGTCGGCCAGCTCGCCGACAGCCTCGCGGAGACGCGCTCGAACCTGCGCGGCCTCCTCGGCCGCGTCGGCGGCAGCGGCTCGACGATCACGGACGGCGTCCGCGTGATCACCGACGGCACGGGCCTCCTCCTCGTCCGCTCGCGCGATCAAAGCGAGCTGACTGAAAACTCCTCGCTGGCGCTGGAGAACGTGCGCGGCGGCATTGGCAGCGTCCTCGGCGCCGCCGACACCGTCACCGAGCTCACGCAGGACGCGTCGAGCCGCGCGCTCGAGCTCCAGGCCTCGGCCGAGGAAGTCGCGCGGAGCATGGACTACCTCTTCCAGTCGGTGGAGAAGACGTCGTCCTCGACGACGGAGATGAACGCGTCGATGAACGAGATGTCGAAGCGCACCGACGTCCTCGCCAGCATCGGCGAGGAAGTGCTTTCGTTCGTGTCGCAGATGGATTCGACGGCCGGCGAGCTGCTCACGACCTCGCGCTCGACCGCCGACATCGCGCAGCAGGTGCGCGAGGATGCGCGCGGCGGCGGCGAAGCGGTGAACCGCACCGTGGACGGCATCAACGCCACGCACGAGCTGACGATGAGCACCGCCAAGACGATCGACGAGCTGCAGCGCAGCGTCGGCCAGATCAGCCAGATCCTCACCGTCATCGAAGAAGTGGCGAACCGCACGAACCTGCTCTCGCTGAACGCCGCGATCATCGCCGCGCAGGCAGGCGAGCAGGGCGCCGGATTCACGGTCGTCGCCGACGAGATCCGCGAGCTCGCGGAGCGCACGCGCGGCTCGACGAAAGAGATCGGAACCATCATCAAAGCCGTGCAGGGCGGCTCGCGCCAGGCCGTGCAGAAGATGCACGAAGGCGTGGCCAAGGTGACGGACAACGTGCGGCTGGCCAAGGACGCCGCCGCGTCGCTGGCGAAGATCGTCGACAGCGCGACGGGCTCGTACGAAATGGCGATGCGCATCACGCGCGCGCTCGAAGAGCAGACCCAGGCCAGCCGGCGGCTGCACGAAGTCACGTCGCGGATGTCCGATCACATCTCCGAGATCAACCGCGCCACGCGCGAACAGGCCCGCGGGGCGCAGCTGATGGCCCAGGAATCGGAGCGCGTCCGCGACATCGCCGCGCAGGTGAAAAACGCGACGCAGGAGCAATCGACCGCCGGCCGCGGCATCACCACCGCGCTCGAGAAAATCGCCGCCGACGCGCGGGCGATGCGCGATCTCCTCGAGCGCCAGCTCGAAGAAACCGACCGCATCGCCGACGCCTCCCGCACCATGCTCGACATCGCCCAGAAAAACGACGCCATGGCCCGCGACTTCAACGACACGCTGCAGGACCTCGTGCGCAGCGGACGCGATTTCGAGAGCGAGGTCTCGCGCTTCCGGTATTCGGGCGGGTAGGGCGCGCTACTCCAACCGCGCGATCGCCCGTCCTTCCGAATCCGTGATGCACCACGCGCCGCCGGTATGCGTGACGCGGCGGTGCTCTTCGCGCACGCGCGCCTGCCGGCCGAGGAGACGGGAGGAGAGCATCTCGCCGGAAATGTCGGAGATCGAGAGCGCAAAGTCGGCGCCGGCGCGATGGATGTTCTCGACGTTGCGGGCGTGATTCACGCGGGCGATGATCGGCACGTCGTCGGCGAGGTCGCGGGCGATGACCGTCGCGAAGAGCGTCGAGTCGTCGCTGTCGAGTGCGAGCACGAGCGCGCGCGCCTCGGCGAGGCCGGCGCGCATCAGCACGTACGAGTCGAGCACGTCGCCGACCACATCGACGTTTGCGCCGGGCGCGCGCTCGATCACGCGCACTTCTTCTTCGACGTCCGTCAGCAGTTCGTGCACCTTGCGTCCCACTTCGCCGAATCCGCCCACGAGATACGGTCCGCTGTTCCGCAGCAGCTTCGCTCCGGCGATGCGCGCCGCTTCTTCCAGCGCATCCGCGTCGCCGACCAGCTCCAGCACGCAGTGCGACTCGATCATCGTGTCCGCCGCCGTGCGCAGCTTGCTTCGATTCCAGATGCCGGCGATCGACGCCGGCAGCTTCGCCTCGGCGAGCGTGCGGCCGCACAACGCGCTCGCCGCGGTAATGCGCAGCTCGCGGCGGATCACGCCCTCCACCTGATCGAGGCCGGGCAGCCGCGGGCTGATTCGATCGCTCGCATGGGCCGCGAGGGCGGCGGCGATGATGTGCCGCGGCGTGTACACGGCCGTCGCGCCGGACAGCTCCATCGGCTTGCGGTGCGACGGATCTTCGACGAACGCGTAGATCTCGCCGCTGAACCCCATCTGCCGCGCGCGCAGGATCAGCGCCGCGTTCTCCTGATCGCGCCCGTTCGCGACGATGGCCCGGGCCTGCTCGATGCGGCAGACGTCGAGCGCGTCTTCTTCGTTGCGCGTGAAGACCACCGGCTGCTTGCTCTCCATCACCGCGCGCGCCTGCGCCTCGTCGACTTCGACGACGAGGGAGGGGACGTTGTTGTTGCGGAGCCGCTGCAGCAGTGTCTCGACCGCGGGTCCGAAGCGCCAGACCACGACGTGATTGGCGAGCTTCGCGTCCGCCGCGCGCGGCACACGCTCCTCGAAGCGCTCTTCGAGAAACGGCACGAGGAAAATCGGGATGATGAGGAAGACGAGAAAAACGCCGGCGAATTGCACGACGACCACGAGGACGACCATCAGCGGATGCGACCACTTCGCGTCCGCGCCGTAGCCGGTCGTGCTCAGCGTCTCCGCGGCCCATTCGAACGACTGCCAGAACGAGCGCGGTTTTCCCTCGAGCCGGCCCATGCCGATCTGATAGAGAAGCGACGTGAAGATGAGAAAGGCGATGAGCCCGGCGATGAGCGCGGAGAGGCGGCGGGACGATCGCTGCACGGGTTCATAGTATGCGCGTGATCTGTCCCGTGCGCGGCTGCCGTCTGCCTCTCGAAAAACGGGAGCGCTCGTTCGTCTGCGCGAACCATCACGTCTTCGACGTCGCCCGCAGCGGCTACGTGAATCTGCTGCAGCCGCAGGACCGGCGCTCGCGCAATCCCGGCGACAGTTCCGAGGCGGTGGCGGCGCGACGGAGGTTCTTCGATGCCGGCCATGCCGAGCCGCTCGTACGTGCGATCGTGGAGGCGCTGCCGCTCGCGCCAGGCGACGCGTTGCTCGACGTCGGCTGCGGCGAAGGACATCATCTCGCCGCCTTCCGCCGCGCGTACGGCGTCGAAGCCCACGGCGTCGATCTCTCCGCGGCCGCGATCGATCTCGCCGCGCGCCGCGATCGCGATTGCACGTGGGTCGTCGCGAACGCCGATCGCTTCATCCCGTACGAAGATCGCTCGTTCGACGCCGTCACGTCGATCACCTCGCGGCTGCTGCCGGAGGAGTTTCATCGCGTGTTGAAGCGCGACGGGAAGCTGCTCGTCGCCATCGCCGGCGCGGACGATCTGATCGAGTTGCGCAGCGCCGAGCGCGATCGCGCGGAGCGCACGATCGAGCTGTTCGCGCCGCACTTTGCGTTCGAGCGGCACGTCCACGTGCGGCACGTGGCGCACCTCGACCGCGACGCGGTGCACGACGTGATGGCGGCGTCGTATCGCAGGAGGCGGATCGAGGAATCGATGGACGTGACGTTCAGCCGCGACGTGCTGCTGTTCACTCCACGTCCGACGGATAGCTCGTCATGAGGCCCATCAGCGACAGCACGAACGGCGCGATGAACAGGCGCCAGTCGTGCGTGAGGAACGCGACCAGCAGGCCGAGGATCGCGCACGATTCGAAGAGCGAGATCCGCACGATGAAGCGCTGGCGATGATGCTCGATCCGGCTCGGGAGGATCAGCGCGGCGAAGAACACCGCCACCACGGCGGCGTACAGGCCGAGGACGATTTGCTGCTGCACCGCCGTTCCGAACGGCCCCGGCCGCGGCCAGGAGCGCGACAGCGAATACACGACGATCGCGTAGACAAAGGTGCTCATCACGATGGCGAACCAGATCGTCTTTCGCTGACCCATGGGCGGCATTGTACGTAGAATCCGCGCATGCGCCGTTTCCTGCTGCTCCTTGCGTTCTGCGCCTGCACGACGTCGCGGCCGCTCATCGACGTCGAGCACTCCGAGGCGATCGATCTCTCGTGGGCGTTCGACGAGAAGACGCTCTACTGGCCGAGCTCTCCTTCCGCGTTCGAGCTGAAGCAGCTCGCCTACGGCCCGACGCCCGGCGGCTGGTTCTATTCGTCGAACCTGCTCTGCACGCCGGAGCACGGAGGCACGCATCTCGACGCGCCGATTCACTTCGCCGCGGGCAAGCGCACCGCCGATCAGATTCCGCTCACGCAGCTCATCGCGCCGGCCGTCGTCATCGACATCTCAGCGAAAACGGCAGCCGATGCGGACTATCGATTGACGCCTGAAGACGTGCGCGCGTGGGAGCAGCAGCACGGCCCGATCGCCCCCGGAACAATTTTTCTGCTGCGCACCGGCTGGGGAAGCCGCTGGCCCGATCGCAAGGCGTATTTTGGTGACGACACGCCCGGCGCCACCGACAAGCTGCATTTCCCGTCGTACGGCGCGGACGCGGCGAAGCTGCTGGTGAACGAGCGCCGCGTCGCCGCGATCGGCATCGACACGGCGAGCATCGATTACGGGCAGTCGAAGGATTTCATCGTCCACCAGATCGCAAACGGCGCCGACGTGCCGGGTTTCGAGAACGTTGCCCATCTCGAAAAGCTCCCGGCACGCGGCGCCTGGATCATTGCGTTGCCGATGAAGATCGCGCGCGGCTCAGGCGGGCCGCTGCGGATCGTGGCGTTGGTTCCGCGTTAAGGCTTCGCTGCCGCGGCGGGCGCGTTGTCGAACGAGATGTCGCGCACGTAGTGGCAGGTGTATCCGCCCGGGTTCTTCACGAGGTAATCCTGGTGATAGTCCTCGGCGTCCCACCACTCCTTCGCCGACACGATCTCCGTCACCACGGGACGCTTCCACGCCCCCGAGGCGTCGACCTTGTGCTTCACGCGCTCGGCGATCTGCTTCTGCTGCTCGCTGTTGTAGAAAATCGCCGAGCGATACGACGACCCCATGTCGTTGCCCTGCTGGTTCAGCGTCGTCGGGTTGTGCATCTTGAAGAAGAACTCCAGGATCTGCTCGTACGAGATCTTCGAGGGATCGAACGTGATCTTCACCGCCTCGGCGTGCCCTTCGTGATTCTGGTACGTGGCGTTCTTCACGTTGCCGCCGGTGTAGCCGACTTCCGTGTCGATGACGCCCGGCAGTTTGCGGATCAAGTCCTCCACGCCCCAGAAGCAGCCGCCGGCGAGCGTGGCCACTTCACGGTGGGCGCCGCCTTTCGCCTTCTTCTCGAAGAGCGACGCGTACTGTCCGTAGCCCTCGGCCTCGAGCTTCGCGACCGGGATGAAACGCATGGACGCCGAGTTCATGCAGTAGCGCTGACCCGTCGGCGCGGGGCCGTCATCGAAGACGTGGCCGAGATGCGAGTCGGCGTGCTTCGAGCGCACCTCGGTGCGGGCCATGAAGAGCTTGCGGTCGGTCTTCTCCGTGACGTTTGCCGCCTCGAGCGGACGGGTGAAGCTCGGCCAGCCCGTGCCCGAGTCGAACTTGTCGAGCGACGAGAAGAGCGGCTCACCCGAGACCACGTCGACGTAAATGCCGGCCTCATGGTTGTTCCAGTATTCGTTGCGGAACGGCGGCTCCGTCGCCTCGTGCTGCGTCACCTCGTACTGGAGCTCGGTGAGATTCTTCTTCAGCTCGGCGTCGGACGGCTTATGGAACTGCGACATCGATTTGGATCCTCCCTTGGATTGATTCGCGGCCGGAAGAGGCGCGGACTGCGATTGCACGCAGCCGATGAGGAGAACCAGGGACCAGAGTGTGAGAGAGCGTTTCAACGCAGTGCCTCCTGTGCATCGGATAACGGCTTTCGGGCCGCACGTTATTCGATGCCGGAGGCACGGGTTGGTTTCTGCTGCGTCGTTACTAAGCTGCGAACACCGGGATCACGACCGAACCGAGTGCCGTCTCGGGTGAATCACGGTGACGTCCACCGTGCTGCTCTTGGCGCTGCCACAGCCGTTCGAGACTTTCACCCAGAATTTCGTGGTGACGGTCAGCGAGCCGGAGGTGAACGTCGCCGAGTCGGTGCCGACCGGCTTCGACTCGTCGCCGCTCGCGCCTTCGTACCACTGGTAGTGCAGCGTGGCAGTGCCGGTCGCGGCGACGGTGAGCGTCACGCTCTTGCCGATGTCTTTCGTCGCCGATGATGGCGAGACCGACTGGATTTGCGGCGTGGTGCACGAATCGACGGTGATCGTTGCGGTGCGCGTCAGTTTTTCGCCGCACGTGTTCGTGACGCTCGCCCAATATTGCGTCGTCGTGGTCAGCGGACCGGTGTTGAACGTCAGGCCCGTGCCGACCTGGTTCGCCTTGTCGGGAGCGAGGCCGCGATACCACGTCACGGTCGTGCTCGTCGGCGAGGTGATGGCGACGGTGAGCGTCGCCGAGGCGCCGTTGCCGATCGACTGATCGCCGGGCTCGGTGGTGATGTTCGCGAGCTCGCACGGCGCGATCGTGACGACCGTGGCGCTGTTCGCCTGCTTGCCGCAGTCGTTGAAGACTTTCACCCAATACGAAATCGGGCCGGTCGGCGCGGGGACGTTGATCGTCTGGCCGGTGTTGACGAGCGTGCCGCTGCCGGGGACGGAGCCCTGGAACCACTGATACGTCAGCGGGTGTCCCTGGCTCGAGGCGTTGACGGTGAGGTTGAACGTGCCGTTCGTTTGCGGATTCGCCGTCGGCGGCGCGATCGTAATGTCGGGGCAGGTGCTGCCCTGGACGGTGACGGTCGCCGCGCTGCTGTTCGCGACCGGGTTGCACGATCCGGTGACGCGCACCCAGTACGTCGTCGTCGCTGTCGGGAAGACCTGGATCGAGCTGCTGTTGATCCCGATCGGCGACGACGTGTCCTGCGGCGTGCCGATGTACCACTGATACGTGAACGGCCCGCTGCCCGCGGCGCCGACGGTGAGCGTGGCCGAGTTGCCGGACGTGATCGTCGCGCCCTGCGGCTGCGAGTTGATCGACGGCGGCGTGCACGCGGTGACCGTCACGGTCACGACGCGGCTGGCGACGCTGCTGCTGTTGCAGCCGTTGACGCGCACCCAGTAGCTCGTCGTCTGCGTCGGCGCGTGCGTCAGCGTGGCGGTGGTCTGTCCCGCGATCGGGTTCGAGGTGTCGGTATTCGACGCGCCGATGAACCACTGATACGTGAGCGGCGTGTCGCCCGCCGCGGTGACGAGGACGTTCGCCGGCTGGCCGGCGACCACGGACTTGTCCTGCGGCTGGACGCTGATGGAGGCGGGCGTGCAGGTCGGGCCCGCGCCGTACGCGACGCTGACTGCCCTGATGTCCCACGGCTGCAGCGTCGTTGTGCTGCAACTCACCGCAGAATTCATTATCGCTGGATCGCTGCCGCTGCAGTCGTTTTGCGTGGCGTTGCAGGGCGTGGAACCGTCGGGGTTTTGGTTCGCATGGCGGAAGCCGAACGTGTGCCCCATTTCGTGCAGCAGGACGACATTGAGTAGACACTGTTGAGGCCACGACCTGTCGTCAACAACGACATCGATGCCTCCATCAATGGTTTTAAAACTCTCCCCGCCAATCGTGTATGGTGCGTTGCTTGTCCAATACCCGCCTCGCGCGAGTACCACTGGAGTGCACGTGCCACACACTTCGTTGTTAGGGTCGCCGTAAAGGACGGTGTTCTTGCTGTCGTGCGAGGTGAAGCCCGCAGTCGCAGTGTCGTCTTGCCCGAAATATGAATAGTTGATGGACGGAGTTGCGGGCGTGCCGTTCCAGGCAAAGATTGCAGCTTGCGTTGCAGCTACGCCATTCGCGCCGCCAGTTGGCGCCGACGCAGTGCGAATGCTGGCCGTCGGAGCACCCTGCCAACGAGGAGGAGGCGGGCCTACGACGAGATACGACGCACGATTGAACGCCTGCGCGCTGACGCCGTTTTCTGTTAGGCGAGGCGCGGAGGACGCGGGCACAAAGTACGTTGGGTTTGGATCGATGCGCTGCGCGACAATCCCGCGGATGTACCTTATAAACCCGCGCGCGTCGCGCGCATCCTCCCGATACGGCTTGAGATTGTTTTGATCGAATCCGCCTTCCGTCGTGCGAAGAGCGAGGTCTTTCTGTAGCGTGAACTGCCCCAGTTCGAGTCCCCACGTCATCGGCTCGCCATCGGCGTTCGTGTCAGTGAACACGAGATACCGCCGTCCCGGAACGTACACGGGCATGCCGGAGACGTACAAAGAAAGATCAGCGAGCTCCCCGCCGATCTCCGTCAACCGCAGATAGCTGCCCTTCGACCGCTCGCCTTTGAGCACATCCTCGATGCGCAGGATGTAGCGCGTGACGATTCCGCCCTGCGCCGTCCGCTCGACCGTCGACGTCACGGACGTCGCCACGACGATGTCGTCGGCGCGCTGGATCATCTCGCGGTCGCTCGGCACGAGGTAACTCACCGCAACCGCAGGAACTGCCAGAGAAAGAAGTAACGCCGAAACCAACAGCCGCATCGTCAGTGGACGCATGTCGAGAAGATTCCTCCGAGAAAATTTTGGACGCTGCGGATGCGGGATGCCGCAGCGGAAACGGACTCGGCACCAATGTAAGTCAGAAAATAACGCCTGTCACGAAAGGTGATGAAGATCACGGCGGGCTGGACCATTGTGGAGCGGCGGGCTTTTAGCCCGCCGGAATCCAACGACGGGCTAAAGCCCGCCGCTCCACTTGGAAGGTCCACCGCGTGCATGACGTTCTGAGGGAATTCATGAGGAAACTCCGCGCCATCGCCGCGTCCTCTCCCACGCGCGCAGTCCTGCTGTCCGCGGTCTGGTTCTCGGTGTTTTTGTACGCCGGGCGCCCGCTGCTCGAGGGCGTCGCCGCCGCCGGACTTCCGGCCGTCGCGGGCTGGGCGCTGCTGCTCTTGCTCTCGCTCCTGCCGCTCGTGCCGATGATCACGCGCCGCGGCCATGTCTCCGGCTACCTCGTCGTCGCGCTCTTCTCCACGATGCTCGTGCTGGTCGTCGTCAGCGACGTCCTTCGCGGCGCGTATTACCTCGCGCGCTGGGCGATCTCCGCGCAAACCTGGCCGCTCCTCGATCCGCGTGCCGTCAGCCTCACGATTCTCGGCGCCGCCGGCGCGCTCTCGTTCATCGGTGTACTGCAGGCCCGCTATCCGCGCGTGCGCCGCGTCGACGTCGCCATCGACGAGCTGCCGCCGGAGCTCGAGGGATACCGGATCGTGCAGCTCAGCGACGTGCACGTCGGTCCGACGATCCGCCGCCGTTTCGTGCAGGGGATGGTCGAGAAAGCGAACGCGCTGAATGCTGACGCGATCGCGATCACCGGCGATCTCGTCGACGGCCACTACGAGGAGCTGGCCGAGGAAGTCGAGCCGCTGCGTGACCTCCGCGCGCGTGACGGTGTGTTCTACGTCACGGGGAACCATGAGTATTACTGGCGTCACGAGGAGTGGCTCCCGGCGCTGGAGCGCCTCGGCCTCGTGTTTCTGAAGAACGCGCATCGCGTCGTCGAGCGCGGCAGCGCGCGGCTCGTGTTCGCCGGCATCCCCGACGTCATCGGCCGCGACTCGCACAAGCCCGATCCGCCGCGCGCGCTCTCCGGAGCACCCGCGGACGCCGTCAAAGTCCTGCTCTCCCACCGCCCGCACATGGTGCAGGC
>DATFHJ010000090.1:0-15909 GCA_035248585.1 Thermoanaerobaculia bacterium
CGCGGGCTGCAACCCCATTGCAGGCGGAAGACGCGCGCGAGGTAAACGCGATGCACGCCGAGCTCGCGCGCGAGCTGCGGCACGGACGGAAACGCCTCTTCGAGCAGGCGCGCCGCGCGCGTGGCAATGGCGCGATCGGTCGTGATCGGCGACGGCAGCGCGCCGACGAGCTCGTCGATGTCCTCCGCGACGTCCTCGCCGCCGAGAAAGCGCTTCGCCACGCGCATCGCGGCGCCGGTTGCCGCGCCGAGACGATGCCACGCGTAGCCGCGCAACGGCAGCTCATCCGCCGGCACCGTGTCGAGACAAATGATGCGCGCGGCGCCGAACGCATTCGCGTGCAGCACGCCCGCGGGCTTGACGACGATGTCGCCCGCGCGGCCCTCGTACGACACGCCGCCCGAGTCCTCGCGCATCGTCCCGCGCAGGAGGACGCTGATCTGCAGCTCGTCGTGCGCGTGGCGCGGCATCAGCTCGCCCGCGTCGTAGCGCATGTCGCGAATGCGGAAGGTCACGCCTCTTTGTACGTCAGAAAGGGGGCGGACGTTAACGGACGACTCCGCGGCACTCGCCGAAGCCGATGCGCGGCAGGCCCTCGCGCTCGCAGTAGGCGCGCAGGATGACCTCGTCGCCGTCTTCGAGAAACTTCTGCCCGAGCTCCAGCAGGCAGCCGGCCGAGTCCTGCTCCGGCCCGGAAATCGTGCCGCTGGCGAGGAGATCGCCGGGCCGCAGGTTGCAGCCGTTCGAGGTGTGATGCGCGACGAGTTGGGCGACGGTCCAGTACATGTCGCGAAAATTGCCGCGGCTGATCCTTGCGCCGTTGAGCCAGACCTCCACGGTGATGTCGAAGGCCACGTCGTCTTCGAGATACGGCAGCACCGGATCTTCGTGCTCCGACCTCACGCGATACGGTTCGAGCGCGTCCAGCGTGACGATCCACGGAGAGATCGACGTTGCAAAGTTTTTAGCGAGGAAAGGACCGAGGGGCTGGTACTCCCAGGCCTGGATATCGCGCGCCGACCAGTCGTTGACGAGACAGAAGCCGAAGACGTGATCGAGCGCGTTCCTGACGCCGATCGGCTCGCCGAGGGCGTTGCCGCGGCCGATGAAGGCGCCCAGTTCCAATTCGTAGTCGAGCCGCTTCGACGGACCGAACACCGGTGGTGCGTCGGCGTCGGGGCGCGTTTGTCCGCTGGGACGTTTCACCGGCGTGCCGCTGACGACGATCGACGACGAGCGGCCGTGATAGCCGATCGGGATCCACTTGTAATTCGGCAGCAGCGGGTTGTCGGGACGGAACTTCGCGCCGACGCGCGTGGCGTGATGGATCGAGGCGTAAAAGTCGGTGTAGTCGCCGATCGCCGCGGGCAGCAGCATCGTCGCGTCGCGCATCGGGATCAGCTCGACGTTCGTGTCGAGCAGCTTGCGAATGCGCTGCTTCATCTCCACCGCGCGGCCGCTGGCCATGAACGCGTTGAGCGTCGGCTCAGGGATCCACTCGTGCAGGTCGAGGATGTTCTCTTCGATGGCAGTACAGACGTGCGGCTCGCTTCCGGCGTCGAACACGCCGAACGGCAGGTTCTCGATCGGATAGTCGGTCACAGCCATCCCAATTCTTTCAAATCGTCGATCGGCTCTTCGAACGAGCACGAGCCGAACGACAGCGCGAATTCCTTTCGCGTCTTCGCGAGATCTTCGGTGCCGACTTTGTGTCCGCGCCAGCTCACGTGTTCGTCCGTGAACGCGAACGCGGTCGCGTCTTCTTCGCGAAGGATCTCTTCGGCGTGCTCGACCATCGCCGCGGCGATGAAGACGTTCACGAAGCCGTGCATCGTGGCGCTCTTGATCGGATGATGCAGGCCGGCCGTCGCCTTGAACGCCACCCCTTCCGTTTTGCACGCGCGGATGAAGTCGGCGACTTGCTCGATGGAGGGAACGGCGTCGCCGCCCGTGCGGATTTTCGCGCGGAGTCCGCGCTTGGCTATCTCCCGGATCAAACTGATGTCAGTGATCTCGACGAACGCGCGATCGCTCGCCTGCTCGAGACTCTTCACTTCGTCCACGCCGAGGACGGTCAGGGGAAACTGCGGCGGCACTTCGTGCACGCGTTCTTTCGGAACGACGAAGGGACCGAGAGCCCACGCGTATTCGCCGTCGTGATAGCGCGCGTAGTTGCGCACCGCGTCTTCCATCGAAAGCGCGGCGGGCGGAAAGAGGCCGGCGTAGTCGATGAGGTGGTCGAGGAGGACGCGGATCGACTTGGTCATTCGGGCTTGAATTGCTTCGAAAGGCCTTGCCAACACTGCCAGTAATCACGCTGCAGCGCCGGCGTTTCCATGGCGAAGCGCGTGGGATGGATGATGAAGCGGCTCTCGAACATGAACGCGAGTGTCTCGCCGAGGTAGCGAGGCTCGAGGTCGGCGCATGACGCGGCGTCGAACGTGGCGGAGTCGGGACCGTGGCCGGACATGCAGTTGTGCAGGCTCGCGCCGCCGGGCACGAAGCCTTCCGCCTTCGCGTCGTACTGGCCGAAAATCAGCCCCATGTACTCGTTCATCACATTGCGGTGAAAGTACGGCGGCCGGAACGTGTCCTCGGCGACCATCCAGCGCGGCGGGAAGATGACGAAGTCGCAGTTCGCGGTGCCGGGAAACTCGCTCGGCGACGTCAGCACGGTGAAGATCGACGGATCGGGATGATCGAACGAGACGGTGTTGATGACGTTGAAGTTGGTCAGATCGTACTTGTACGGGGCGTAGTTGCCGTGCCAGCCGACGACGTCGAGCGGCGAGTGATCGATCTTCGCCGACCAGAGACGCCCGCCGAATTTCGCGAGCAGCGTGAAGTCGCCCTCGCGGTCTTCGTACGCGGCGACGGGCGTGAGAAAGTCGCGCGGATTCGCGAGGCCGTTGCTTCCGATCGGGCCGAGATCCGGCAGCCGGAACGGAAGTCCGAAGTTTTCGCAGACGTAGCCGCGGGCTTGCTCCAGCTCCACCCGAAACTTCGTGCCTCGCGGAATGACCGCAATCTCTCCCGGCTTCGCCTCGATGACGCCGAGCTCCGTCTTGAGGACCAGCGCGCCGCGCTCCGGAACGATCAGCAACTCGCCGTCGGCGTCGTAGAAAAAACGCTCGGTCATCGAGCGATTCGCTGAATAGATGTGAATGCCGATGCCGGCGTTGCCGCCGATGGTGATCAGTCCTTCGACGAAATCGCGCGGCTCCTCGGGCAGCGGCATCGGATCCCATCGCAACTGCGTCGGCGGCGTCGGCACATCATCGAACGTGCCGCGCAACAATCCCGGATCCGCTTCCGCGAACGGCTCATGCGACACGCTCGGACGAATCCGATACAGCCACGAGCGCTTCTGCAGATGCCGCGGCGCCGTGAACGGCGAGCCCGAAAACTGCTCCGCGTACAGGCCGTGCTTCACGCGCTGCGGCGAGTTTCCCCGCGCGGGCAGCACGCCCGGCAGCGCCTCGGTGGCGAATTCGTTGTTGAAGCCGGACTGGTACATCAGAGGTTGCCGCGGCGGGCCTGCTCGCGCTCGATCGACTCGAAGAGCGCGCGGAAATTGCCCTTGCCGAATCCGCGGCTGCCCTTGCGCTGGATGATCTCGAAGAACACCGTCGGCCGGTCCTGCAGCGGCTTGGTGAAGATCTGCAGCAGGTACCCCTCGTCGTCCTTGTCGACGAGGATGCCGAGCTCTTTCAACTGCGCCATCGACTCCTCGATCTCGCCGACGCGCCCCGGCAGCTCTTCGTAGTAGCTGTCCGGGACCGTGAGGAACTCCACGCCGTTCGCGCGCAGTTTGCCCACCGTGTCGATGACGTCCTTGCACAACAGCGCCACGTGCTGCACGCCCGGCCCGTAATACGCCTCCAGATACTCCTGGATCTGGCTCTTCTTCTTCCCCTCGGCAGGCTCATTGATCGGAAACTTCACGACATGCGACTCGTCCGACATCACGATCGACATCAGCGCCGAGTATTCGGTGGAGATGTCTTTGTCGTCGAACGTGATGTAGCGCGTGAAACCCATGACCTTCGAATACCACTCGCACCACCGATGCATCGCCCCGAGCTCGACATTGCCGACCATGTGATCCACGGCCACGAGCCCCACCGGCTCGCCCGCGATTTCCGCTTCGGCGAATCCCGGCAAGAACGCACCGTCGTACTTTTCATAGCTCAGAAACGAATGAATCGTGTCGCCGTACGTCCGGATCGCCGCCCGCCGCACCACCCCGCGCTCGTCGCGCATGTCATACGGCTCCACCACCGGCTCCGCCCCCCGCCGCACCGCCTCGTGAAACGCAAAGTCCGCGTCCTCCACGAGCAGCGCGATGTCCCGCACCCCATCCCCATGCTTCCGGATGTGCTCACTCGCCGCATGCCCCGGATCAAACGGCGTCGAGATCACGAACCGCACCCGCCCCTGCCCCAGCACATACGAAGCAAACTGCCGGTTCCCCGTCTCCAACCCGCTGTACGCCACCTGCGAAAACCCGAACGCCTTGCGGTAGAAGAAGGAAGCCTGCTTCGCATTCCCCACCCAAAACTCGACGTGATGGATGCGCTTGAGACGCAACGGATTCCCGCCCGAGGCGGCGACTTCGCGGAGGGAGGGGGTCTGGGCGGTGACGGTCATGGGGGTGTGTTTATCACACGGAATGCCCGGCCGCGAATCCGAGGTACACTCGGATTGGGATGAAGACACTGGATCTCGCGGATGTGAGCCGGTTGGCGGAGGAGTTGAAGGACGGGGAGGAGATTCTTCTTCGCGATGGTGAGCACGCCATCGCGAAGGTGGTTCCGTTGCAGAGACCGGAAGAAAGTATTGAAGAAATCATCGCCCGAGCGAAGACCCGCGAGAATTTCGGCAAACTGCCGGAGGACTTTTTCACACGCTCCCTGCCCAAACCAAAGGCGAGTGTTCTCGAGCAATTGCTGGAAGACCGGCGCACCGGGCGATGAGGTATTGGGATAGTTCCGCGCTCGTTGCGCTTTTAGTGCAGGAAAAAAGATCTCCGGAAGTGATTGCGGCGATGGATGAGGATCCTTTCGTCCTGACGTCGACTTACACAGCAATTGAGATCGCCAGCGCATTGTGGCGGCGGCGGCACACCGGTGAGCTTACGCCCGAGGAGCACCTCACCGTGGATCGACTACTCGCAGATCTTTCACAGACATGGCTCGAGCTGCCGGTTTCACAGCAAGTGATCAATGCGGCCATCCGAGTGCTGGCTCCCCATCGATTGCGAGCTGGCGATGCACTCCAACTGGGGACGGCCGTCGAAGCGGCGCGCTCACAGCGTGATCTCACCTTCGTCACCCTCGACGATGACCTCGCCTCCGCCGCCCGCACCGAAGGCTTCCCCGTCCTCCCCTAACCGAATTTCCCCCGTACAATCCCAGTTGCAGCAACTACATGCTCGACGACAAGCTCCACGAAGAATGCGGTGTCTTCGGCGTCCTCGGCCGTG
This sequence comes from Thermoanaerobaculia bacterium, assembly GCA_035248585.1. GTDB lineage: Bacteria > Acidobacteriota > Thermoanaerobaculia > Gp7-AA8 > Gp7-AA8 > QHVT01. The sequence continues at coordinate 5,486 of DATFHJ010000090.1, forward strand.
CGGACGCGGCGAACCTCGTTTACCTCGGGTTGTACGCGCTCCAGCATCGGGGGCAGGAGAGTGCAGGGATCGCGTCCGTGGGGAAAGACGGAAGGATCCTTTCCGAGAAGGAGATGGGGTACGTCGCGGATGTGTTCACGCAGGAGCGGCTGGCGCGGTTGCCGGGGGACACGGCGATCGGGCATGTGCGGTATTCGACGGCGGGGGGCTCCATGCTCTGCAACGCGCAGCCGATCGTGGCGATGACGAGCAAGGGCCAGATTGCGGTTGCGCACAACGGGAACCTCACGAATGGGAACGAGCTGCGGAAGCAACTCGAGGACGAAGGGGCGATTTTCAACTCGACGGCGGACAGCGAGCTGTTCGTGCATTTGATCGCGCGGTCGAAGGCGGCGGATCTCGAAGGCGCGCTCATCGATGCGCTCGGGCGTGTGCAAGGGGCGTATGCGGTCGCGTTGCTTGCGGCCGGCAAGATCTTCGCGGCGCGCGATCCGTACGGGTTTCGGCCGCTCGTGCTCGGCAAGCTGGAAGACGCGCACACGATCTCCTCGGAGACGTGCGCGTTCGACCTGATCGGTGCCGAGACGATAAGAGAGATCGGAGCGGGAGAGATCATCGCCATCGATCAAGACGGCGTGCGTGTGGTCAGACAGGCGCGCGCGGAGCGCGAGGCGCGTTGCATCTTCGAGCACGTGTACTTTGCGCGGCCGGACTCGGTCGTGTTCGGCAACAGCGTCGCCGACGTGCGGCAGCGCTTCGGCGCGCAACTGGCGCGCGAGCATCCGGTGCCAGCGGACATCGTCGTGCCGGTGCCGGACTCCGGCGTCTTCGCGGCGCTCGGGTATGCGCAGGAGGCAGGGCTGCCGTTTCAGTACGGACTCGTCCGCAATCACTACGTCGGGCGCACGTTCATCGAGCCGAAGCAGACGATTCGCAGCTTCGGCGTGAAGGTGAAACTGAATCCCGTCCGCGAGCTGGTGAACGGAAAGCGCATCGTGCTGATCGACGACTCGATCGTGCGCGGCACGACCTCCAAAAAGATCGTGCGCATGCTGAAGGACTCCGGCGCCTCCGAGGTGCACATGCGCATCTCCTCGCCGCCGACGTCGTGGCCCTGTTACTACGGGATCGACACGCCGGAGCGGAAAGACTTGATCGCGAGCACGCAATCGCTCGACGATATCCGCGCGTTCATCGAGGCGGACTCGCTCGGCTATCTCAGCGAGGACGGTCTCCTCGAAGCGGTGCGCAACAAGGACGATCCGCGCTCGCTATACTGCACGGCATGCTTCACCGGGAAGTATCTGAAAGCCGGATAACTCGTTTTCGCCTTCTTCATGAATCCGGCTGTTTCGTGATGCCGAATCCGTGGGACATCGGCAGCGCGCGGCTGCTCGTGCGCCTCGGCTTTCCCGCGCTGGCGACGACAAGCGCCGGCTTCGCCTGGACGATCGGCAAGCAGGACAATCACGTCACGCTCGAGGAAGCGCTCGCGCATTTGCGCACGATGAGCGCGGCCGTCGACCTGCCGATCAACGCCGATTTCGAGGGCGCGTTCGCGGTCGACGCTGAGACTGCCGGGAAGAACATCGGCGCCGCGGCGCGGACCGGCATCGCCGGCGTGTCGATCGAAGACTCGAGCGGCGACGCCGAGAATCCGCTGTTCGACTTCGCGCTGTCGGTCGAGCGCGTACGCGCGGCGCGCGAAGCGATCGATGCCAGCGGCACCGGCGTCGTGCTGACCGCGCGCTCCGAGGGATTCATCGCGAACCGTCCCGATCTCGATGAGACGATCCGGCGGCTGAAGGCGTACGCCGACGCCGGCGCCGATTGTTTGTACGCGCCGGGCATCCGCGATCACGCGCAGATCAAAGCCGTCGTCGACGCGGTCGCGCCGAAGCCGGTGAACGCGCTCGTGAGCGCGCCGTTCGCCACCGTCGCGGAGATCGCAGCGCTCGGCGTGCGCCGCATCAGCGTCGGCGGTGCGATCGCGCGCGCCGCGTGGGGCGGCGCGTTCGAAGCGGCGCGCGAGATCGCCGAGGACGGCACGTTCACCGCCCTCGGCCGAGCCATCAACGGTCTCGAAGTGAACGGCTGGTTTCGTTGACCTCGTTGCTCGCCGGCGACGACACCGTCGTCGTCCGCACCTCATTCTCGCGCGGCAGATCGCGCGGAACATCGCCGCCGATCAGCTCCTCGAACAGCGCGCGATAGTGCAGCATCGCCTGGCGCAGGTCTTCCGTCGACGAGCTGCCGGGCGCGGCGCCGATGACGCGATGTCCGGCGCGGAAGTGCTCGATCACGCGCGGATGCTTCACCGAAAGATGCGCCGCGTGCTTCTCGAAGTCGCCCATCGGATAGCCCTGCACGCGCATGATCTCCGCGACGAGCTCGTCCGCTTCGACCACCGCCGTCGTCGGGCGCTCGACGAAACGCTGTTCGACGCGCTTCCAATCGTTGCGATACCGGTCGCGCTCCGACGCATTCAACGGACGGATCTCGAACTGCTCCACTTCCTGCGCCCGCGCCACGAGCTCGCGCTCCGCTCGCGTCCGGCTGCCAGCCGACTTCACGGTGTGCTCGTACTCGCGTCCGAACTTGTCGCGCAGCGCCGCCGTGCGCGAGCGCCGCGAGCCGCGCGCGAACAGCCCGGCGACGATCAGAAAGCCGATCGCGCCGACTGCGATCCAGATGTAAAGGGGATCAATGGCCATGTTTGCCTCCGGTCGGCGGGCTGAAGCCCGCCGCTCCACTGGGAGGGCAAACGATGTTCCAGCTATGCGCTGTAACGCGGCTCGCGTGCGAGGAGCATGTGCTGCGCGAGCAACGACTCGGTCAACTCCTCGGCGCTCACTGGCCGGCTGAAGTAGAAGCCCTGCGCTTCGTCGCATTTGCGGCTGCGGAGAAAAGCGAACTGCGCCGCGTTCTCCACGCCCTCGGCGACGACGCGCAGGCGCAGGCTGCGGGCCATGCCGATCACCGCGGACACGATCGCCGCGTCGCCCTCATCCGTCGCGAGGTCGTTCACGAACGCGCGGTCGATCTTCACGGCGTTGATCGGGAAGCGCTTCAGATAGTTGAGCGACGAGTAGCCCATACCGAAGTCATCGATGGAAATGCCGACGCCGATCTCGCGCAGCGCGCGCAGCACTTCCACCGACACGTCGGCGTTCTGCATCGCCGTCGTTTCCGTGATCTCGAGCTCGAGCGCGGACGGATCGAGGTCCACCTCATCGAGCGCGTTGCGCACCATGTCGACGAGATCGTGCTGTTGAAACTGCCGCGCTGACAGATTGACCGCGACGCGCAGTCCATCGGCGCCGAGCTCGTGCCACTCTTTGGTCTGTTTGCATGCGGTACGCAGCACCCACTCGCCGAGCGGCACGATGAGCCGCGTTTCCTCGGCGATCGGAATGAACGACGACGGCTGGATCACGCCGCGCTCCGGATCGTTCCAGCGCACCAGCGCCTCGACGCCGATTGTTCGTCCGGTCATGAGATCGATCTGCGGCTGATAGGCGAGCATCAGCTGCCCGTCGCGGATCGCCGCGCGCAGCCGGCTCTCGAGCGACAGCCGCTCCATCGCCCGCTGCTTCATCTCGTCGGTGCAGAGCTGATACGTGTTGCGGCCCGCTTCCTTCGCGCGATACATCGCGCTGTCGGCATTGCGCAGGAGCGACTCCGCATCCGTGCCGTCGACGGGATAGAGCGCGATGCCGATGCTGGCCGACGTGCTGACCGGCATCGTGCCGATGGAGAACGTCCGCTGCACGGTGTCGAGGATTTTCTGCGCGACGTCGAGCGCATCCTCGGGCTGCCGCAAGTCGGCGAGGATGATGGTGAACTCGTCGCCGCCGAGGCGCGCAACCGTGTCGTCGTCGCGCACGCACTCGCGCAGACGACGCGCCATCTCCAGCAGCAGCTCGTCGCCGGCGGTGTGGCCGAGGGTGTCGTTGATCGTCTTGAAGTGATCGAGATCGATGAACATCACCGCCACCGATTTGCCGGCGCGCTTCGCGTGCGTCAGCGCGTGGCGCAGGCGGTCGGTGAAGAGCTTGCGATTCGGCAGCTGGGTGAGCACGTCGTGGTACGCGTGAAACTCGATCTGCTCCTCGGCGCGTTTACGGTCGCTGATGTCGACGACGGTCGCGTGCACGACGCCGGTCAGACTGTCGCCGACGAGCACGAGGTTCTCCAGCACCCACACCTGCGAGCCGTCCGCGCGGCGCAGTTCCACTTCCACGCTGTTCAGCGAGCCGACCGCGCCGAGCATCTGCCGCAGGTCGACGCACTCTTCGTCGCGCACGAACAGCGACGACATGTCCTGTCCGATCAGTTGATCGCGGCGGTAGCCGAGGAGCGCGGCGAACGTGGCGTTGCAATCGACGATCTCGCCCTCGAGGCGGCTCACGCAGACGCCGGCCGCGTTCTGCTCGAACAGCAATCGATAGCGGATCTCGGACTCGCGCAACGCGGCCTCGGCGACGAAGCGCGCGGTGACGTCGCGGAAGCTCCACACGCGCACGTCGAGCGCGTCTTCGATGCGGCGCCCGATCGAGTAGCGCTCGAACCGGCGGCCGTCTTTCAGCTCGAGCAGGTCGAAGCTCTCCGCCTCGGGTTGCGACGCGAGCGAGCGCATCGTGCGCGCGAATTCATCGGACACCGTCAGCTGCTCCGCGATCGCGCGCATCACCATGCGGTCGCCGCCGCTGTCCATCACGTTCGCCGGGATGTGCCACATCTCGACGAAGCGCTGGTTGTACGACACCACGCGTCCTTCACTGTTGATGACGAGAATGCCGTCGGCGGTCGATTCGAGCGTCGATTGCAGCAGTGTGACTGCCTGCAGCACCTCGCGCTCCGCGCGTTTGCGGTCGCGGATGTCGCGGCCGATGATCACCGCGCCGGCCGACTGTCCGTCGCGCAGCACCGGCGCGATCGAGAGCGTGAGCTCGACGCGCTCGCCGTTCTTCGACGCGAACACGTATTCATCGTTGCGCAGCGATTTGCGGGCGAGCTTCGTCGACAGCGGCACGTCCTGCGCGAGCAGGTCATCGATGCGGCGGTGCTGCAGCTCGGCCTCGGAGTAGCCGAGGAGCGTCGACGCCGCGCGGTTCGCATACTCGATGCGCCCCGTGCTGTCGCACACGAAGAGCGCGTCGGCCATCGTGCCGATGATCTCCGGCGCGGCGAGCGACGGCGTGATCGGGATGAGGTCGTACTTGCGCATCGCGTACGCGGCGATGCAGACGAAGCCGAGAATCGCCGCGTAGCCGAACGGATACGCGGGGATGCCGTACTTCGGCAGATAGTCGACGCAGCCGAGGTACGCGACGCCGAAGGCGAGGATCACGCAGGCGATGCGCTTGCGCTCGATGCCTTCCGCGCGCGGGTAGGCGCGAACCAGCTCAATCAGTGCGAGCACGAGAAAGCCGAAGAAGAACGTGAGGAAGAGCGCGGAGATCGACGGCCGGTAGCGCGGATAGAAGCCCCACCAGTAGTGCTGCACGCGCGGGATGAGGCTGTCGGTGGTGACGGCGACGGCGCTGAAGAATGCGGCCGCGCTCCAGGCGATGAGCAGAATGATGCGGCGGCGGTGATGGATGCGCAGCAGCTCGACGGTGAACCAGTAGAGCGTCGGCGCGATGAACGGAACGCCGAGGTACGCGAGGCGCGACCAGAACAGCGCCGACTGCGCGTCGCGCGCCGAATAGAGCGCGGTGAACGCCGCCATCCAAACGGCCACGACGAGCGTCATCGTGAAAAAGGCCGCGGTGATGCCGTTCGGGCGGCGCACCACCACCCGCGTGCCGAAGGCGAGGATGAGTACGGCCGTCAGTGCGACCGGCACTGCATACGCGGAAAACGCGTACGCGCCTGGAGTGAGCGCCGCCATGGTTTCCTTTGTGGTGGAGAGAGAGCCCATTTATTGTAGACGCAATGCACATCCAAAGCGACATCGTCATCGCCGGCGCGGGCGTGATCGGCGCGAGCGTGGCGTTTCATCTCGCGCAACGCGGCTGCAAGGACATCGTCGTGATCGACCGCGGCGAAGACTTCGGCGCCGGCAGCACGCTCAAGGCGACGGGCGGGTTTCGCGCGCAGTTCGACAACGAGACCGAGGTGCGGCTTTCGCTGCTTTCCCGCGAGAAATTGCGCGCTTTCGAGGAGGAGGTCGGCGTCGACTCCGGCTACCGGCCGTACGGCTATCTCTTCCTCGCCTGCAACGAACAGGAGCTCGACGATTTGCGCCGCGCGCAAAGCGTGCAGCACGCGTGCGGTTTGCATGAGGCGCAAATGCTCTCGGCGGACGAGGTCCGCAAGATCAATCCAAAGATCGGCGACGACTCGGTCATCGGCGGCGCGTACTGTGCGACCGACGGGTTCATCCGCGCAAAAAATATCCTGCGCGGATATGCCGACGCCGCCCAACGCCTCGGCGTGCGATTTCAGTTCAACACGGAGCTGCGCGACTGGAGCGACGTCGCCGCGCGCGTGAAGATCGAGGCCCGCGGCGCCTGGAGCGGAGCGCCGGTGTTTCCGCTGCGGCGCAACGTCGCGGCGACGGTCGTGACCGACGTCCTCGCGGAGAACATGCCGATGACGATCTGGTCCGGCGACTGGTACCACGTGCGCGTGCGCGACGGTCGCGTGCTGATTCTCTGGCCCGACGATCCGCCCGACGACACGAAGTGGCTGCGCGAGCTGAATCGCCGCACCGAGGAGCGCATGCCCTGTCTCATCGGCGTTCCGCTCGAAGAGTTCTGGTGGGGTTTCTACGAAATGACGCCCGACGAGCGCGCGCTCCTCGGCGAGTGGAACGGGATTTATTACGCGACGGGCGCGAGCGGCCACGGCGTCATGCACTCGCCGGCCCTCGGACATCTACTCGCGGAGCTGATCGTCGACGGCCGGACGTCGATCGACATCAGCGGGCTGCGGCCGGATCGCTTCAGCTGACGAGCAGCGCGCAACACGTCACGCCGCCTTCGGCTTTCGCGAGCTCGCTCGCGTCGACCAAACGAACGTCGCCGGAAAGCTTCGCGAGCGTGCGCGGGAACGCATTCGGATAGATCAACGTCTCGCCGACGAGGAGCGCGTTCGCGCCCCATGGCTCCTCGACGTCGATCAACTTCCAGCCGGCGAACGGCGCGACGTCGATCCAATCGCGATTCACGAGCAGCGCGTCTTTCGACACGCGCGTGATCGCCGACTTCAGATGCAGGCAGCCGTGCACGCTTACGGGAATCACGTCGCGGCGCGTGTGAAAGCGCAGCTGCCCGATCGCGGCTTCGTTCGTGCGATCGGAGAGGCCGACGAAAATGCGGTCGTCGAGCACGAGCACGTCGCCGCCGTCGAGCGTCGCCGGTGCTTCGATGTGCGCGAGCGGGCGGTACTGCGCGAGCACGTCCGCAACAGCGCGCGTTTCTCCGCGGCGCGAGGGCGCGCCGGGACGGGTGATGACGGCGAGATCGTCGAAGACGAGGGCGGTGTCTTCGATGAAGACGCAGTCGGGATAGGCGGGATCGGCGGGGATGCGCACGACCTCGACTCCGAGGGACGCGAGCGTCTGGCGGTATTCATGGTGTTGCTGCTGCGCCAGCGTGTAATCAATGGTCTGCGGCGCAAGGTGCGTGAGCTCGCAGGCGTTGATGGACGGGCTGACGTCGCGGGTGATGGCGATCAACTCGTGGCCTCCACGATCGCTTCCCGGATCGCATCCGCGTGTGACACCAGTCCGTGATCGCCTTCCTCTAACTCGATGAACTTCGATCCCGGCGCGAGTTTTCCCGACTGCTGCCACCGTTCCCACGTCTCGGCGACGATGGCGAACGGCACCGACTCGTCTTTGCGGCCCATGAGCACGGTCACGCGCGAGCGCGGCGGCTCGTCGTCGACGTGCACGTTCGCGATCTGTTCGAAGAACGCGCGGTGGATCGGCGCTTTTTCGTTGCGCGCGTAGTTGAACAGCAGCACCGGATCGCCGTCGGGGATGTAATCCTTCCAGCGCCAGGCGATGCCGAGGGCGGGGGCGATGAGGACACGTGGCACGTCGAGCGGAACCGCGAGCGCGATCAGCGCGCCCATCGAGCTGCCGACCATCGCCCGCGGCGGATCGTCGCGTGCGATGCCCGTCGCATGCGCGACGATGGCGTCGAAGTCGAGCTGCTCGAACGATGGGATGTTGAGATCGGGCGTGTTCAGCGTGATGCCGTCCGGCTCGAGCAGCGGCCGCAGCGCCGTGATCTTCGCGCTGGCCGGCGATGAGGCGAAGCCGTGAAAGTAGAGGACGGAAGGTGACATCATCCGAGGCGATGCATCTTACGCGAGCCGAATTCGAGCAGGTCGTCGAAGAAGCGCTGGCCGATCTGCCGCCGCAGTTCGCCGAGCTGCTCGACAACATCGCCGTCGTCGTCGAGGAAGAGCCGAGCGACGAAGACCTCGACCTGCTCGAAGACGACATGGACGAGCTCCTCGGCATCTATCGCGGCATCGCCCTCACCCACCGCCGCTACGACATGCTCCCCGCCCTCCCCGATCAGGTCGCGATCTTCCGCGGCCCGATCCTCCGCGTGACGCGCAGCCGCCGCGAAGCGCTGCAGCAGATTCGGGAGACCGTGATCCACGAGCTTGGCCATTATTTCGGGCTGCACGACGAGGACATGGTTTTCTGAAGCGCACCTCCTGTTTCTAATGGTCCAGTGGAGGACAGGCAATCCTGCCTGTCCACGGACAGACAAGATTGTCTGTCCTCCACTTAGGAGGCACCATCATGAAACGGCTTCTAACAGTCATCCTCATTGCGTCCCTCGCCTGCTCGAAGGCCACGCACGACGAACAGGTCGTCGGCGTCGCCGGCGGCGTGGAAGGGGGCGTCTCGGGCGGAGTCGTCGGCGGATCCATCGGCGGCATCGTTGCGGTGGCGGAGATCCCCGCGCCGAAGCCGCAGTACGCGAGCATCGAAGAGCACACGTTCCGGCTCTCGAAGGACGAACCGGTGACCACGTTCGCGATCGACGTCGACCGCGCGTCGTACGCGAACGTCCGCCGTTTCCTCACCGCGGGGCAGGCCCCGCCGGCCGAGGCCGTGCGCATCGAGGAAATGATCAACTACTTTACGTATCACTACCCGCAGCCGAGCGGCGACGCGCCGTTCTCGATCACGACCGAGGTTGCGGGCTGTCCGTGGAACAGCGGCAATCGGCTGCTGCGCATCGGCATTCAGGGACGCAATCTCGAGCAGTGGAAGATGGCCCCGAACAATCTCGTGTTCCTGCTCGACACCTCCGGCTCGATGCAGCCGCCGAATCGCCTGCCGCTGATCAAGTCGGCGTTCCGCGTGCTCGTCGATCAGATGCGCGCGGAGGATCGCGTCGCGATCGTCGCGTACGCGGGGGCGGCCGGGCTCGTCCTGCCGTCGACGTCGGGCGCGGACAAGAGCACGATCCTGAACGCGATCGACAACCTCCAGTCGGGCGGCTCCACCGCCGGCGGCGCGGGCATCGAGCTGGCGTACAAGACCGCGGCGGAGAATTTCCTTGCCGATGGCAACAACCGCGTCATCCTCGGCACCGACGGCGATTTCAACGTCGGCGTGTCGAGCCTGGACGACCTCGTGAAGCTGATCGAGGAGAAGCGCAAGTCCGGCATCCACCTCTCGGTCCTCGGCGTGGGCGACGACAACTATCACGACGCCAACCTCGAGGCGCTGGCCGACAAGGGCAACGGCAACTACGCCTATCTCGACTCGATGAAAGAGGCGGAGAAGGTGTTCAAGCACGAGCTGACCGGCACGCTGGTCGCGATCGCGAAGGACGTGAAAGTGCAGCTCGAATTCGATCCGGCGCTGCTCGCGTCGTATCGCCAGATCGGCTACGAGAATCGCGCGCTCGCGAACAAAGACTTCGAGGACGACACGAAGGACGCGGGCGAGCTCGGCGCGGGACACTCGGTCACGGCGCTTTACGAGATCACGCCGGCGTCTAACGCGCGCGGGACCATCGCCACGGTGCGGCTGCGCTACAAGGAGCCGAAGGAAGAGACGAGCAAGTTGATCACCGCGGCCGCGATCGACGACGGCAAGAGCGCGTACGCTGCCTCGCCCGACCTGCAGTTCGCGGCGGCGGTGGCGGAGTGGGGCATGCTGCTGCGCGATTCGAAGCACAAAGGAACGTCGAGCTACGCGGACGTGATGCAGCTCGCGCGCGTGGCGCACGGGGAGGATCTCGAGGGCCTGCGCGAGGAGTTCACGCGCCTCGTGGAGTCGGCGCGGGCGATGACCGAGCATCGAATTGCGGAGAAATGAACGCAAACGTGCAGATTTCCAGATGTTGCGCTTCGGTGAAGAAACTCAGATGACTGAGCGCGCATGAGTTAGGCGCGCGGCACAAGCGGCAGGACGGCTGCACGGGAGCGGCGGCGAA
>DATFHJ010000091.1:0-14259 GCA_035248585.1 Thermoanaerobaculia bacterium
GACGGCGGCGACGGCCGCGCCGACGATCGCCGCGAGAGTGGCGGGGTTCGACGGGATGAAGAAGTTGAAGTCGAACAGCGCGTGGATCATGGCGATGGTGAGACTCATCAGCGCCGCCGCCTGATACGCACGGCGCGGCCATCCCAGCTTCATCCCCGCCGCTCCGAACGTCATGCGCAGGAGCGCGATGTAGCCGCCGAACAGCGTCAGGATCGCGATCAGATATCCGGCCGTTCCCGTCGTCGCGGCGATCTCGACGTAGTCGTTGTGGGCGTGCTGGTAGGTCTTGCCGATGTCGCGGCGCTGTTCCATGAACTCGACGCGGTCGAACGTGCCGAGACCACTTCCGAGAAACGGGAAGCGCTTCCAAACGCCGATCGCGGCCTCGATCCCGGTCAGCCGTCCGCCTAACGTCGCCTGCTCGCCGGAGGTTGGCGAGAACCGCGCGAGCGACGTGCGCTCAGCGCCGAGGAACCAGGCGACGGCGCCGACGAGCAGCACGCCGGCGACGGCGCCGAGGACGATGCGCGTCACGCGCTTGCCGGGAAGACAGGCGGCGACGATCAGAATGCCGCCGCCGAGGGACAAGAGCGCGCCGCGCGACTGCGCGAGAAGGATTCCGGCGATGCACATGATCGCGCTGATTGCCGCGAGCCCCAGCCACAACACCTGCCGCTCCATGAGCACGGCGAGACGGCGGCGCAGCGGCACGCGCGAGTCGCCGGTGCGATACCAGGCGAAGGCGGCGATGAAGATCGCCATCGGCACGACGAGGGCAAGATAGTGCGCAAAGTGGTTGGGATTCACGAACGTGCCGGTGACGCGGTCGAAGATCAGCTTGTTCTTCCAGCCCCAGATCTCGTAGCGATGCAGCGCCGCCTCACGCGCGCCGTACAGCGCCTCGAAGACCGCCGCGACGCAGAGCACGACCGCGAGCGCGACGCGGCGTCCCGGTTTGCGGATCAAAAGCGTCGAGCCGGTGAATGTCGCCAGGAGCGCGACGATCCGGTACAGCTCGAACCGCGTGGCCTCGGGGTCGACGCTGATCGGATGCAGCGCCGACACGGGCGCTCCCGCGAGCGCGGCGACGCGACTCGCGGCGCTCCAGAGCGTGTGCGACTCGGGCGAAAGCGCTCCGAGCAGCGAGGAAGGAAGCGGGATCAATTGCAGGAGACCGGCGACGAGGAACAGCGCCGTGCCGCCGGCCCAGATCAGCCAGGCGGTAGTCGGACGCGACGAGCTGAGGCGTCTGCGGACGACGTAGAAGCGCAGCAGCGTGGCCACGATGCAGATCGCAATCGGCACCGCGATCAGCGGCACGCGCGCCCGTTCGATGACCGATCCGAACGGCAGCGGGAGCGCCGCCAACCATACCATCCATATGGCAAGGCAGACCCGCTCGGTTGCGGAAATCCATATTGGCGCGGCTGGCACTGGAGTTAGCGGATTGTACCGAACGCGGCCTGGGGTGCTAAACTCGCCCAGCTTCGGCACTTACGATGACGACGACTTGGGAGGGTGTAGTGGCGGGAGCAGTCAAACGATTCTTCATTGTCGCCGCAATGATGGCGACTCCTTTGGCTGCGTGGGCGCAGAATACCCAGGTTCTGCGCGACCGCGACCGCGATCTCCAGGGCGCCAAGAAAGTCGTCGGCGAGATCCAGCAGGCGAACATCCACTCCGGCCCGTTCTATCTCTGGTCGCGCATCCGCCTCAGCGACGCCGGCTTCACCGAAGACGTCTACCTCCCCACGGGCGAAGCGCGCGGCGGCATCAACCTCCGCGTCGAAGCGCCGAACCGCTTCTACTTCGTGCCCCATCGCAAGACGGTATTCACGATCGACGCCGTGCCGGGTTACACGGTGCTCAACCGCAGCAATCGCAGCGGCCAGTTCGACTACCGCGTCCGGGCCGACGCGCACTTCCTCCTCAACCACCTCTACCTCGACGCCTACACGAATCTCGCCGACCAGCTGCGCGCGCAGGTCGCGGACATCAACCGCCTGGCGACGCAGCGCGAGCGCGAGAGCGGCCTCGGCGGCGAGCTGAAGTACTCCAGCCGCACGAGCATGTTCTTCAACGCGGCCTACCGCGAAGTCACGTTCCCGATGAACCGCGTCCAGCCGGAGGACGTACCGCAGATCAACCTGCTCGACCGCGTCGAGCGCAACGGCCGCGTCTCGCTGCACCACAAGACGTTCCCGCTGACGAGCCTGTTCGTCGCCGCCGAGGCCAGCAACTACGGCTTCCGCCGCGCGACGTACAAAGACAGCTCGCGCCGCTACGCCGGCGCCGGGTTCATCCGCGCATCCGGCCGCACGTCGCTGCGCGTCGAAGCGGGACAGACGCGGCTCGACTTCGAGGATCCTACGGAGCGCGACTACTCCGGCATCACCGGCGAGATCGGCATCAGCCGCAGCAACGGACGCTGGAACACCTCGATCACCGGCCAGCGCGACATCGGCTTTTCGATCTTCGGCGATCCGGAGACGCTGCAGAACGACAACAACTACTACATCTCGACCGCCGGAAGTCTGCAGGTCCAGTACGCCGCGACGCGCAAACTCAATCTGCGGGGCGGCATCACTGCCGAGCGCGACAATTACGACATCCCCGTGCACGGCCTGCTGCGCGAGGACATCCTCACCTACTCGTATGTCGGATTCATCTATTCGTTCCGGAAGCTCTCCGTGGGCGCGGATCTCGGCTGGTTCACGCGCGACTCGAATTTCCTGGGGGATGACTCTGGAATACGGTGGGTTCTCCATTTGTCGTTTACCCCGTAATACAAATAAGCGATTTCGCGTCCGGCGTTTGACAAAGATCTCACGCCGCGGAAACGCGAAGGTGACATTGAGCAGTTAAGGTTGTACGCGTCCAAACGGTCCGATAGTCAAGGGATGGAGCGCGTTGCCGCGACGGTGACGCGTGATTGATTTCCAGGGAAACAGATGAAGATTCGAGCCATTCTGCTGCTTGCGATCGTGGCGCTGTCCTTTGCGGCGCTCGCGCAGGACCTTCCTCTGCTCTCCGCCGACGCGACCGTCGGGCCGCGCGACATTCTCGACATCAAAGTGCTCGAGGATCCGACCATGAGCGGCCGGGTCACGGTCGGCGACGATGGCCAGATCCTTCTCAACGTCGTCGGCAAAGTCGCCGTGGCCGGTCTTTCCGCGGCGCAGATCGAGGCGAAGCTCGCCTCGGTCGTCAACACGTTCCTGACCAAGGCGACGATCTCCGTGCAGGTGGTGGAGTTCGCGAGCAAGCCGATCTCCGTGGTCGGCGCGGTCGTGAAGCCCGGCCGGATCGGCGCGACCAGCAGCACGACGCTCATCCAGGCCATCACCGAGGCCGGCGGCCTGGCCGCGGGTCACGGCAAAGAGATTTATGTGCTGCGCACGGCGCGCAACGGCCTCAGCGAGCAGCTTTCGATCGACGTCGATGAGCTGATGGTGCGCGGCAACCCCGACGTCAACATCCCTCTGGCGCCGAACGACCTCGTCAATATCCCCGTCGATCCTCCCGTGAACGTCTACGTCATGGGGGAAGTCATGCGTCCCGGAACGGCGCAGTTCCGCCGCTCTCAGAATCCGACCCTGCTGCAGGCCATCGCCTCTTCGGGCGGTCCGACCGACCGCGCGTCGAAGAAAGTGATCATCAAACGGATCACCAACGGCAAGCAGGAAACGATCACGGTGAACTTCCGCGACATCATCCGCGGCAAGAAACAGGACGTCGTATTGCAGGACAACGATACCGTCGTACTCGAAGAAGCCTTATTTTAGTAAGGCGACGAGGACGGTATGGACCTGAATACACAGCAGGAAATTCACCTTTCCCACTACTGGAACATCATCCGGAAGCGATGGAAAGTCGCGGCCGCGATCCTGTTCGTGGTGATGCTCGGGACGTTTTTCGCGAGCTATTTCTCCCATCCGCTCTACCGGGCGTCGATCCAGATCGAGATCGAGGATGAGAATCAGAACGTCACGATCGAGGATCTCTTCGGCATCGCCTCGTCGGATCAGGAGTTCCTGCAGACGCAATACGTTCTGCTCCGCTCGCGCGGCCTCGCGCTGCGCGTGGTCAACGATCACAAGCTGCTGAGCGATCCCGAGTTCTATGCCCCCGGCATCGCCGGCAAGACACCCGCGGAAGTCCAGTCCATCGCGGAAGGGATGGCCGGAGGGCTGCTCGGCGGCATCGAGATCACGCCGGTGCACAACACGCGGCTGGTCATCATTTCGTACACCGGCAGCTCGGCGAAGATGACGTACAAGATCGTCGAGGCGTGGGGCGACTCGTTCATCCGCATGACGGTGGCGAAGAAGCTCGACAGCGTGCGGCAGGCGACGGAGTTCCTCAGCGAGCAGATCACGGAGGTGCAGCACAACCTCGAGGAGAGCCGGCAGGAGCTGGTGGCCTACGGCAAGAGCAAAGGCATCATCACCGTCGACGAAGGCTCGGGCAACACGACGATCCAGAAGCTCGGCCAGTTGAACGCGGACGTCACGTCCGCGCAGAACGACGTGTACAACGCGCAGGCGAAGTACAACTCGATTCAGAACACCGCGCCCGACGCCGTGGCGGCGAGCGACCCAACCGTCTCGCGGTTCACCGAAGAGCTGACGCGGCAGCAGCGCGACTACGCGGCGAAACGCTCGCAGTTCACCGAGCAGCATCCGGTGATGAAGGAGCTCGGCGAGCAGATCGAAAAGACGCGCGTCGCGCGAACCGCGGCGATCCGCGCGGCGTACGCCAAAGCGCTCGAAGAAGCGCGCGCCGCGGTGTCCGCGGCGTCAGCGCGCGAGGCCTCGACGCGCACGGCGTACGAGCAGCAGCGAGGCGAGGCGCAGAAGCTCAACGTTAACGCGGCAAAGTACATCGACCTGCGCATGGCCGTCGATGCGAAGCAGACACTGCTCGCGGCGCTGCAGAAACAGCTCAACGAGACGCAGGTGACGGCGCGGCTGCGCGGCTCCGCATCATCGAACGTCCACTGGGTCGATCACGCGCAGATGCCGGGCGGCCGCATCAATCTCTCGATGCAGAAGAATCTTCAGACCGCGTTCCCGCTCGGTCTGTTCCTCGGCTTCACGGCGATCTTCTTCCTCGAGTACCTCGACCGCTCCATCAAGACGCCGGAAGAGCTCGAGCGCGTGACGAAGTTCGCGTCGCTGGGCGTGATCCCGGCGGCGGGGACGATCTCGCGGCAGTACGGCTACGCGTACGGCTACGGGCGCTCAACCGGTCCGCATCTTCGCGCCGTCGACGCGGACGGCGAGAAGCCGTCGCCGGGCATCGAGCTGTTGCCGCATCTCGACGCGCGCTCGCCCGTCTCCGAGGCTTATCGCGCGTTCCGCACGTCGCTGCTCCTCGCGTCGGCGAGCTCGCCGAAGATCATCGTCATCACCTCGTCCTTCGCGCGCGAAGGAAAGACCACGACGTCCGTCAATCTCGCCACGGTGCTCGCGCAGATGGGCAAGCCCGTGCTGCTGATCGACGCCGACCTCCGCCGCCCGCGCTTGCAGAAAGTCTTCCCCGGCAAGATGAACCTCGGCCTGGTGAACTACCTCGCCGCGAACATCCCGCTCGAGGACACGATCCAGCCGACGCAGGTGCCCAATCTCCAGATCATCCTCTCCGGCCCGATTCCTCCGAATCCGTCGGAGCTGCTGGCGTCCGATCGGATGAAGCACCTGATCGAAGAGCTGCGCGAAAAGTACGCGTACGTGATCTTCGACTCGCCGCCCGTCCTCGCCGTGACGGACGCGGTCGTCCTGGCCGCGAATGCCGACGGCGTCGTGCTCACCGTGCATGGCGGGCACACCCCGCGCGAGCTCGTCCAGCGCTCCGCCGAGCGGCTGCGCCTCTCGAACATCCCCGTCCTCGGCGCGATCCTCAACAACCTCGATCTCCAGCAGTACGGCTACACGTACCGGAAGAGCTACTACGACTATTACGAGTCGAACGAGTCTGCGGAAAGCAGAAAGCAGAAAGCAGAAAGCAGAAGGTGATCGACATTCATCACCACTGCCTCCCCGGTGTGGACGATGGTCCGCGCGAGTGGGATGAAGCGGTGGCGATGTGTGCGATGGCGGCCGCCGAGGGGATCGAGGCGATCGTCGCCACGCCGCACGTGCTGCGCGGGCGGTGGCCGACACCGGAACGCGCCGATCTCGAGTCCCGCATCGCCACGCTCCGCGAGAAAACCAACGACACGCCTCGCCTGCTCCTCGGCTCGGAGTACTTTTTCGCGCACGACATGGCGGAGGTGCTGCAGCAGAGCGGCGGTCCGATCGTGCCGCTGGCGGGCGGGCGCTACGTACTCGTCGAGCTCGCGGCGAACAGCGTCCCGCCGCTGATCGAGCAGCCGCTCTATCGCATCCAGCTCGACGGCTGGACGCCGATCATCGCCCATCCCGAGCGCAACGTGATCCTGCAGTCGCATCCGGAGCTGCTCGTGGAGTGGATCGAGCACGGCGCGAAGACGCAGGTGACGGCGGGCAGTCTCACCGGCGAGTTCGGCCCGGAGGCGAAACGGGCGTCGCATGAATGGATCCGCAGCGGACTCGTGCACTTCATCGCCACCGACGCGCATAACACGACGCGCCGTCCGCCCCGCATCGCCTCCGCGCTGGCGACGCTGCGTGAGCTCGCTGGAGACGCCGTCGCGGAGGCGTTGACGGTGCACAATCCGCGGGCAGTCGTGGAAAATCGTAGCCTGGATTTCGACCCCGATCCGATGAAGCCGGAGGTTGGCGGATTATTGACGCGCCTTCGGGGGTTTTTCATACGGAAAAGGCCTACAATCTGACGACCATGAAAACGCGCGCCCCCTTTTTTGCTGCTGTAGCGCTCGCTGCCGCCGTCGCGAACGGCGAGACGCAGAGCATGATCAACTACAAGCCCGTCGCCTGCATGCGTGGCGGAGAGTTGCCCGTCCTGCAGATGCAGGTCGAGGGAAAAGGTGAGCTGCGCGCGTACTTCCGCCGGATCAACACGACGGACTGGTGCTCGGTCGAAGGCGTCAACGACGGCCCGCTCTCGCGCATCGTCCTGCCGAAGTTCGACACCGGCGACGAGATCGAATACTTCATCGTCCTCATCGACGGCCGCCGCGTCGTCGCCCGCAGCCCCCGCATCTACCGCGCGAAAATCACAGCCGTGTGCGAGACCGCCTGGGCGCGCCACATCATCAAAATCGCCCTCAGCTGCGGCGAAGACCAGACCGGCATCCCCAGCTCCCTCGGCGCCGGCTATTCGATGAGCAAGAAACTCGTCGACGAAGTCCCGCCGTTCTCCACGCCGGACCGGCCGAACCAGTAAGAACGCGCATGCTGCGAGAACGCGCCCCCTAGTGCGCCTTCTCGTTCTCACAGGTCTGATGGCGTAAGGCCCGTCCGCTTGGCGATCCTGGCCAGCATACGCGGGCCGACTTCTTCTCGATCGTGAAATGCAAAAACGAAGTCGGGCCAGCCGTCGCGCTGTAGGACACGGTGTGAGCCATCACCCTTGCGCTTCAAGGACCACACGATGCGATGAAGTGCGGCGAGGACTTGGCTGGCTTTGGCCGAAGACCAGGTCATCCGTGAACCGCAAACACGCCCTGAATTTCCGGGATCGCTTCGCCGTGCTCGAGACGGTCTGCAAGTACGCGGAAGGCCAGTGCCTTTGCCTTTGCCACGGCTTCGTCCCGGCTATCGCCATACACCATGACGCCGGGCAACTCTGACACTTCGCCGATCCAACGGCCGTCGTCCTCCCGCTCGACATCCACGGTAAAGTCGCTCATCACCTCATCCTACACCGTCCAAAACTAGTGCGCCTTCGCCTTCTTCACCTCTTCCGTCAACACGGGCAGGATCTGGAACAGGTCCCCCACGATGCCGAGATCCGCCACGCGGAAGATGGGCGCCTCGGGGTCTTTGTTGATGGCCACGATGTGCTTCGACGACGACATGCCGGCGAGGTGTTGGATGGCGCCGGAGACGCCGGCGGCGATGTAGAGGTTGGGGCTGACGACGCGGCCCGTCTGGCCGACCTGGTGCTGGTGATCGATCCAGCCCGCGTCCACGGTCGCGCGCGAGGCGCCGACGGCGCCGCCGATGGCGTGGGCGAGGTCGCGGATGTAGGAGAAGTTTGTGGCTTCCTTCAACCCGCGTCCGCCCGACACGATGATGTCGGCTTCGGCGATCGACAGCTCTCCCGCTTCGGGCACTTTCGTCTCGACGAGCTTCGCCTTCGATGTCGCGTCGGCCGTAACGTTCACTACCTCCGCCGCACCGCCGCCCGCTTCTTCCGCGGGAAACGCGTTGGGGCGTGTTGTTGCGATCGCGGGCGTGCTCGTCACCTCCACCGTGGCGAAGGCCTTGCCCGAATAGACGGGGCGTCTTGCGCGGAGCTTGCCGTCGGTCCATTCGAGGCGATCGACATCCGAGGCCACGCCGGCGTCGAGCCGCGCGGCCACGCGCGGCGCGAGATCGCGGCCGTTCGATGTACCGCCCAACAGCACCACCGTCGCCTGCGCGTCCTTCGCCACCTGCGCGAGCGCGGCGGTGTAGGTCTCCGTCGAATAGTCGCCGAGGCTCGCGACGTACAACTTCGTCGCGCCGTATTTGCCCGCGTCTTCGGCCACCGCCGCGTCGTTCGCAAACGCGACGACATCACCCGCGCCGAGCTTGCGCGCGATCGTCAGCGCCTCGCGCGATGCCTTCTTCAGCTTTCCGTCTTTCGTTTCGGTGAAAACCAGGACCGTCATAGAGCCTTCGCCTCGTCTTTGATGTACTTCACGATTTCGCGCGCCGCGTTGGCCGCGTCGGCGCCGTCGATCTTGCGCCCGCCGCTCTTCTCGGCCGGCAGTTCGATCGATACGACTGTCACGCGCTTGTTGAAGACGTCGGCGGCGTCGAGCCCGACGTCCGCGACCGACTTCGTATCGATGGCGATCTTCTTCGCGGCCATGATGCCTTTGAGCGACGCGTAGCGCGGCTCATTGAGGCCCTTCTGCGCCGTCACCACCGCGGGCAGCGGCGCCTCGATCACTTCCTCCGCGCCTTCGATCTCGCGATGCGCGGTGAGCGTGCCGTCGCCGAGCTCGAGATGCGTGACGACGTTGACCTGTGGATATCCGAGGAGCTCGGCCAGCATCGGGCCGACCAGCCCGTTGTCCGTGCCGACGCCCTGCTTGCCGAGGAACACGACGTCGTGCGGCAGCGACTTGATCGCCGCGGCCAGCACCTTGGCGATGCCGAGCGAATCGGCGTCGCCCGATTCGCCTTTCACGTGCACGGCCTTCGTCGCGCCGCGCGCGAGCGCCTCGCGCAACGCCTGCTGCGCGCGGTCGGGGCCGAACGTCAGGACGGTCACATCGCCGCCCTTCGCTTCTTTCAAACGGATCGCTTCTTCGAGCGCGAACTCGTCATACGGCGAGACGATGAACTTCAGTCCCGCTTCGTCGATTTTCTTCCCGCCGGCGGCGATCTTGATGCGCGACTCGGTATCGGGAACGTGGCTGATGCAGACGACGGAATTCAAGGTGAGACCTCCATGGAAACGGCGCGCCATTCTAATCGACGGCACGCACTTCGCAAATGCCGGAAACACAGCAATTTTCCCTCGAAACAGTGAAACGGAGGAGCGCGATGCCAATGTCGACCAGGCCGCACGAAGTGGAGGGCAACACGAGCAGTGGAAGGCGTCCGTTCCGAGGCTTCACGGACTTCAAGCGCGCGCGCGGAAACGGAAACGGGAACGGCAGTTACAGCCGCGGCCAGAATCACAATCAGAACCACAACCAGAACAAGATCTCGCCGCCGGAATCGACGAACGCCGAGAATTTCTATTACCTGAAGCAGATGAACTCCAAGACGCCGATGGTGGTCGTGCTCACCGACGGCGAGGAGATCCGCGGCTGGATCGAGTGGTACGACCGGAATTGCCTGAAAGTGAATCGCGAAGGCGCGCCGAATCTGCTGATTCAGAAGCACTGCATCAAGTATCTGTTCAAGGCAGACGAACTGGCGACGTAAGCTAGCGGCGTGAAGCCGCTCGCCATCACCATCGGCGATCCCGCGGGCATCGGGCCCGAGATCGTCGAGAAAGCGCTCGCGGAGCTGAAGACGCCCGCGCGCGTTTTCGGACGCGTGCCCGCGAACGTCCGCCACGGCGAGATCTCCGCGGAATACGGCCGCGTCGCGCTCGATGCGATCGACGAAGCCATCACCTCGATCGAGCGCGGCGAGTGCTCCGCGCTCGTGACCGCGCCGATTCACAAGCAATCGATCGCGCTCGCCGGATCGACGTTTCCCGGACACACCGAACTGCTCGCCGCGCGCGCGGGATTGCACCGCTACGCGCACGACTACGCGATGTACTTTGACTCGCCGAAGCTGCGCGTCGTGCTGCTGACGGTGCATGTGCCGCTCAGCGAAGCGATCCAGGCGATCAACGCGGAAGACATCGCCGCATTGGCAAGACTGACGACGAAAGAGTGGCTGTATGAAAAACCGCCGCGCATCGCCGTCGCCGGCATCAATCCCCACGCCGGCGAAGGCGGCCGGTTCGGGAAAGAAGAAGAGGTCATCGCCCAGGGCGTCGAGCAGGCGAAAAAAGAAGGCATCGAGGTCACCGGCCCCCATCCCCCCGACACCGTCTTCCTCTCCGCGACTCGCGGCAGGTACGATGTCGTCATGGCGATGTACCACGATCAGGGGCTGATCCCGGTCAAGACGCTCGACTTCGAGCACTCCGTCAACGTCACGATCGGTCTCCCCTACCTGCGCGTCTCCGTCGATCACGGCACCGCCTTCGACATCGCCGGCAAAGGCATCGCCGACGCCGCGCCGATGCGCTACGCAATCGAATGGGCGGAGCGGTTCGCCCGATGACAAAGCGCATCCTCGTCACCAACGACGACGGCATCTACAGCGAAGGCCTGCGCAAGCTGGCCGCGGTCTGCCGCGAGTTCGGCGACGTCACCATCGTCGCGCCGGACCGCGAGCAGAGCGCGGCGTCGCATGCGCTCACGCTCAACCGTCCGCTGCGCCTCCTGCAGATCGAGGAGAAGGAGTGGATCGTCGACGGCACGCCGAGCGACTGCGTGAATCTGGCCGTGCTGAAGCTGATGAAGGAGAGCCGCCCCGATCTCATCGTCTCCGGCATCAACTTCGGCCCGAACCTCGGCGACGACGTCACGTACTCCGGCACGATCTCCGCCGCGTTCGAGGGCGCGCTGCTCAACATCCCGTCGATCGCCTTTTCCGCGCTCGTCGGCCAGCACTTCTCGTTCGACCGCTGCGCGGCGTTCGCCGGCGAGCTGGCGCGCGTCGCGCTCGAGCAGCACCGCGATCCGTCGATCATCCTCAACGTCAACTTCCCGCTCGAGTGGAGCGGCGTGCGGGTCACGAAGCTCGGCAAGCGCATTTATACCGAGGGCGTGATCGAGCGAAGAGATCCGCGCGGGAGGAAGTACTACTGGATCGGCGGCGAGCCGCCGGTGTGGCACTCGGGAGAAGGGACGGACTTCGAAGCGGTGCAGGGCGGATTCGTTTCCATCACGCCGCTCCACCTCGATCTGACGCACCACGAATCGATCGCACGGCTCAAGCCGCTCGAGGAGATCCTTGGCCAGTTCGCCGCCACGAAAGGATGATCGCGAAGAGCGCGACTTCGCGCATCAGCGCGCGCTGATGGTCGAGCGCCACGTGGCCGCGCGCGGAATCACCGACGCGCGCATCCTCCAGGCCATGCGCGAGGTGCCGCGGCACCGGTTCGTGCCGCAGAACGTCGCCGCCAAGGCGTACGGCCCGGGCGCGCTGCCGATCGGCGCGAAGCAGACGATCTCGCAGCCGTACATCGTGGCGAAGATGATCGAGCTGCTCGAGCTCCGCGGCACCGAGAAGGTGCTGGAGATTGGCACGGGAACGGGATATCAGGCGGTGGTGCTGTCGAAGCTGTGCGCGAAAGTCTTCTCCATCGAACGCGTCAACGAACTGGCCCTCCGCGCGGCGGAGCTGATTCGCGAGCTCAAGATTCACAACGCCTCGGTGAAAGTCTTCGACGGGACGTACGGCTGGTCGGACCAGGCGCCGTTCGACCGGATCATCGTCGCCGCCGCGGGGCCGGAAGTGCCGGAGCCGCTGGTGCAGCAGCTCGCGCGCACGGGCCGGATGATCATCCCCGTCGGGCCGGAAGGCCGCCAGCGCCTCGCGCGCGTGACGCGCGTCGGCACCGGCGTGAAGATCGAGGACTGCGGCAGCGCCGAGTTCGTTCCGCTCGTCGGAAGGTTCGGATGGCGTGAATGAAAGCGCGCACGCTCCTGACGATGACGGCCTTCGTCTCCACGGTTCTCGGCGCGCTGATCGTCTATCTCATCCTCTCCGTGCCGAACGATCTGCGCGCGGACTCGCTGCTGAAAGACGCGCGCAAGCACATCGAAGCGGGCAAGACGAACGAGGCCCGAACGGCGCTGACGAAGATCGTGCAGCAGTATCCGCGCACCGACGCCGCGGCGGCCGCGACCGTCGCGCTGGTCTCGCTGGCCAGTAAAGACCACGACGATCTCGCGCGCGCGGTGACGGCGCTGCGCACGCAGAACGACCAGCAGTCGAAAGTCATCGCCGATCTGCAGAAGAACGTGACGGAGATGAAGAACGCGCCGCCGAAGGTCGTGACCGTGCAGGCGCCCGCGCCGAAGCCAGCGGCGAAAAAGCCGCCTCCGAAAAAGCGCGCGCCGACGCGGCGACGACGGCGCTGACATCCACTACAATCCCCCAACCATGAAGGAACAGCGGCACCTGGTGATCCACGGAAAAGTTCAGGGCGTGGGGTATCGCTTTTTCGCGACGCGCGTGGCGCGGCGGAAGGGGCTGCGAGGTTGGATCCAGAACAACCGCGACGGCTCGGTCGAGGCGCTCGTCGAGGGCGAGAAGAAGGCGATCGATGAGTGGATCGAGGACCTCAAGGAAGGGCCGCGCTACGCCGAGGTCACGAAGATCGATCAGGAGTCGAAAGAGTTCACCGGCCGCCTGCCGGACTTCGACGTGAAATTCTGATGACGCACGACGAGCTGAAAACCTACATCCGCGACGTCCCCGATTTTCCGAAGCCGGGAATCATGTTCAAGGACATCACCCCGCTGCTGCGCTCGTCCGAAGCGCTCGGCACCGCGTGCGCCCTGATCGCCGATCCGTTTCGCAATGCAGGCGTGACGCAGGTGGCGGCGATCGAGTCGCGCGGCTTCATCTTCGGCAGCATCGTCGCCCAGCATCTCAACGCCGGCTTCATCCCCATCCGCAAGCCGGGCAAGCTCCCCTGGGCGCGCCGCCGCCACGAGTACGTCCTCGAGTACGGCAGCGACGCGCTGGAGATCCACGACGACGCGCTGAGCGCGAACGATCGCGTGCTGGTCGTCGACGACGTCCTGGCCACGGGCGGCACCGTCGCCGCCGCCACGCATCTCGTGCGCGGCTTCGAGGCCACGCTCGTCGGCATCGCCACGGTGATCGAGCTTTCGTTCCTCAACGGCCGCGGCAAAATCGACGGCGTGAAGTTTCACTCCGTACTGGCGTACTAGTTGCTCCATCGCTCGAACCGAGGGGTCTCCATGAAACAGATCGGAGAAGTGATCGAGGATCAGGTCCTGACCGTCATCGAGCCGGGCCTCACCGTCCGAACCGCCGCGCAACGGATGGCCGAGCGGAACATCGGCGCCGTCGCGGTCGTCGAGGCGGGCAAGCTCGCCGGCATTTTCTCCGAGCGCGACATCATGGCCCGCGTCGTGGCGAAGGGACTGAATCCCGACGACACGAAAGTCGACGCCGTGATGTCGAAGGAGCTCGTCGTCGCCGCGCCGGGCGATGATCTCGACCAGGCCCTGCAGAAGATGTACTCGATCCACGCGCGGCACCTTCCCGTCATCGACGACGGAAAGCTCGTCGGCATGGTCTCGATCCGCGATCTGCTGGAAGTCGACGACGCGCATCAGCGCGCGAAGGCGACGTTCCTGCGCGAGCTGGTGACGTACTCGCCCGACTACGATTCGTAATCGCTGCAGTCTCTCAGTTTATCCCGCGCGAAGACGCGGGATCTCTCGTGATACCGCCACGATCACCGCCACAGGCGCGAGCCGCGCGGTGCCACCGGCGATGCCGCGTCTACGCGCGGCATAAACTGAAGAATCGCGTGCAACCGCTTCGCGCGAGCCCGCGTCCTACGTTCCCGAAAGGAAGAACGTATGCGCCTGATCGTAGTCCTCCT
>DATFHJ010000092.1:0-4120 GCA_035248585.1 Thermoanaerobaculia bacterium
CCCGCGATTCGCGGCCGCGACGTTGATCGGCTGCGTGTCGAGCACGCGCCCGTCGAACCCGATGCGCACCGCGTAGGCGCGGGTGCCGTTGCGCCACGCCAACAGAAACTGACTCGCTCCGCCGGCGACGGCCGTCGTTCCGGGAATGGGAAGCGGGCCGGGAACCTGCACGCGGCGGCCGTCGACGTACACGAGGAAACGATTCTCGTTGTCCGTGCCGGCAACGAGCTCGTGCTCCGCCGCGCGCGCGAGCTGCACGTCACTCACTCCGCCGCCGCCGTACGAAACGAGCGTCGCCAGTTGCGGCGACGCCGCCAACGCATCGAAGTCGGTGAACGCGCGGCCGACCACCTGGTCGTGATTGCCGAATCGCGAATCGAGCCAGAGGAACATGTTCGTGGTCGCGCTCCTGGCCAGGGACGGCACGTATCCGGTCGTCGAGAAGAGGAGCGGCACCGGATCCGTCAGGTCGCCGTCGCGCGAGACGCGCTGAAACTCCACGCGCTCCGTGTTGTCGCCCTTCATCAGCAGAAACTGCCGGCCGTCCCAGCCGGTTCTGAAACTGGCGACCTGCGCCGTGTTCGCGTACACCACGGTCGGCTCGCGAATCACGAACCCCTCGCGATCGAGCACGGCATACGTGAGGTGCGAAAAGCCGTAATACCCAGGCGTCCACGCGACGATCATCCGGTCCGGGCCGGCGGCAATCGAGATCGCATCGGTGTAGGCAATCGGCAGCTGCGCGGAAATCTCGCGCTCGCGAACCGATCCGCTCTCCGAGATCGTCCTCAGATACATTTTCCCGCACGTGGCGATCGACAGGCACGCCACGGGACGCTCGAGAAACTGATACTCCCCGTCGCGAGTGAGGCCGACGTAGGCCGCGATGCGCACGCGGTCGTTCACGACCCGTCGCAGGAGCTTGCCATCCCGATCGAGGATCAGCTCGTCCTTCTGTCCGTGCCGTTCCGTCATCAGATACGTGGAGCCGTTCGAAACGACGACCTCCGGGTAGACGCCGGACGGCAGGGTGTTGACGGGTCCGATCGGATTCGCATCCTCGTCGAACCGCTGCGTCTTCGGACCCGAGCCGATGCCGGGGATCCAGACGAGGAGATAGTCGGTGCCGTCCGACCGGACGAAGGCCTGGCGGCCGACCCCGGCGAGACCTCGCGATCCCTCCTCGTGAATCGTCCCGTCCCCTTCGATGCGTGCCGCGCGCATCTCCGGCTCGCCGCCCGACTCGTGCCAGACCGCGAGGAACGTGCGGCCGTTCGACGCAATCGACGGAAACTCCACGTCTTTGGCGGCCGTGAAAAAGTCTGCCGTGGGGATGAGGTCGGTTTCAGGGCCGGCGTGAATGGCGGCGCTCGCTGCGCTGACGACTAGACTGCATGCGAGCAGGAGAAAGCAAATATGGCGTGATCGCATAACGCGATCATAGCGGTCATTTATTCAAATAACAATCTTTATATTCAAGATAATTTTTCCAGGACTGGTCCAGCCGCGCCAGCTCCTCGTCCGTCAGAGGCCGTTTCACCCGCGCCGGCACTCCCACGACGAGCACCCGCGGCGGCACCTGCATGCCCTCGGGGACGAGCGCGCCGGCGCCGATGAGCGCGAATTCGCCGACGACCGCGCCGTCGAGGACGCGCGAGCCCATGCCGATGAGCGCGCCGCGATGCACCGTGCAGCCGTGCACGATCGCGCCGTGTCCGATCGTGACCTCTTCGGCGATGACGGTCGGCCACTGCAGATGCGTGACGTGGATCGTGCAGTTGTCCTGCACGTTCGTGCGCGCGCCGATGCGAATGCCGTTGACGTCGCCGCGAATCGTGGCCGAGTACCAGATCGAGCAGTCGTCGCCGACCTCGACGTCGCCGATGATGGCCGCGTTCTCGGCGACGAACACGCGCTCGCCGAGGCGCGGAGCTTTGTTGTTGTAAGGCCGGATGATCATGCGCGGGAGAGTAGCACCGGCAACGTTGCGGTGACAGCCGTGCCGGCGCGCGCGTTGCGGTGGTACCTTCGTGCACATGCGGCGGCGCGTCCTGGTCTCGTTCGTTGCAGTCCTCTTTCTCCTCGCGGCGAAGCAGCGCTCCATCCGCCCGCCCGAGACCGCGCCGCTCGATCAGCCGCTGCACGATCGCTTCTCGTACTCCGAGCCGCTGAAAGTCGCGACGCGCCACCTTTCGCTCGACCTCACCATCGACTTCGTCGCGCAGACGATGCGCGGCACGGCGACGCTCGAGATCGAGAACCGCACCGGCACGCACAGCCTCGTGCTCGACAGCGAGCGCCTCACGATCACGCGGGTCACGCTCGATCACGGCGCGGAGACGACGTGGACGAAAGGAGTGGAAGGCGACTACGGCGCGCCGCTGACGATCGCCATCGAGCCGTCGACGCGCTTCGTGACCATCGAATACTCCACGAGCCCGTTCGCGTCGGGCCTCAACTGGAACACCGCCGCGCAAAGCTACGGCCGCGTACAACCGTATCTCTATTCGCTCAATGAGCCGACCGGCGCGCGCAGTTGGATTCCGATCCAGGACACGCCGGCGCCGCGGCTGACCTACGACGCGACAATTCACGTGCCCTCGCAGCTGCTCGCGGTGATGACGGCGAACAACAATCCGCGGGCGCCGAACGCGGGCGGCACGTATCACTTCGAGATGACGCAAACGATCCCCGCCTACCTCATCGCGATCGCGGTCGGCCGTCTCGAATATCACGCGTTCGACGAGCGCACCGGCGTCTACGCCGAACCGGAGCTCATGGATGCCGCATCCTCGGAACTGCAGTACATGCCGGCGATGCTCGCCGCCGCGGAGCACATCCTCGGCCCGTTCCCCTTCCCCCGCCACGACCTCCTGCTCCTGCCGCCGACGTTCGTCGCCGGCGGGATGGAGCACCCGATGATCAACTTCATCAACCCGTTCAGCGCCGTGAGCGGAAATCATCCCGTGAATCCGGAGCCGAAGAGCCTCCTCGCGCACGAGCTCGCGCATTCGTGGGCCGGCGACGCGACGACGCTCTCGACGTGGGAAGACGTCTGGCTGAACGAGGGAATCACGTCGTATCTCACGCTGCGCATCATCGAAGAAATGGGCGGCGCCGAGCGCGCGTCGTTCCAATATTTCCTGGACCGCCGCAACTACGAGAGCTTCGTCATCAGCAACAGCAGCAACCTGCGCGTGACGATGCTGCACGACCGCGTCGAGAATCCGTGGACGACCTTCAGTTCGACCGCGTACACGAAGGGCGAGCTGTTTCTCCGCACGCTGGAAGACACACTCGGCCGCTCCACGCTCGACGCGTTCCTGCGCGACTACTTTTCCGACCGCGCGTTCTCCTGGACCGATGACCGCAACTTCATCGCCGCGCTGCGCGAGTTCGTCGGCGCCGAGCGGATGCTCGAGGCGAAGGTGACGGAGTGGATCTACTTCACCGGACTCCCAAGCAACATCGGCGCGCCGACGCAGTCGTCGCTGTATGACCGCGTGCAGTCGCGCGCGAACGCATTCTCCGGCGGCGGGCAGCTGACCGTGCAAGGCTGGACGGAAACCGAGACGGAGCTCTTCCTCCAGCTCATCCCCTTCTCCGTCTTCCGCTCGCGCACCTCCGCGATCGACTCCGCTCTCGGCCTGAGCTTCCGCGAGACGCCGCCGCTCACCTTCCTCACCCGCAGCATCGCCGCCGGCTACACGCCCGCGAACGCCGCGATCGAGCGCGTTCTCGCGCACGGAGGCCCGAACAACTGGATCACCAGCATCTTCGCCAACCTGATCGCGAACGGCCAGCGCACGCGCGCCCTCGAGCTCTTCGCGCGCTATCGCGACCGCTACCACCCGAACGTCGTGCACCTGATCGAGCAGCAGCTCGCGCAAAGCGCGCAGAACGCGGCCTGACATTCGTCACCTGACAGCCGCCCTCGCGCACGCTACATTGGCGCCATGCAGAATCGCGTACCGTTTCGCAACCGCGCGCACGAAGTGTCCCGCATCGAAGCCTTCAGCGACATCGTCTTCGGCTTCGCGCTCACGCTGATCGTCGTCTCGCTGGAGGTGCCGGAGTCGTTCGAGGAGCTGATGCACGAGATGCGCGGCTTCCTCGGCTT
>DATFHJ010000093.1:0-9663 GCA_035248585.1 Thermoanaerobaculia bacterium
GATCGTGGTGCTGGTGTTCATCACCGCGCTCGGCATCCTCGGCATCACGTCCCTCGCGGTGTCGGAGCGGACGAAGCAGATCGGCACGCGGCGCGCCCTCGGCGCGACGAAGGGCGACATCCTGAAGCACTTCCTCGCCGAGAACTGGATCGTGACGACGATCGGTCTGATCCTCGGCGTGATCGCCACGTACACGCTGAACTTCTTCCTCGTCAGCCAGCTCACCGACGCCACGATGCCGTGGTATCTCGTCGGCATCGGCGTCGTGCTGCTCTGGATCAACGGACTCGTGGCCACGATTCCGCCCGCGCTGCGCGCCGCCAGTGTCTCGCCGGCGATTGCCACACGGTCGGTGTGATCGTGTACGTTACGTGTGGAGCGGCGGCCTTCAGGCCGCCGAACATTCCGGCGGGCTGAAGCCCGCCGCTCCACAGTTATGACGAAAATCCTCATCGTCGAAGACCAGCCCGCAGTCGCGAATGCGCTGCGGGTGTTGTTCGATCTCAACGACATTGAGACCGAGGCGGTGACGAATCCGGATGCGGCATTGAAAGCCGTACAGCGCGGCGACGTCGATCTCGTGCTGCAGGACATGAACTTTTCCCCCGGCGCGACGAGCGGCGAAGAAGGCATCGACCTCTTCCGCCGCTTCCGCGCAGCGAATCCCGACGTGCCGGTGCTGCTGCTCACGGCGTGGACGTCGCTCGAGACCGCGGTGCAGCTCGTGAAAGAAGGGGCGAGCGATTACCTCGCGAAGCCGTGGGACGACGCGAAGCTCGTCACCACGGTGCGCAACCTGCTGCAGCTGCGCGCGCTCAAGCTCGAGAACGAGCGCCTGCGCGCGGAGCGGACGCGCAGTCGGGCTTCACTTGCGCGCGAGCACGATCTGCGCGGCATGATCTACGCGAGCGAAGCGACGCATCGCGTGGCGTCGCTGGCGATCCAGATCGCGCCGTCGGAAGTGCCGGTGCTGATCACGGGACCGAACGGCGCGGGGAAGGAGAAGATCGCCGAGATCATCCACGCGAACTCGCGCCGCCGCACGAAGGCGCTGGTGAAAGTGAACGCCGGCGCGATTCCCGACGAGCTGATGGAGAGCGAGTTGTTCGGCGCGGAGCCGGGCGCGTACACGGGCTCGAATCGCCTGCGCATCGGCCGCTTCGAAGCCGCGAACGGCGGAACGATTTTTCTCGACGAGATCGGCAATCTCTCCGCCGCCGGCCAGATGAAGCTCCTGCGCGTGCTGCAAAGCGGCGAGTTCGAGCGCCTCGGCTCGAGCGAAACGCGCCGCGTCGACGTCCGCGTGCTCTGCGCCACGAACACCGACCTGCGCCAGGCCATCGCCCGCGGCCTCTTCCGCGAAGACCTCTACTTCCGGCTGAACGTCGTCGAGATCCACGTCCCGCCGCTGCGCGAGCGGCGCGAGGACGTGCTGCCGCTGGCCGAGGTGTTTTTGGGTGGAGCGCGCGCCTCCGGCGCGCCTTTGGGGGACGGGAGGCGCGCCGGAGGCGCGCGCTACTCCCTCGAAGAATCCGCGCGCGCGGCGCTGCTCGCGCATGACTGGCCGGGCAACGTGCGCGAGCTGCAGAACCGCATCCTGCGCGCGACGGCGATGAGCCGCGAGGAAGGCATCACCGCCGAGGACCTCGGCTTCGGCGCCGCGCGCGAAACGCAGTCCGAGGTCCCGCTGGAACGGCAGCAGATCGAGATCGCGCTCCTCAACGCAAACGGGAGCGTTTCCCGCGCCGCGGATGCCCTCGGCATCTCGCGCCAGGCGCTGTATCGGAGGATGGAGAAGCTCGGGATCGTGTTAGAACGTCGACCGAAGTGAGACTCTCCACACGCGCTCGCGCCGCGCTCGCGATCACCGCCGTCGCCGCCTTCGTCACGGCGTTCCTCGCCTCGAAAGTAGCGCGCGCGCTCCAGATGCGCGAGCTCTCGGGGTGGGCTCTGGCGATGCTGGCCACGATCCCGGTGCTGCTCTGGTGCGCGAGCTGGACCGTGCGCCACCTCGAAGCATCGTTGCAGGGACTCGACGACGGATTGCGCGCGTTTCGCGACGGCGATTTCAGCATGCGCCTCGCGCCCGGCGGCGACGAGCAGACGATGGAGATCCGGCGGCTGTACAACGAAGTCGCCGACGAGCTGCGCATCCAGCGCGCGGACGTCTATCAAAAGGAGCTGCTCCTCGACACCATCCTGCAGCGCACGCCCGTCGCCGTGCTGCTCGTCAACTCCGCCGATCGCGTCGTCTACTCCAACGTCGCCGCGCGCGAGCTCTTCTCCGGAGGCGGGCGCATGGACGGCCTGGAGTTCTCGCCGCTCCTCGCCGAGGTCATCGAGCCGATCCGCGACGCCCTCGTCGCCGGCACCGACGCCATCGTCGTCGTCCCCGGCGCCGAGCACGACGAGACGTTTCACATCTCGCAACGCACGTTCCGCCTGAACACGCTGGAGCATCGCCTCATCCTCGTCGAGCGCCTCACGGCCGAGCTGCGGCGGCAGGAAGTGACGGTGTGGAAGAAGGCCATTCGCGTGATCAATCACGAGATCAACAACACCGTCGCCCCCATCAGCTCGCTCTTTCACTCCGCGCGCATCGCACAGGAGAAACCGGATCGCCAGCACAAGCTCGCCGAGATCTACGACGCCATCGACGAGCGGCTCCGCTTCCTGCGCTCGTTCCTCGAGTCGTACGCCCAATTCGCGCGCCTCCCCGCGCCGCGCAAACAGACCACGCGCTGGAACGAGATCCTCCCCGACGTCCGCGCGCTCTACGAATTCCGCGTCGAAGGCGACACGGACGCCGAAGTCTCCGTCGACCGCGCCCAAATCCAGCAGGTGCTGATCAACCTGATCAAAAACGCCCACGAATCGGGCAGCGACCCCTCCGCGATCGTCGTCTCCCTCCAGCGCAACTTCCTCCGCATCTCCGACGCCGGCCGCGGCATGAGCGAAGACGTCCTGCGCCAGGCCCTCGTCCCGTTCTACTCGACCAAACAAGGCGGCACCGGCGTCGGCCTCGCCCTCTCGAACGAGATCATCGAAGCCCACGGCGGCCGCATGCGGCTGGAGGCGCGGTTGGGAGGGGGGACGGTGGTGACGGTGTGGTTGCCAGGGATTTGAGGGGACGAAATTGAGAATTGAGAATTGAGAATTGTGAATGCCGAGGAACTTCACAATTCACAATTCTCAATTCACAATTCTCAATTCGAGAGGGGTCCTCCCATGCGAAAACTCATCGTCCTATGCGACGGTACGTGGAAAACCGCGGACGACGACACGATCAGCAATGTCGTCAAGACGATGGACGCCATTCCGCCGATGGACGAGGAGGGGGCCTCGCAAATCCTCTTCTACGTCAAGGGCGTCGGCTCGGGGAACTCGCTCGATCGCATCTTCGGCGGGGCGTTCGGGGAGGGGCTCGCGCGGAACGTGCGCGATGGGTATCGCCAGCTGGTGCAGAACTACGCGGAGGGGGACGAGATTTACTTTTTCGGCTTCAGCCGCGGGGCGTATACGGCGCGGAGCATCGCCGGGATGATTCGCTGCTGCGGGCTCGTGCGGAAAGAGCACGCGGGCAAGATCAGCGAGGCGTACGAGATCTACCGCCAGCGCGATGCCATGGGCGCGGACAAGCCGGAAGCGGTCGAGTTCCGTGAAAAGTATTCGCGCGAGATCCGCGTGAAGTTCGTCGGCGTGTGGGATACGGTCGGCGCTCTCGGCGTGCCCCTCGGCCGCATGCTGCGCATGCTCTCGCGGCGCAAGCACGGGTTCCACGACACGGCGCTCAGCCGCTCGATCGACAACGCCTTCCACGCGTTGGCCATCGATGAGAAGCGCTACACCTTCGAGCCGTCGCTCTGGACCGTCAAGCCGAGGGAAGGGCAGCGCGTGGAACAGGTCTGGTTCGTCGGCGCGCACAGCGACGTGGGCGGCGGATACAAGGAGACCGATCTTTCGGACTGCGCGCTGCAGTGGATGCTCGAGCGCGCGAGGGAATGCGGCCTGTCGATTCATCCCGACGCGCTGGCGCGCGCCGGCAAGGCCACAGGCACGCTGCACTGCGAAAGCTGGGTGCGGCGGTTCGGGCTGCCGGGCAACATCCGCGACGTCGCGCGAAACGCGGCGTACGGCGAAACGGTCCACGCCACCGTCGCCGAGCGCCACGGCGCGTCGCTGCAATATGCGCCGGAGAACTACGTCGACACCCTGCAATCGCCGCGCGGCGAGTCGCCGCTGCGCCGCCCGTTCCTCGTGCGCGCACTGCGCTCGCTCCTTGGCAGCAACGCGATCGAAGAGGGAAAATGAAACTCCTGAGCGGCGGCAACCCGCAGATCGCGAAAGCCGACGGCGACGCGCCGGTGCAGAAATACATCGCGGCCATGCCGGACTGGAAACGCGAGGTCGGCCGCCGCCTCGACGCGCTCATCGAGAAAACCGTCCCCGGCGTGCGCAAGGCCGTCAAATGGAACTCGCCCTTTTACGGCATCGACGGCCAGGGCTGGTTCATGGCCTTCCACGTCTACACCCGCGCCGTCAAAGTCACCTTCTTCTACGGCACCTCGCTGCAACCCCCTCCGCCCGGAGGCAAAGCAAAGGAAGCGCGCTGGATCGACATCCACGAAGACGATCTGGACGTAAAGCAGATGACGAAGTGGATTCGCCAGGCGGCGGCATTGCCGGGATGGGGCGGTTCGTAGCACTTCCCTCGGGGTCCAGCACACGCCAATGAGCCAGGGTCTCTTTCTCGATCTCCTCGATCGCGGGATTACCGACGCCCGGATTCGGTTCAACGTCGCGGGGAAGGACATCGACGTCGGGCGCGGGGCGAACGGCAACGGCGATCATCCGGACGTCGTCGTGCGCGTTTCCGATCCGCGCATGTTCACGCGCTCGCTGGCCGCGGGCAGCCTCGGGATGGCGGAATCGTTCATGGACGGCGACTTCGCCGTCGAGAACGACGCCCTCCCGCAATTCCTCGAGATCCTCCTCCGGAACCGGCTCGAAAAGAAGGTCCGATCGCATCCGAAGCTGGCCCTGCGCATCGGCTGGATGCGTCTCCTCGACACCATCAGGGGCAAGGCCGCCAACGTCCAGCACCACTACGACCTCGGCGACGATCTCTTCGAGGCCTTCCTCGACCGGACGCTGACGTATTCGTGCGGCTACGCGCTCGATCCCGGCGACGATCTCGACACGCTGCAGCAGAACAAGCTCGAGCGCATCTGCAGGAAGCTCCGGCTGCGCGCCGGCGATCGCCTCCTCGACATCGGATGCGGCTTCGGCGGCCTGCTCCTGCACGCCGCGAAATACCACGGCGTCACGGCGACCGGCGTGACGCTCGCGAAGCGGCACCGTGAATCCGGCAACGAGCGCATCGCGCGCGAAGGGCTGCAGGACCGCGTGCAGATCGAGTACGCCGACTTCAACGAGGTGAAAGGGGAGTTCGACCGCGTCGTCAGCGTGGGCATGCTGGAGCACGTGCCGCGGCGCGAGTACGGCCGCTACTTCGGAAAAATCGCCGCGGTGTTGGCGCCGGATGGCGTGGGCCTCGTGCATGTCATCGGCGCGAACGCGCCGAAAAATGAGCACGACCCGTTCATCGCCAGGTACGTCTTCCGGAACGCGAACCAGCCCAAGCTCTCCGAGATCGCCCACGGGCTGGAACAAAAAGGTTTGGCAATCCTCGACGTCGAGAACATGATTCGCCACTACCATTACACCGCCAAGGGATGGTTGAAGAACTTTCGCAGGAACCGGGCCCGGCTCGACATTCAGAAATACGATGCGACTTTTCAGAAGATGTGGGAGTTCTATCTCAGCGCGGGCGTCGCGGCGGCCAAGGCCTCCGACGCGGCGCTCTACCAGGTGCTCTTCATGAAGGACTACACCGCGCCGATGCCGCTGCATCGGGTGTGAGGAACGAGAAAATGAATTTTGCCCACGCGGAGACCGGGAACGTCATCGATCCGGGAGGCGCCGCTTATCGCGAGCTCGGACAGCTCATCAAAGAGCGCGGCTTCATGAAGAAGCGCCCGCGCCTCATCATGACCCAGCTCGCATTCGGCATGACCGTCCATGTCGGCGCCATGGCGTTGTTCATCGCCGTTCCCAACATCTGGGTCCGCATCATCGCCCTGTATCTGATGACCTACGGCGGCCTCAGCGTCGCCACGAACACGCACACCTCGTCGCACAACGCGTCGCTGACGTACTCCAACTTCAACAAGGCCCTCACGTACTTCGGCTACGCGTTCCTCTTCGGCACGCCGGCGAACTACTGGTGGCACAAGCACTGCGTCATCCATCACCCCGCCCCGAACGTGATCGAGGTCGACGGCGACGCGGACCTCATGCCGTTCTTCGCCGTCAACCAGCGCGACTACGAGAAGGCGGGCAAGCTCGCCCGCGCGTTCTATAAGATCCAGTGGATCTTCATCATCGGCATCCTGGCGTTCAACGTGTTCTTCACCCAGCTGCAGGGATATCGATTCACGGCCCGGGCCCTGGCCGATCCGAAGCGCCGCCGCACCGGCAACTGGATCGACGTCGGCGCCGTGATCCTCCACTACCTCTGCTTCATCGCCATCCCGATGTACTTCTTCCCGCCGCTGTCCGTGCTCGGCTTCTACGCGGTGCGCAACGCGTTGATGGGCTACGCGATGTTCGCCGGCTTCGGTCCGGCGCATTTCCCCGAAGAGGCGCCGTTCTTCGACAAGAAGCTGCGCGACGTGGACTTCGTCTTCCTCCAGACCGCGACGACCGTCAACTTCCGCACCGGCTTCTTCGGGCGCCTGGCCTGCTGCGGCATCGAGTATCAGATTGAACACCATCTCTTCCCGGGCGTGCCGCATGTCTACTACCCGGAGATGAGCAAAGTGATCGAGGAGTTCTGCAGGCAGCGCGGTTACCCGTACCGCACCCTCGGCTGGTGGGAATCGCTTTGGAAGTCGCTGGTGATGTTCTACCGTCCGAAGAAGGTCTACAGCGACGTGCCGACGATGCGCGCGGAGGCGTTGCAACTCCCTGGCAACACGTGACCACGCTCACACACCTCGCACGCGAGCGGTGCTAATTAACGCCCTCCCCGTTCGCAGGCAAGGAGGCTTCACGTGCGTTCCCGCTCTCTCTCGGTGGCCCTGTTCTCGCTCGTTCTCTCGTTCTCTCTTCACGCCGCCACACTCGAAGTCGAAGGTCCGCAGGACAGTCTTGCCGGACCGCCGTCGATCAATCACTGCACGCTGCGCAAGGCCATCATCAATGCCAACAACGATGGCGGCGGGTATCCGCAGTGCCTCGCCGGCAGCGGCGCCGACACCATCACCTTCCTCTTCCCCGGCACGATCACCACGGCCATCGCCGGCATCAGCGAAGACGCCGCGGCCACTGGCGACTACGACATCACCGAGTCGCTGACGATCATCGGCCATCCCGACGGCACGATCATCGACGGCAACGATCTCGACCGCCTCTTCCACGTCAATCCGCTCAACACGCCCGGCGTCGTCGTGACGCTGCGCAATCTCCACATCCGCAACGGCACGGGCCTCGGCAGCGCCGGCTGCATTCTCATGAGCGGCGGAACGCTCAATCTCGAGAACGTCACGATCTCCGGCTGCCACGTCAACGGCGGCGACGGCGGCGCGCTGCTCCTGAGCGCCGGCACGGTGAACCTCGTGAACTCCACGATCAGCGGCAACACCGCCGCGCATCACGGCGGCGCGCTCGTCAACGACGGCGGCACGCTGAATATCACCAACTCCACGATCACCAACAACTCCAGCGGCTTCTCCAACCTCACCGGCGGCATCCGCAGCGCCGGAATTGCGACGACGCTGCGCAACACGATCGTCGCCGGCAACGCGGGCAACGATCTGCCGAACATCGACGGCACGTTTACGAGCCTCGGCTACAACATCATCGGCGAGCTCGGAACGATGGTCGGCAATCCGACGATCGTGCCGAATGCCGGCGATCAGATCGACGTCAACTTCGCCGCGGTCGCGCTGCTGCCGCTGACGAACAACGGCGGGCCGACGCCGACCCACGCGTTGGGCGGAGCCAGCCTCGCCCTCGACAAGGGCCACAGCAGCGGCTCGACGAGCGATCAGCGCGGACTCACGCGTCCGTGCGACGGCGCGTCGCTCGCGAATGCGCCGGGCGGCGACGGCGGTGACGTCGGCGCGTACGAGGAACAGCTCGCGTGCGTCACGAACGTCGATCCCGACGCCGTCGATGACAACGCGAGTGTGGCCGAGGACAGCGGCGCGAATGCAGTCGACGTCCTGGCCAACGACAGCGACGCGAACGTCAGCGACACGCTCATCATCACCGCGGTCACGCAGGGCGCGCACGGCAGCGTCGCCATCACCGGCGGCGGCACGGGCGTCAGCTACACGCCGAACGCGAACTACTTCGGCAGCGACTCGTTCACCTACACGATCGACGACGGCAACGGCGGCAGCGACACGGCGACGGTCTCCGTGAACGTGACGAGCGTGAACGACCTGCCGGTCGCGGCGCCCGACAACTACGCGATGAATCAGGACACGACGCTCAACGTCGCCGCGCCGGGCGTCCTCGGAAACGACAGCGATCTCGAAGGTCCGATGCAGGCCGTGCTGAACGTCGACGTCGCGCACGGCGACCTCACGCTCAATGCCGACGGCTCGTTCACGTACCAGCCCGATCCCGGCTATGCCGGCACGGACTCATTCACCTATCACGTCTACGACGGCACCGACTCGTCGAACATCGTCACGGTGACGATCAGCATCGCCGACACGCAACCGCCCACGATCACCGCCTCGGTCGACGTGAGCTCGCTCTGGCCGCCGAATCATCAGCTGGTGGACGTCGGCCTGCACATCAACGCCACCGACAACACCGGCACCGCGACGACGTCCTTCGTTGTCCTCAGCGACGAAGACGACGGCGACTCCTCCGACGCCAGCGGCTCGCTGCTCCTCCGCGCCGAGCGCGCCGGCAGCGGCGGCCGTGTCTACCTGATCGCGATCACGTCCACCGACGCGTTCTCGAACACGAGCCATCAGTGCCTCACCGTCGTCGTGCCGAAGAGCCAGAGCGCGAAAGACATCGGCAGCGTCAACGCGCAAGCGGCGGCGGCACTCGCGCAGTGCCCGGCGCCGGCGGGATATTTTGTCATCGGTGATTAAGGGAACGCCGGCGTCCCGCCGGCTGATCAGGCGGCGTCCCGCCGCCTTCGTGGCGCCGAGACGGCGCCAGGTCAGCCGGCGAGGACGCCGGCGTTCCGATTACCCGAATACGTCGCGTCTCACGAAGATCGTGAACGCGACGAGCAACGCTCCGACCGCCCAGGCGCCGAGCAGTACGATGCAGAACGTCATTGACATTCCATCGTACGGCGGCGCCTGGCCGGTGTAGTAATCGGCGAGCGGCAGGGCGCTGACGAAGAGGTACTTGCCGGCGATCCAGTCGGGGCTCACGCGGGTGAGGATCGTGCCGCCGATCAGCGACGCGAGCATCGTTCCGATCGAGGCCGCCGACGATTTGAAGAGCACCGACAGCATCAGCGAGATCGCGGCGACGGCGAGCAGCGCGTACCACTCCAGCCCGTACGCGAGCAGCGCGTCCTTCCAGAGCGGCAGTTGGCGGACGTCATCCACTTTCAGCGTGCCG
>DATFHJ010000094.1:0-33541 GCA_035248585.1 Thermoanaerobaculia bacterium
TTGGGAAGCTTGGTGAGGTTGTCGTGCAGCGCGAGGTAGGTCAGTTCTTCATTGGCCTCGGCCAGCGAGACCGCCAGCTTCGAGGTGCGCGACTCCAGCCGCATGTCCAGCACGGAGATGATCAGCGTGATGGCCAGGATGGCCATCGTGACGATGATGACGAGCAGCGCCAGCCATCCCGTGTTCACTCCACGCGACGCCGCGCCGCAGATGCTGCCCATCGAAAATTGCGCGGCCGCCATTCCGGTGTAGTGCATCCCGACGATCGCGAAGCCCATCACCACGCCGGCGGCGGCGCGGTAGCGGCGCACGCGCTCGCGCGCGCGGCGGAGATGAAAGGCGATCCACAGCGCCGCACCCGAGGCCACGATGGCGATGACGATGGAGAGCACGAACAGCGACGGGATGTAATGAATCAGCGGCACCATGCGCATCGC
Source organism: Thermoanaerobaculia bacterium (assembly GCA_035248585.1). GTDB lineage: Bacteria > Acidobacteriota > Thermoanaerobaculia > Gp7-AA8 > Gp7-AA8 > QHVT01. Next base: position 438 of record DATFHJ010000094.1, read on the forward strand.
CGCCATGCCGGTGTAGTGCATGGAGGCGATGCCCAGACCCATGAGCACCGAGCCGAGGAGGAGCCGCGTCCACGGGAGCCGCTCCTGGCAGACCAGCCACAAGGCGAAGACCGATGAGGCGATGGCGATCAGCAGCGAGAGAAACGTGATCGCGGGGTCGTAGCCGAGCGGGATCGGCAGGCTGAAGGCCAGCATGCCGATGAAGTGCATCGACCAGATGCCGACGCCCATCGCCGCCGCGCCGCCCGCCAGCCACCACCGCGCCGCGCGGCCCTGCGCGGTCGAGATGCGCCCGGCCATGTCCAGGGCCGTGTACGACGCGAGGATCGCCACGAAAAGCGAAGCTGCGACAAGCAGCGGGTTATAGCTGGCGGCGTACAAAACGAAATCCGATTTTCGGGAGCCCGGACCGACGGCGATGATACGCCCTTCTAGGCCGGCTGGTAGGTGTGCATCGCCAAACCATTTCGAAACGACTTCGCGCCGGCGAGCTTCAGGTTCGTCTTGCGAACGTCTTGGAACAGCGAAAACCCGTCGAGGGAGATGAACGTGAAGGTGCTGATCCGTTTCATGCACCAACACATATCATCATTCCGCAGAACGCTGACGTCCTGTAAATGGAAGCGCCATCAACCGCAAATGGACGCCCTCCCGCCTGCAAATGGACGCGGTGTACGAACGAATGGAGGCGATCCCTCACGCAAATGGGGAGCCTCGTGGTTGGAAAATGCGCCGCGGATGCATGAATGTGGGAGCGGATCCATTTGAAAATGGACATCTCCCCACGTGCAAATGGACGCCGCTCGTCTCGAATAGAGACGCCTTCATTTGCGATATGGCCGCGATCCTTTTCAATGAAGGAGCCGTCCCATTTGCGATGGATCCATGGTCCATTTGCAGATGGGCCGGCACGCACATGAAACTGGCCAAGCCGCATTTGCACCTGGGAACCGGCCCATTTTCATGAGGTCGCGGTTCCATTTCACATATGCGCCGCGGCCAGTTCCGTCTATTTTCGGGCGAACCAACACATATCATCATTCCGTGAAACGCTACGACCGGCGCGTGATCGCGGCAGGGCTGCTCTCGATCGCGCCGATCGTGCTCGCGCTCTTCGCGCTGTTGATGTTCGAGCCGCACGACCGCAGCTCGCGCGTCACCATCATCGTCGTCGTGGCCGTGTCGCTGCTCATCTTCGTCGCGGCCATGCACACGCAGCTCGTCTATCCGCTGCGCACGCTTTCGAACCTCATCTCCGCGCTGCGCGAGGAGGACTACTCGATCCGCGCGCGCGGCGCGAAGCGCGACGGCGCGATCGGCGAGGTGATGACGGAGCTGAACCTCCTCACCGACACGCTGCACGAGCGCCGCCTCGGTGAAGTCGAAACGACGGCGCTCCTGCGCTCCGTCGTCGAGCAGATCGACTCCGCGATTTTCACGTTCGACGATCAGTGGCGCCTGCGCCTCGTCAACCGCGCCGGCGAGCGTCTCCTGGGGCGCTCCGCCGAACAGCTGCAGGCGCGCACCGCGTCCGAGCTCGGGCTCGAGTCCTTTCTCACCGGCGACGAAACGGCGAGCAAGGAAGTCGTACTGCCCGGCGGCCACGGACGCTTTCGCATCCGCCGCACGACGTTCCGCCAGCACGGCGTCCCGCATTTCCTGCTGGTGATGTCGGACCTGAGCCGCGCGCTGCGCGAGGAAGAGCGGCAGGCGTGGCAGCGGCTGTTGCGCGTGATCTCGCATGAGCTCAACAACTCGCTCGCGCCCATCCGCTCCATCGCCGCGAGCCTGGCGAACATTCTCGGACGCGATCCGCTGCCCGAGGGCTGGCTCGAGGACACGCAACGCGGGTTGGGTGTGATCGGCTCGCGCGCCGAGGGGCTCACGAGGTTTTTGCAGGCCTACGCCCAGCTCGCGCGATTGCCGCAGCCGGTGCTCCGGCCGATGAGCGTCGGCGACACGGTGCGCCGCGTCGCGGGACTGGAAACGAGGATGAAGGTGCAGGTCGACGGCGGACCGGCTGTCACCATCCGCGCCGATCGCGATCAGCTCGAACAGCTGCTGATCAATCTCGTGCGCAACGCCGTCGACGCCGCGCTCGAAACGGGAGGCGGCGTCTCGGTCGAGTGGACCGCGACGAACGACGCCGTCGAGATCAGCGTCCTCGACGAAGGCGCGGGCATCAGCGGTACGGCGAATCTCTTCATCCCCTTCTTCACCACCAAGCCCTCCGGCACCGGCATCGGTCTCACGTTGGCGAGGCAGATCGCGGAAGCGCACAACGGCGTGCTCACGCTGACGCCGCGGCCCGCGCCGGCGACGGGCGCGGTGGCGCGGATCCGCCTTCCGCGGTGACGTCTCCGTCACGGAAAAACTAACTTTTTTTGCAACTCCCTGTCTCTCTGTACGTAATGTTTCGTACGACGGAGGGTTCATGACGAGACGATGGGTTGGGTTTGCGCTTCTACTGTTGATTTCCGCAGTTGCATTCGCCGACACCCCGCCGCCCCCGGCCCCGATGAATGTTCCGAAGACCACGCTGCCGATCACGCTCGACGGCGATCTCTCCGACGCCGCCTGGCAGCAGGCCGCCGTCATCGACAAGTTCTACGAAACCTCGCCGAGCGACAACATCCCCGCGAAGATCCGCACCGTCGCGTATCTCACGTACGACAGCCGGTACTTCTACATCGGCGTCCGCTGCGACGATCCGACGCCGGCGAAGATCCGCGCGCCGTACGTCGACCGCGACGCGGTCATCGGCACCGACGACAACGTCGCCGTTTTCCTCGACACGCGCAACGACAAGCGCTCGGCCATCGAGCTGCGCATCAACCCCCGCGGCGTTCAGGCCGACGGCATCTTCAACGACGCCAATCAGAATGAAGACTTCTCGCCCGACTTCTTCTACGACACCGCGGCGAAGATCGACGACAAGGGATGGAGCGGCGAGTTCCGCATCCCGTTCTCGTCGCTGCGCTATGACCGCGCCGATCCGCAGACGTGGAACATTCTCGTGTGGCGCAACTGGCCGCGCGAGTTCCGCTACGGGTTTCACAGCGCGCCGCTGCCGCGCGGCGCGAACTGCCTGATCTGCAACGTCCATCCGATCACCGGTCTCACCGGACTGCCGGCAGCCGGCCATCTCGTCGCCGCGCCGTATGTCACCGCGGAAAGCGTCGCCGCTCCCGAGGCGGGGCTCGGCTCGCGGCTCGAGAACGGCGACACCGACGGCGACGCGGGTCTCGACGTGAAGTGGAACCCGAGCGCGACCAACACCGTCGACCTCACGCTGAATCCCGACTTCTCGCAGGTCGAGGCGGACGTGGCGCAGATCCAGACCAACCGGCGTTTCGCCGTGTTCTTCCCCGAGAAGCGCCCGTTCTTTCTCGAAGGCTTCGATCTCTTCGATACGCCGTTCACCGCCGCGTACACGCGCACCATCACCGATCCGCGCGCCGGCGCGCGCCTCACCGGCAAGGTGGGAAGCACGGCCTACACGCTGCTCGTGACGCAGGACCGCGGCGGCGGCGTGACGATCATTCCGGGTCCGCTCGGCTCGAGCTTCGCGCCGCAGGATTTCAAGTCCTACGATGCCATCGCCCGCGTGCGTCACGACCTCGGCGCGTCATTCGTCGGCGCGGTGCTGACGGATCGCGAGATCGACGGCGGCGGCCACAATCGCGTCATCGGTCCCGATCTTCAGTGGCGCCCGAACCAGAGCGACGCCATCACGGCGCAGTTCCTTTACAGCGATACGGCGAATCCCGACCGCCCCGAGCTTTCGCCGGACTGGAACGGGAAGAGCTCGCGGGGATACGCGTTCACCGCGCGGTGGGGCCGTCTGAAACCGACGCACGATTTCTTCTTCCTCGTGCGCGACTTGTCCGACGAGTTCCGCGCCGATCTCGGATTCATCCCTCAGGTCGGCTACCGCGAGGGCTACGGCGAATACGGGCGGCGCTACTTCCCGGAGAAAGGGCTGCTGCGCTTCTGGCGGCCGTCCGTGACCGCGGATCTGCAGACGAACCGCGACGGCGACACGATCTTCCAGCAGTTTTCCGTCGGCGTGAACGGATTCGGCGCCAAGAACACGAATTTCTTCGTCGGCCTGTATCCGGAGGAGAAGATTCTCGTGGGCAACGAGCTTCGCTCGCAGACCCACCTCGACTGGTTCCTGCAGTTCGATCCGTACCGCCGCATTCCGCGCGTGACGCTGCAGGGACGCTTCGGCGAGTCGATCGACTTCTCGAGCGGCGAAGTCGGCGACGGCACTTCGATCTCCGCCAGCACGACCATTCGCCCGCACGACCGCCTCGACCTGCAACTCCTCCTCAGCCGCGAATGGCTCGACATCGAGAGCGGGCGTGTGTTCACGGAGACGATCGAGCGCCTCCGCGCGCAATACAGCTTCTCCGCGAAATCGCTCCTGCGTGTGATCGGCCAGTACGTGAACGTCGAGAGCGGCGACGGCGACCACGGCGGCAATTTCCTCGGCAGCGTGCTTTACAGCTACAAGCTGAACTGGCAGACCGTCCTTTTCCTCGGCTACGGCGACGACCGCGTCGTCTTCCCCGACAACTCGCTCGTGCGCAGGGGAAGGTCGCTGTTTTTCAAGGTGAGCTACGCGTATCAGAGGTAACGGCGGCGTTCCGACATTGGAACGCCGGCGTCCTCGCCGGCTGATCAGGCGCCGTCTCGGCGCCTCACTCATACCCTCATACCCCCAGATCGCGCCGGATCAGCATCGCCACCTCTTCGGCGCGCTGCTTCCCGATCAAGGTGCTCAGCATCGGACGCATCGCCTCGAGCAGCTTGGTCGTATCCGGGAGGCGGAGCTGGTCGGGTGCGACGCCGAGGGCCTGCTTCGCGAAGGTCTTGATCGCCATCGGTGCCGTATGTTGTCCGAGGTACGCGGCCAGATGTCGCGCGAAGGTCTCGGCGACCGGGGTCTCAGGCATTGGCGGCACCTGCACGCGGCGCGGCAAGCTGCGAGTACGCCGCCGCGGCGACTGCCAGACAGGCCAGGAAAAGTCCGGTCATGCGCGCGTCGCGGACGGCGACGGCCGGGAGCAGATCATCGGCGGCCGTATTGAGCATCCAGCCGATGGTGGACAGCGCGAGACAGCCATAGACCCACGAGAGCTGCCCGCCGCGAAACGACCACAGGGTGAGGAGCAACGGCGCGACGAGAATGAACGTCAACATGTCCGCGACCGCCGATACGAGATCCGCGATGCGTGAGAGGCCGGCGGCATCGCTCCGCCACACGCTCACGACCGTGGGCAGGACCAGAACGGACGCCACCGCGATTGCGCCGAGGAACACGGCGACCTTGACCATCCTGGGTCCATAGAATTGCAGGCCGGCGATGCGAAGGGCCCGGCCGAACAGCCAGAAGGCCCCGACGGATGCGAGATTCGCGATGATGGTCAACACGTCCGACATTGTCTGCGTCGCCATCTCCGCGCGGGTCAGTACGTAAGAGACGGTCAGGATCGCGTACAGCACGAACAGGAGCGTCCAGGCCCGTCCGATGTACTCGGCAGCCCAACGAAATCGCGCCGCGGTCAGGCCGGCGGCGACGGCGGCAATGACCTGGGCAAGAGCGCGCAGCGCGGAATGGGCCACGTACCTCGGCGGATCCACGAGCCGGTAGACCACGAACGCGTCCGCGATCACGAGCGCCGCCACGACGGATACGGCGATGATTAATGCCGTCTTCGGCTTCATTCCGGCAGCATATCAGAGGCGAGCTCTAGCATTTACCGCGGCCGCGCACTCTCCTCCAGATACCGCAGCGCGATCAGCAACTGCGAGCGCCGGAAGTTCTCGGGAGGAAGGAACGACGAGCCGTCGGGTTGGTCGAGGATCTCCTCGATGAACGCGCCCGCGCGGGCTCGTTGCCACACCGACCCGCTCGGATACGCGCTCACGGTTCCGGCCAGGATCCAGGGCAGGCGGAGGTGGCGGATGGGATCGGGAAGCGGCGGCTGCTGCGGGTTGAGGCGGTACAACCAGCGCGCGTTGCTGACCTCATCGTCGCGCGAGCCGAGATGGTCGTGCGGCAGCGAGTCGAGCCACAGCTTGTCGAGTTTGCTGTCGCCCTTGCCGACGCGGTGCAGCGCGTAGAGAACCAGGCCGCTGTCGGCATCGCTCAGGTCCGAGTCGGAGCGTTCGGGATAGTAGCGCCAGCGGCCGCCCACGTTGGAGCCGCGCAGCACTCCGATCCCGCGATTCAGCGCGACTTCGGCCTCGGCCAGCTGCGCCGGCGGCAGCACCTTCGCCTCGATGAGATCGTGCAGCGCCAGCACGGAATGCGCGGTCGCGAACGTGGAGTGGTCGCGGGTCTCGTCATAGAGCGGCCAGCCGCCCTCGCGCTGCCGCGTGAGCAGGAACTGCACTTCGGGCACGCCCGGGCTTCGGCGCGCCAGCGCGTAGGCGCGCAACACCCACGCGGACGTGGCGATGTTCGGCGGCATGTTGCTGAACTGCGCCCAGCAATGACAGGTCTTGTCCTTCTGCAGCTCGATCGACGTGAACACGGCGGCCGGCGTCTGGCGCATGGAGATCATCGTCTGCGCGGCCGAGAAGGCCTCGTACAGCACGATCGGCGGATAGCGCGCGCTGGCCGCGAGATCGGACGCGCCTTCGCGCTCCAGCGTGACGATCGCCGCGCGGACGGCGTCCCGGCTGTCGGAGCTGAGCGCGAAGCGGGTGCGGTCGTTCAGCGCAACCGACGGCAAGAGCCGGAGCACGCGCCAGTTGCGAATGGTGAACTCGCGGTAGTGCCAGGCCAGCGCACACAACGCGCCGAAGGCGATGACGATGATCTGAAACCACAACGGCAGGCGGCGCCAGATGGCGAGGAGCCGTTCCTTCGTGTCGTTCAGCGCGTCCGACACCGCGGCCGCCAGCACCTCTTTCGGAGACTGAACTTTCTTCTGCTCTTCCGGCGCGCTGGAGGACTCGTCGCCCATGTGCACCATGATAGAAGTTCAACGCCTCGCGACGTCGTTCTTCTCGTTCTGTAACGGATCCATCGCCGGATCCACCTTGATCCACACCAGCGCGCCGGTGCGCTCGGCGTACGCGCGCTTCAACTCCGCGACCGCCTTCGCCTTGTCGCCGAGGTGCGCGTACAGGGCGGCCATGTAATAGGGCGGGAGATATTCGTTGCGCTGCACGAGCTCGCGCGTCATCCGCTCGGCGCGCGCGCGGTCGCCGGCGGCGAGGTGAGCGCGAATGAGCCAGGTGCGGAAGACGACGATGTCGAGCTGCGCGATCGCTTTGTCGAGCGCGGCGATCGCTTCGCGCGGCTTGCCGGCTTCGAGAAAGGCCAGGCCGTGGTAGGCGTGGCCGGGAGCGAAGCTGGGGAAGAGCTGCGTGGTGCGGCGCGTCTGCGCGATCGCGGCGTCGTAGCGGCGGGCCATGGTCTCGTTCCAGCCGACGACGGCGTTGATGATCGGCGACATCGGATCGAGCTCCAGCGCTTTCTGTCCCTCACGCCGCGCGTCGTCGAAGCGGCCGACCGCCGTCAGGAACTCGGCGTACCACTGATGCGCGGTGGCGTAGTTCGGATTGAGCGCGATGGCGCGCTTGTACTCGCTCTCCGCCGCGTTCCAATCCCATTCGTACGTATGGATCGCATACGCCAGCGACGTGTGGGCCTCGGCGAGTTGATCGTCGATCGACAGCGCTTTCTGCGCCGCGGCTTTTGCTTTCGGAAACGTCTCGCGCGTCGGCAGTCCGGCCCAGATGTCGAGGAGGTTGTAGACGTCGGCGAGCCCCGCGTAGGCGAGCGCGTATTGCGGGTCGATCTCGATGGCCTGATTGAAGTACTCGATCGCCTTGTACAGCCCCTCGGCGTCGCGCTTGTTCCACTGAAAGCGTCCCTTCAGATACAGCTCGTACGCGCGCGGATCGGTGGTGTAGCGCTTCGCCAGCAGCTGCTGCTCGCTGCTCGTGAGCTCGAGCCGCAGCATGCGCGCGATCTCCGAGGCGATCGACTGCTGGACGGAAAAGAGATCGGCGCGCGCGGTCTGATAGCGATTGCCCCAGAGCTGCGAGCTGTCGTTCGCGTCGACAAGCTCCGCGCTGACGACGAGGCGGTCGCCGATGGTCTCGACGCGACCCACGACGACGGCGCTCACGTGCAGCTCGCGCCCGACGCGCTGCGGATCGGTCGCGCGGTCTTTGTAATGGAAGACGGACGTGCGCGACATCACCCGCAGCCCCGGCACCTGCGCGAGCGTGTTGATCAAGGTCTCGGTGATGCCGTCGGAGAGGTACTCCGCCTCGCGGTCGCCGGTGGCGTTGATGAAGGGGAGAATGGCGAGGGTCCTGTGGAGCGGGTGGCTTTCCGCCACCCGGTTTCGGCGGGCTGAAAGCCCGCCGCTCCACGGCTTGACGAAATAAACAACCGTGATCGCCACGATCGCGGCGATGGCGATCGAGCCCCAGATCACGCGCCGCTTCTTCCGCTCCTGCGGCGCTTCGAATGTGAGGGACGCGGTGCCGAGGGCGCGGAGGGCGAAGGCGAGATCGCGGGCGGACTGGAAACGCTCGCCGCGATTCTTCTCGAGGCAGCGCTGGATCACGCGCGCCAGCTCGTACGGAATCATCTTCTGCGTCGCGCCGAAGACGTCCGGCGTGTCGGTGAGGATCGCCGACAGCGAATCGATGATCGTGCCGCGGATGAACGCCGCGCGGCCGGTCACCAGCTCGTACAGCACGCAGCCGAGAGCGAAGATGTCGGTCGTTGCGTCGACCGGCTCGCCGCGGAGCTGCTCGGGCGCCATGTAGCCGGCGGTGCCCATCAGCGTCGAGGGATCGGTCTTCATCGGCGCGGTCGGAATCGACGACGCGTCGATCTCCTCCCCCTTCGTATCGGGGCGGATCAACTGCACGAGACCGAAGTCGAGGATCTTCACGCGGCCGTCGTCGGTGAGGAAGATGTTCTCCGGTTTGAGATCGCGATGGATGATGCCCTTCGCGTGTGCGGCGGCCAGGCCGTCCGCGATCTCGGCGGCGATCTCCACCGCCTTGCGCCACGCCATCGGGCCGTCCTCGATCAGCCGCCGCCGCAGCGTTTGCCCTTCGAGCAGCTCCGTCACGCTGTACGCCTCGTTCTCGTGCGAGCCGTAGTCGTGAATGGCGAGGATGTTCGGATGCGACAGCGCCGCGACCGCCTTCGCCTCGCGCTCGAAGCGCATCCGCGCCTCGCTGTCCCGCACGTAGCGCTCGGGCAGCACTTTCACCGCGACGTCACGGTCGAGCCGGGTATCGCGAGCCCGATACACGTCCCCCATCCCGCCCGAACCCAAAGGGTTCACGATTTCGTAAGGGCCGAGACGCGTGCCGGGCGGAAGCGACATGCGCAGCGGATTGTAGGATGGCGGGATGAAACGTTTCCTCTTTCTACTGCTGGTCGCCGTCGCGTGCACGAAAGAAGCTCCGGCGCCGGAGCCGCGCACGGAGTCCGGCGGGCTGAAGCCCGCCGCTCCACAGTACGTGCGCGATCCGCATTCGTACGCGCGTCCCGAAGAAGCGCGCGTCCAGCACATCGCCATCGATCTCAACGTCGACTTTGCGAAGAAACAGCTCGCCGGCTCGGCGACGCTGAACATTGAGAAACAGCCGAACGCGAAGACGCTCGTCCTCGACACCGACGAGCTGACCATCCAGGCGGTGAAGCTGCAGCCCGGAAACAGGCCCGCGCAGTTCACGCTCGCCGCCGCCGATCCGGTCCTCGGCCGCAAGCTCGAGATCCCCATCAACGCCGACACCACCGCCGTCTCCATCGACTACACCACCAGCCCGAGCGCGAAGGCGCTGCAGTGGCTCGAGCCGGCCATGACGGCGGGGAAGAAACATCCGTTCCTCCTCTCGCAGTCGCAGGCGATCCTCGCGCGCACGTGGGTGCCGCTGCAGGACACGCCGCAGGTGCGCTTCACCTACGACGCCACGCTGCGCGTGCCGAAAGAGCTCGTCGCGGTGATGAGCGCGGAGAATCCGCAGGCGCGCAACGAAGAAGGCGTCTACCAGTTCCGCATGCCGCAGCCGGTGCCGTCGTATCTGCTCGCGATCGCGGTCGGCGATCTCGAGTTCCGGCCGTTCGACACGCGCAGCGGCGTCTACGCGGAGCCGGCGGTGATCGAAGCCGCGGCGCGCGAGTTCAGCGACACGCCGAACATGATCCACACCGCGGAGGAGCTCTACGGCCCGTACCGGTGGGGACGGTACGACCTCCTCGTGCTGCCGCCGAGCTTCCCGTACGGCGGGATGGAGAATCCGCGGCTCACGTTCCTCACGCCGACCGTGATCGCCGGCGACAAGTCGCTGGTCTCGCTGATCGCGCACGAGCTCGCGCACTCGTGGTCCGGCAATCTCGTCACGAACGCGACATGGAACGACTTCTGGCTCAACGAAGGATTCACGACCTACTTCGAGCATCGCATCACCGAGAAGCTCTACGGCCGGGAGTACTCCGAGATGCTCTGGCGGCTCGGCATCACCGACGCGAAGGAAGAGCTGGCGACGCTGCCTCCGAAAGACCAGGCCCTCTTCATCGACCTCACCGGACGCAATCCCGACGACGCGCCGGGCACGGTCTACGAGAAAGGCGCGCTGTTCCTGCGCCTGCTCGAAGAGACCGCGGGCCGCGACGCGTGGGATCGTTTCCTGCGCGCGTACTTTGACACGCACGTCTTCCAGCCGATGACCACTCCGCGGTTCACGGAGTACCTGGAGCACGCGCTGCCCGAGGTCGTGAAGAAGGTCAACATCGACGAGTGGATTCACGGACCCGGCATTCCGGCCAACGCGCCGCAGCCGAAGTCGGAAGCGTTTGCGCGCGTAGAAGCGCAGGCCAGCGCGTTCGCGAAAGGCGCGACGGCGCAGTCGATCGACATGTCGAAGTGGTCCTCGCACGAGCGCGTGCACTTCATCCAGTCGCTGCCGAATCTCTATCCGGAGCGGCTCGAGGCGCTCGACAAGCAGTTCCGGTTCAGCGAGAGCGGCAACAGCGAAGTGCTGTCGGCGTGGCTCGAGAAGTCGCTCGACAGCGGATACAAAGGCGTCTATCCGGCGGTCGAGCGGTTCCTCACCACGCAGGGCCGCCGCAAGTTTCTCAAGCCGCTGTACGAGCGCCTGGCGAAAAGCGACATGGCGTTCGCGAAGCGCATCTACGCGAAGGCGCGGCCGACGTATCATCCGGTGTCGCAGGCGACGATCGACGAGATCGTGAAATGACAATAAAAAAGTCTTGCACGAATAACAGTTGAGGCGGATAATCGCCGCGATTTCGGGTTCCCCGGTACAAATTGATCGATATGAGCGACAGCAAAGCGCGTCAACTTTGTGAAGCCGGTCTGAAGCTGCTGTGGCAGGGAGAGGTGGAGCCAGCGCTCGAGAAGTATTCAAAAGCGCTGGAGCTGGCAAAAGACGAGGAGCTTCGCGAGCTGATCACGATCCGCAAGGCGGAAGCGTTGATCGCCGCTGGACGCGAAGGCCCCGAAGTCTCGATGCTCCCGAAGATCGTGATGCGGCGCCGCACGCCGCGCCACACCTACCTTGCGGCTGGAAACATGCTGCGCCTCATGTGCGAGCGCGCGGACTTCCGCAAGGCGATCTTCTACGGAGAAGTCGCGCACGACGCGGCGCTCCAGCTCGACGATCCGCTGTCCTGCGCCAGCATCCTGAACCACCTCGGGATTGCGCTCTCCGCCAACTCCGATTTCAAGGCCTCCCTCGACGCTCTCGAGGAGGCGTACGACGCGCTGCTTCTCCTCGACGAGAACCGCGACGACGTGCGCTCGCTCCGGCCCGCGATTCTCGTGAACATCGGCGGCGCGAAGGTGATGACCGGCGAGACGGAAGAAGGCATCGGGATTCTCGAACAGGCGCTTCCGTTCGTCGATGAGGACTACATCCTCGCCGAGGCCATGCTCGATCTCTGCCTCGGCTACTGCGATCTGGAAAACTACACGTCGGCCGAAGCGTTCGGACGCCGCGCTCTCACGCTGGCGACCGTCGACCGGCAGGTCCGGAACGCGAATTACCTCCTCGGCCGCATCGCCACCGACACCGGCCGCTATGACGAGGCCTCCGATTACTTCGATGTCGTCGCGGGGTATTATTCCGAATACCCCAACGTCAAAGAGTTGTTGCTCAAGGTCGATTTATCCCAAGTCGTGAACTGGAAAGCATGATCATGAAACGTTTGCTCCTCGTTGGCTTGCTCGCACTCGCGCCCGTGGCAGCGTTCGGCGCGAGCTCCGTGCTGACCTCGAAGGGCGTCCTCTACTCGATTGAGAAGACCGGCGACAGCAGGTCCATCCTGCTCACGCGCCGCAGCGGCGACGGAAAAGCGCTGATGGTCATTCCGTCGACGGTGGACGAAGCTCGTGACGACCGCGCGCAGCTCGAATACGACCGCGGTACGGACCGCGTCTACGCGTTCTGGGTTCACGAAGGAAAGAGCTCCGACGTCATGATGTCGTGGCTCGGCAACGACGGCGAGTGGGCGGAAGCGGAAGTGGTCTCCAGCGCGCCGGCGCTCATTCAGCGCGACGAGCTGCGGACGGCCATCTCCCGTTCGGCGTCCGGCGGCGGGCGCGCGACGCTGTTCCATGTGGCCTCGTGGGTGCGCGACGGCGAAGTGCTGTTCGGCGACTACTCGCTGGTCGCATTCGAGTTCGGCGAGCACACTTCCACGTACAACACGAACTTCCAGCTGCTCGACGCTCGCACCAATCCGAATTCCGAATCGGACGACATGATCGTCGTCAATCCGTTCCCGGCCCTCGCGCTGGCGCCCTCGGGCGACGGCGTCGACATCGTGTACGGCTACGAACAGGGAACGGCCGTGACGCGGCTGCACGTCACGCCGCGCCTCGAGCCGAACGCCCGCGCCTGGAAGCCGCTCGGCCGCACCGTCGGCTCGCTCCCCCCCGCGCACTTTGCCGCGAACAGCGTCGAGCCGGTCAAGGCCATCTTCGCCCGCGACCGCGTCGTGCTCTTCACCGAGGAGAAGGTCTTCCGCTTCGTCGTCTTCGAGAACGGTAGCTGGTCCGAGACGCGCGAGCTCGCGCTCGACGACAAGCTCACCGGCGAGGCGCTGATGAATCAGCTGAAGCGCTTCATCGAGGAAGAGTTCACGCCGGATCTCGCGGTCGCGAGATAGCGCCTACCGCAGAATCGTCTCTTCGCGACGCGGGCCGGTCGAGATAATCGCCGCCCGCGTTTCTGTTTCATCCTCGATGAACCGCACGTAATCCTTCGCCTGCTGCGGCAGGTCGTCGTACGACGTGATGCCGGCGGTCGAGGTCTTCCATCCCTTGAACGTGCGGTACTCGGGCTGGTAGTCGCCGTGGGCGACGGCGAAGGCGGGGAACGTGTTCCACGTCTTGCCGCGCACCTTGTAGGCAGTACAGACCGAGATCTCCTCGAGCTCGTCGAGGACGTCGAGCTTCGTCAGCGCGATGGCGTCGAGGCCGTTGAGCGTCGACGCCGTGCGGAGCACCGCCAGATCGAGCCAGCCGGTGCGGCGCGGGCGTCCCGTCACCGTGCCGAACTCGTTGCCGCGCTTGCGCAGATGCTCGCCCATCGCGTCGTCCAGTTCGGTCGGGAACGCGCCGCCGCCGACGCGGGTCGTATACGCCTTCGCCACGCCGATGACGTGATGGATGTGCTTCGGCGCCACGCCGAGGCCCGTGCAGACGCCGCCGACGACCGTGTTGGAGGACGTGACGAACGGATAGGTGCCGTGGTCGATGTCGAGCATCGTCCCCTGCGCGCCCTCGAACATCACCCGCTTGCCGGCGCGGATCTGTTCGTTGATCCAGACCGTGCCGTTGGTGATGCGCGGCGCGAGCTGCTCGGCGAAGCGGAGGTAATCGTCGTAGAGCTTTTGCGGATCGAACGTCTCCCCTTTGTACACATTGCGCAGCACGGCGTTCCGTTCGGCGCAGGTGAATTCGATCTTCTGCTTCAGCACTTCGGGATCGAGGAGGTCGGCGATGCGGATGCCGTAGCGGCCCGCCTTCGACTCGTACGCCGGCCCGATGCCGCGCCCGGTCGTGCCGATCTTCGCCATGCCCGCCGCCTCCTCGCGCGCGAGATCGAGCGCGCGGTGGTACGGAAGGATGCAGTGCGCGGAGTCGCTGACGAGGAGGTTTTCCTCGATCACCAGGCCGGCGGCGCGCAGGTTCTCGATCTCCGAGAGCAGCGCCTCGGGGTCGATGACCATACCGTTGCCGAGGAGGCAGAGCTTTTCCCGATGGAGAATCCCGGACGGGATCAGCCGCAGCGCGAAGTGCTTGTCGGCGAATTTGACGGTGTGCCCGGCGTTGTGTCCGCCCTGGTAGCGCGCCACGACGTCGAAATCCTCGCAGAGGAGATCGACGATTTTTCCCTTTCCCTCGTCGCCCCACTGGGCTCCGATGACGGCGGCGTTCCCCGGACGGTCGGCCATGAGCGGGCGGAGGGTAGCACGGAACGCGAATTGCTCGCTGCGTTTCCCGAGACTATAGTCAGCCCATGGAAACGCAGAACCTGATTCCCGTTCCGCAGGCGATCTACGCGCCCACGCCGGTGAGCGCCGATCAGTTCGTCGACGGCATCCGCCGGCTGTCGGAAGGAATCATCACCAAGCAGAAGATTTACGACTATCTCGTCGCGTACGAGATCCGCGCCGACGACCTCGAGCGCTACAAGCAGTGGCTGCCCGACCGCCACACCCGCAACAAGATTTTCCGCAACGACATGATCGAAGTGATGCTGATCTGCTGGCCGCTCGGCGCCGTCACGCCGCTGCACACGCACAACGGCCAGCTCGGCTGGATGACGATGATCGAGGGGCAGTTGGTCGTGGAGAACTACAAGAAGCTCGACTGCAACCGCCCCGAGAACCAGCAGGTCGTCGGCATGGACTGCCTCGCCGGCGCCACCCGCATCGAGATGCAGCACCTCCACAACGAGCTCGCCATCCCCGGCGGCCCGCTGAACACGGTCGATAAGACCCAAACCATCCACCGCATCCGCAACCACGGCGACACCGGCGCCGTCAGCATGCACGTCTACTCGCGCCCGATCGATTCGTGCGTGGTGTTCGATATGGACGCGCAGCGGTGTTATCGGCGGGAACTGAAATACGACAACGAGTAGGACGGGATAGGACGATTAGGACCTGTACGACTTTCCGAGGTAGCCTCGGGGAGGATGCAAGGCTTCATTCCGCGGCATGGGCAATATCGCAGGTTGCTCTCCTACCGGAAGGCTGAAGTCGTTTATGACATCACCGTTCGTTTCTGCGGACGGTTTCTGGAGAAGCGCGACCGCACTGTTGATCAGATGATTCAGGCGGCCCGCTCGGGGAAACAGAACATCGCCGAGGGGAGTCAGGCTTCGGGCACATCCACCGAGACCGAGATCAAGCTGACCAACGTCGCGCGAGCCTCGAAGAATTACGGATCGATTTCGAAGACTACCTTCGCGTTCGCGATTTGCAGCAATGGTCGAAGGACTCTACCCAAGCAAGATTTGTCCGCGATCTCGGCCGAGCACAAGATGAGTCGTTCGAAACCTATCGCGAGTTCTGCGAAACACGGCCCGCGCACGTAATCGCGAATATCGCGATCTGCCTCATCCACCAGGCGAACTACCTGCTGGATCACCAGCTTCGCCGCCTCGAATCCGATTTCATCAAGAAAGGCGGCATCCGCGAGCGCATGACCAAGGCTCGCCTGTCCTATCGAAAGTCGTAGCTGTCCTACTTCGTCCTATCCGTCCTACGGAACTCCCGCCCCTTCCCATCCCCCCAAGTAATCACGATCGCGCCATCAACCAGCTCCATCGCTGCGCTTTCCTGCCGGTTGTAGGCGGTTCTCTCGCCGGTCGCGAGGACGTAGCTACCGGTCTCGGAGTCGCCCCAGCGGTTGTACAGCGCGCCGTTACGTTCGGTCAGCTCGAAGATGCCGAATTCGCCTTGATAGCGGCCGAGCCATTTCTGGCGCTGCTCGGCCGTCGAGGCAACTGTTGGCGGGGCGGCTTTCACGGGCGGGGTGTCTTTGCCGAGGGCGAGGGCGGCGAGGGAGATTCCGAGGTCCGTCAGCGCGCCGGTCTGCAGGTTCGAGAGCACGACGACGTAGAGATCGTCGTCGGGGTAGACGCAGAGATAGGACGAGAATCCGTTCACGATGCCGGACTGCTCGATCGCCGGCCGCTCGTGATACGTGCGCGCGCCCCAGCCGTACGGCCATTCGAGTCCTTTGCGTTTGAACAGTTTCTCCTGAGCGAACGCGCGGCCCCAGCGGTGCAGGTCGCTCGCGGTGGAGAGCAGCGCGCCGCTGCCGAACGCCGCGCCCGCGTTTTGACATGGCGTGTTGATCACGCCGAGGGCGCCCGGACCCGCGGCGTACCCGGCGACGCGTCCGGGCACGAGCGGCTCTTCGACGTCGCGCATCGTGGCGTCGAGGTGCAGCGGCGTGAAGATTTCATCGCGCAGAAACGTTTCCCACGGTTTCCCCGCCGCCCTCTCGATCACGTGCGCGAGCATGGCGTAGCCGCCGTTGCTGTAGCGGCTTCCTTTTCCCGGCTCGAACCAGAGCGGCTGTTTCGCGAGATCGGCCACGACGTCGCCGAGCGTCGCGCCGCTGCACGGGGCGAGCTTCGGATTCGGGACGCCGGAGCGATGCAAGAGCAGTTGCCGGATCGTGATCTTGTCCGCGTTCGGAAACTCGGGTGCGTACTTCGCCAGCGGATCGTCGAGCGCGAGCTTCCCGCGCTCGATGAGCATCAGGATCGCGGCGCTGGTGAACGTCTTGGTGATCGATGCGATGCGGAATCGCCCGCCCGCATCGAGCGGCTTCTGCAGCTCGAAGCTGGCCATGCCGTACGCGCGCTGCACGACCGGCTTGTCGCCGCGCGCGATCAGCACCACCGCGTTGAGCTCGCCCGATTTCACCAGCGGCGCGAGATAGGCGTCGACCTTCTTCGCCAATGGATCGTCCGCCGCGGACAAGCGCAGAGCGAGCATCAGAGATGCAAGAAAGAGCTTTCGCATATGATCCAAAACGATCTCATCTTCGAAAGGTTCCGCCCATGTCGCTTCTGACCACCCTCTCCTCCGAGCTCGAACAGATGTCCTCCGCCGGCACGCTCAAGCGCGAGCTGAAACTGAAAGGGCCGCAGGGGGCCGTCGTCGAAGTGGAGGGAATCGGCGAGGTGATCATGCTCACCTCGAACAATTACCTCGGCCTCGCGGATCATCCGGAGATCGTCGAGGCGGCGGAGAAGGCGGAGCGCGACTACGGCTACGGACTCGCGTCCGTGCGCTTCATCTGCGGCACGCAGACCATCCATCGCACGCTCGAAGAAAAAATCGCGGAGTTCCTCGGCACCGAGGACACGATCCTGTACGGCTCGTGCTGGAACGCGAATGAAGGACTCTTTCAGACCGTCGCGCTCGAACAGGACGCGATCATCTCCGACGAGCTGAATCACGCCTCGATCATCGACGGCATCCGCCTGGCGAAGGCGCGGAAGGAGCGCTACAAGAATCGCGATCTCGACGATCTGCGGCGCGCGCTCGAAGCGACGCGTGATGCGCGCAATCGCCTGGTGATGACGGACGGCGTGTTCTCGATGGAAGGCTCGCTCGCGCCGCTGCCGGAGATGGTCGAGCTGACCCGCGAGCACGGCGCGTTCCTCGTCGTCGACGACTCTCACGGCACCGGCGTTCTCGGTGCGACGGCGCGCGGCACGGCGGAGGAGCTGGGCGTCTTCGGCAAGATCGACGCGTATACCTCCACGTTGGGCAAGGCGTTAGGCGGCTCGCACGGCGGCTTCACGACCGGGCCGAAGACGCTGGTCGAATACCTGCGCCAGAAATCGAGGCCGTATCTCTTCTCCAACACGCTCCCGCCCGCGGTGGTCATGGGCTCGATCGCCGCGCTCGATCTCGTGCAACGCGACCACAGCTTCGTGACGCGGCTGCGCGAGAACACGCGGCACTTCCGCGCGCAACTGACCGCGCACGGCGTGCGCGTGCGCGAAGGCATTCACCCGATCGTCCCGATCCTCATCGGCGACACGGCGAAAGCGATCGCGATGTCGAACGAGCTGCTCGAGAGCGGCGTCTACGTCTCCGGCTTCGGCTTCCCCGTCGTGCCGCAAGGCCAGGCGCGCCTGCGCTGCCAGGTCAGCGCGGCGCACACCCGCGAGCACCTCGACCGCGCCATCGCCGCGATCGTGGAGATCGCGGCGAAGTACGAAGTTTTGGCCGCCTAACGCATCTTCATCAACGCGATCATCGCCAGCATCACCCCCATTGCGATGAGCCCCCACTCCGACAGCGTCGGAGCGCCGGCGGCGTCACCTCCCACCGCGGTGATCGCGACCGGCGTCGCGGTCGACGATCCGCCGCCCGCGTCCTCGGTGGCGCTGACGTTCGCGGTGTTCGTGATCGTGCCGCTCGTACCGACGACCAGCACGTTCAGCGTGATCGTCGCGGAGGCATTGACCGCGAGCGTGCCGAGGTTGCAGGAGAGCGGGTTCGCGTTGTTGCATGTGCCCTGCGACAGAGTCGCGCTGACGAACTGCAGCGACGCCGGGAGCGTGTCGGTGACGATCACGTTCGTGGCGGGCGACGGGCCGTTGTTCGTCACGGTGAGCGTGTAGGAGAACGTGCCGCCCGGAGGCGCGGCCGTCGTAGCCGTGGTCTTCGCGATCGTTACGTCCGCCACCGCCGCGCCGGCCGCCACCACGCCGCCGCTCCCATTGGAGTTGCCGCTGTTCGGATCGTTCGTGCTGCTCATGACGCCCGCGCCGTTCGAGATCGGGCCGCTCGCGCCCGGCGCCACTTCCACCGTCAGCGTGAACGTACGCGTCGTGCCCGCGGGCAGCGTCGCCGCGGTGCAGCTGATCGTGCCGGTCGCGCCGGTCGCCGGCGTCGTGCAGGTGAATCCCGACGGCTCCGTGATGCCGCGGAACAGCAGCGACGACGGGAGGATGTCCGTCATCACGACGTTCGACGCGCCGTCGGGACCGTTGTTCATCACCGTGATCGTGTACTGATACGTACTGCCGATCGGCGCGTTCGTCGTGCCGGTGTTCACGCCGACGGAGAGATCGGCCGACGCCGCGGCTGTAATCGTCGTCACCGCCTGCGCGCTGTTGTCGAGGTTGTCGGGATCGTGCGTGCCGCTGCCCGCAATGACCGTGTCCGTCACCGTGCCCGACGACGCGATCACGTTCACTGTCAGCGTGAACGGATCATTCGCGCCGCTGGCGAGCGACGGCTTCGTGCAGTTGATCAAGCCGCTCGCGCCGACGGCCGGCGTCGTGCACGACCAGCCCGCGGCCGGCGTCAGCGACTGGAATCCGACCGACGGCGGCAGCGTCTGCGAGAACGTCACGTTCGTCGCCGCGTCGGGACCGCCGTTCGTGATGCTCTGCGCGTACGTGATCGTGCCGCCGGGATTCACGGGATCGGGCGAGTCGGCGTTCGTCACCGACAAATCCGCGTCGGGCGTCAGGTACGACGTCACGACCGTGATCGTGTTGTTCGCCGACACAGGATCCGTCACGTTGTTGCTGCCGATGACGAAGTTCTGATTGATCGTGCCGTCAGCCCCGCTGAGCAGCGCGGAGTCGACCTGCGCGACGAGTGTGAACGGCACGTTCCCGCCGTTCGCGAAGCTCGCGTTCGTGCAGGTGATGGTGCCGTTCGCGCCGACCGATGGAGTGCCGCACGTGAATCCCGCCGGGCCGGTGAGCGATTGGAAGCGCAGATTGGCGTCGAGCGGAATCGTGAGCGTCGTGCTCGTCGCCGTATCGGGCCCCGCGTTCGTGACGCTGCCGCTGTACGTGATGTTGTTGCCGGGCGTGACCGGATCGGGCGAGTCGCTTGCCGTCACGCCGAGGTTTGCGTCGGGCGTGATGTAGGCCGTGTCCTCGGTTTCGCTGTTGTTGGCGCCGGCCGGGTCGGCGACGTTGCTGCTGGCGACGTTGAAGTTCGTCGACACCGTACCGTCGTTGATGCCGAGGATCGCCGGATCGGCGCGGACCACGACGGTGAACGTCGACGACGCGCCGTTGGCGAAGCTCGGATTCGTGCAGGTGAACGTCGGCGCGCTGCCGACGCTCGGCTGCGACGGACAGTTCCAGCCGGCCGGAATGGTGATCGACTGGTAGCGCAGCGAGCCGTTGTTGAACGCGTTCAGGTTCACGTTCGTCGCCGTGTCGGGACCGTTGTTCATGACCATCACGGTGTAGGTGATGTCGTTGTTCGGCGTGACCGGATCCGGCGAGTCGCTGACGCTGATCACCAGGTTCGCGTCCGGCGTGACGTAGGCGGTGTTTTCGGTCTCGCTGTTGTTCCCGCTGCTCGTATCGTTGCCGGTCGCGCTGATGCTGAACGCCGTGCCGACCGTGCCGTCGTTGATGCCGAGGATCGCCGGATCGGCACGGACGACCAGGAGGAACTGCGCCGTTTCGCCACTGGCGTACGACGGCTTCGTGCACGTGAACGTCGGCGCGCTGCCGACGCTCGGCAGCGAGGGACAGCTCCAGCCGCTCGGAATCGTGATCGACTGGTAGCGCAGCGAGCCGTTGTTGAACGTGTTGAACATCGCGTTCGTGCCCGCGTCCGGGCCGGTGTTGCTGATGTTGACGGTGTAGGTGATGTCGTTGTTCGGTGTCACCGGATCGGGCGCGTCGCTGACGGCGATGCCCATGTTGATCTGCGGCGAGTCGTAGCTCGTCATGATGTTCTTCTGATTGTTGCCGGTGTTCGAATCGGTCGTCGTTCCGGACGGATAGAAGATCGACGTGAAGTTGCCGTCCGCGAAGTTGATGAGCGATGACGCCACCGTCACGGTCGCCGTGAACGTGTAGGTGCCGACGGCCAGCGACGGCGTGGCGCAGGTGACGTTCTGTCCGAACTGCGAGCAGCTGAATCCCGCCGGGAGGATGGTGTTGACGTACGTCACCTCGTTCGCGAACACCATGTTCACGCCGCCGTTCACCGCGGGATCGGGTCCGTGGTTCGTCAGCGTGATGCTGTAGGTGAGCGTGGAGCCCGGCGTGACGGGATCGGGCGAGTCGACGACCGAGACGATTTCCTGATCGGCGGTCTGGGCGAAGAGGGGCAAAGAAACGGCGAGACAAGCCAGGAGCAGAAGCAACGCACGACGCATGTAGATGACCTCTCTCTATTGATCGCGCGGAGCGGGGAGAAAGTCCCTCAGGTCGCTTACAATTATTGACAACGTTCCTCGATGCCCGAAGTTACCCGGTTGTTGCGCGACTGGAGCGCTGGACGGGCTGAAGCCCGCGATGAGCTGGTCGGTCTCGTCTACGCGCCGTTGCGCGCGATCGCGGAGCGTCATCTGCAGCGCGAGCGGAACGCGCACACGCTCCAGCCGACCGCGCTCGTGAACGAGCTGTATCTCCGCCTCGTCGAGCAGCGCAGCGTCGAGTGGAACGACCGCACGCACTTTTTCGCCGTGGCGGCGCAGGTGATGCGGCGCATCCTCGTCGATCACGCGCGGCGGCGGAACAGCGACAAGCGCGGCGGCGGGATCGTGCCGCTGACGATCGGCGCGGCCCTCGATGTCGCGGCGTCGGAGAACTTCGACGTCGTCGCCCTCGACGCGGCGCTCGAGAATCTCGCGAACATCTTTCCGCAGCAGGCGCGCATCGTCGAGCTCCGCTTCTACGGCGGCCTCACCATCGACGAGACCGCCGCCGCCCTCGGCATTTCCGCGGCCACGATCAGCCGCGAGTGGACGATGGCCCGGGCGTGGCTGCGCCGCGCGATGACGGTCAAATGAACTGGGAGCAGGTGCGCGAGCTGTTTCAGGCCGCGGCGGAGCGCCCGCCCGCCGAGCGCGCGGCGATCCTCGGCGGCGCCGACGAGAGCGTGCGCGCGGAAGTCGAGTCGCTCCTCGCCGCGCACGATGACACCGAGCCGTTCCTCGACAAATCGGTCTGGCACTACATCGATGCTGCCGAAGGCGATCGCCTCGCGGGCGCGCGCATCGGCCCGTACCGCATCGTGCGCCAGCTCGGCGGCGGCGGGATGGGGACGATCTTCCTCGCCGCGCGCGAGGACGAGTTCGCGCAGCGCGTCGCCATCAAGCTCGTGCGCGGCGGCGGGCAATCGTTCGTCCAGCGCTTCCGCCAGGAGCGGCAGATCCTGGCCGGACTCGAACATCCGAACATCGCCCGCCTCGTCGACGGCGGCACGACGACGGACGGCCTGCCGTTCATCGCCATGGAGTTCGTCGACGGCATCACCATCGACGAATACTGCCGCACGCTGCCGAACGTCCAGCGCCTGGGCCTCTTTCTCCAGCTCTGCGACGCGGTGCAATACGCGCATCGCAACCTGATCATCCATCGCGACATCAAGCCCGCCAACGTGCTCGTCACCGAAGACGGCGTGCCGAAGCTGCTCGACTTCGGGATCGCGAAGCTCGTGTCGTCCGACTCGACGCGTCCCGGTGCAACCGTCACGCGCCTGATGACGCCGGAGTACGCGAGCCCGGAGCAGCTCCTCGGCGAGCCCGTGACCACCGCGACCGACGTCTACTCGCTCGGCATCCTGCTGCACGAACTGCTCACCGGGACGAAGCCGGACCGCGACGCGCCGCCGCGCGCGTTGAAGGGCGACCTGCACAACATCGTGGCCATGGCCATGGAAGTGAATCCCGCGCGGCGCTACGGCTCGGTCGAGCAGCTCGCCGATGACGTGCGCCGGCATCTCAGCGGACATCCGATCGCCGCGCGGCGGCCGACGTTCCGCTATCGCGCCTCGAAATTCGTGCGCCGCAACAAGCTCGGCGTCGCCGCCGCGGCGGCGATCGTGGCCGTCACCGCGATCGCGTTCGTAGCCACGCTGCATCAGAAGCAAATCGCCGAGCGGCGCTTCGATCAGGTGCGCTCGCTCGCGCGCTCCGTCGTGTTCGAGATTCATGACGCCATCGCGCCGCTGCCCGGCTCCACGCCCGCGCGCGAGCTCCTCGTGCGGCGCGCGCTCGTCTATCTCGACAACCTCGCCGCCGATGCCGAAGACAACGTGCCGCTGCGCGTCGAGCTCGCGGGCGCGTACCTGAAGATCGGCGACGTACAAGGCCTCCCGTACACCCCGAACCTCGGCGACACCGCCGGCGCGCTGCAGAGCTATCGCAAGGCGCTGGCGATCGCCGAGAGCGTGCAGGACCACAAGCTGCTGGCGGACGCCTGGGACCGCATCGGCTTCGTCGAACAGCGGACATTGCGATGGGCCGAGGCCTTGCGCGCGCATGAGACCGCACGGGCGTTGCGCGAGCAGCTCTCGGACGATCTCGCGCTCGCGCGGACGTGGGTGGCCGTCGGCGACGATCGCTACATCGGCAAGATGGGCGGCTCGCCGCGCGAAGCCTACGAGTCGGCGCTGCGCGTGCTGCAGCGCGTGCCGCGCGATGCCACGAATCGCTCGGAGCTGTTGATGGAAACCGGCCGCGCCCACCAGCACCTCGGCGGGATGTTCACCGGCATGCTGTACAAGGACATGAACGCCGCGCTCGTGCATCACGAAGCGGCGCTGCGCGCGCTGGAAGAGCGCTCGCGGCTCAATCCGGCAGATGCCGTCGCGCGCCGCAACTTCGCCGATCAGCTGGTCATGCGTGCCACGGCGCAGAACGCGATCAAGGACGGCGCGGGCGCGCTCGAAGGAACGACGCGCGCGCTGGCGATGCTCAAAGACCTCGCCGACGCCGATCCGAAAAACGTCGAGGCCCAGCACGATCTCGCCTTCGGCTACGAGCAGATGGGCATCGCCCTCACGCATCTCGCACGCTTCGACGAAGCGGAGCGCGCCACGCGCGACGCCATCGCCATCCGCGAGCGCCTCGTCGCCGCCGACCCCGGCAATCGCGAAGACCGCCGCGGCCTGGTCGTCCTCTACGGATCGCTGGCGCACATCTATAAACAGCGCGGTCAGCTCGAGGAAGGGGAGCGGTACGCCGAGAAGTCGCGAGCGATCTTGAAGGCGCTCTGACTACATCGCCGCGTACGTCACGATCTCGAGCTTGTGCCCGTCGAGATCGAGCACGACGCATCCGTAATACTCGTCGCTGATCTCCGGACGCCATCCCGGCTCCCGCACGCTCTCCGCGCCCGAGGCGCGCGCCGCCGCATACGCCTCATCCACCGCCTCGGGAGATGTCGCTCCGAACGCGATGTGCATGCCCTGAATCGGCTGCACCGCTTCGGCGGGATACAGCCAGAACGTGCGGCTCGTTCCCGGCCCGAACGACGCCTCGGCGTCCGTGACGTGTTGCAGCGAGAACCCGAGCGGCTCGAATGTCTGCCGGTAGAACTCCG
This sequence comes from Thermoanaerobaculia bacterium, assembly GCA_035248585.1. Lineage (GTDB taxonomy): Bacteria > Acidobacteriota > Thermoanaerobaculia > Gp7-AA8 > Gp7-AA8 > QHVT01. The sequence goes on from DATFHJ010000094.1 coordinate 24,810, forward strand.
CCGAGCGGGTGAGATCTTTGGTGCCGATGGAGAGATGGTCGATCATGGTCCGTCCCTTTCATTTTTGCCTGAAGTCCATTGGTGGAGGACAGGCAATCCTGCCTGTCCCGTCTAACGAAGCGCAATCCCCGTCGCCCACGGAATCACCGTGAACATCAGCAGCGTGATGATGGCCGCCGCCGCGGCGTCGAGCAGGAATCCGCTGCGGGCCATCGCTTTCACGCGGACATGCCCCGTGGCGTAGACGATCGTGTTCGGGGCGGTGGCGACGGGGAGCATGAATCCCGATGATGCCGCGAGCACGGCCGGGATCATCAGAAAGTACGGGTGCACGCCGATCGACGTCGCGAGCGCGGCCGCGATCGGCATCATCATCGTGGCCGTGGCCACATTGGACGCCACTTCGGACAGCAGCGTCACGGCGATGCAGATCGTCACGATCATCAGCACCGGCGGCCAGCCGCCGACGAACGACAGTTCCGCGCCGGCCCACTTCGAGAAGCCGCTCGACTCCAGCATTTCCGCGAGCGCGAATCCGCCGCCGAACAGGATCAGCACGTCCCACGGAATCTTCTTGAACTCCGACCAGTCGAGCAGCCGCTTGTCGTCGCCGACCGGCAGCAGGAACGCGATGGCGGCCATCGCGATCGCCACCGTCGCGTCGTTGATCATCTTCCCGTCGGGCAGGAGTGAAGACCAGCCGGGCGAGCGCGACATCCACAGCGCCGCGGTGATGCTGCAGACGATGAGCGCGGTCTTCTCCGCGCGCGTCCACGGACCCGGACGTTCGAGGCCCAGCGATTCGAGCGGCACCGCCGCGCCCTTCGGCACGCGCGCGGTGAGGACGACGATGAGCCAGCAGATCGGGATCGCGACAAGCAGATAGGCGATGCCGAACATCGTCCACTGCGCAAACGTGATGGTGGGCTCGTTGGGAAAAAGCGACTTCGCCGCGCCGAAGAAGATCACGTTCGTCGGCGTTCCGATCGGCGTGCCGATGCCGCCGAGGGATGCGGCGTAGGCGACGCCGAGGAGCGTGGCCTCGGCGGTACGCGTCTCGCGCAGGCTGGCCACGATGGCCACCGCGATCGGCGTCATCATCAGCGTCGTGGCGGTGTTCGAGATCCACATCGACAGAAATGCCGTCACGAGAATCACCGCGAAGACGATGCGCCGCGGCTCGGTGCCGACGCGGCTCAGCGCAAAGTACGCCATCCGCTTGTGCAGTCCCCAGCGCTCGAACGTCGCCGACACGAGGAAGCCGCCCATGAACAGGAACACCGCGGAGTTCGCGTACGGCGCGGCGGTTTTCTCCATGCTGCTGATGCCGCCGAGGGGGAATGCGATCAGCGGAATCAGCGCCGCGAGGCCCATCGGCACGGCTTCGGTGAGCCACAAGAGCGCCATCAGGAGACCGATCGCGGCGGTGAAGCGCACCTTCGGAGTGAAGTCGCCGGATGCGGGAATGAGCAGCAGCGCCGCGGCGATCAGCGAGCAGACGGCGACCTTGCGGAGTGAGATTGCGGATTGCATTCGCGGACGCGTGACGATAATAGTCGCAACCGAATGCGCACCGAAACGCTGGGTCACGTCCATCTCCGCGAAGGAATCGAAAACTTCCTTCGCTTCCAGCGTGGACGCGTTTGGAACGAAGCATCGCGCCGCGATCACCTGCACGCGTTGTCGTCCGCGGTGCGGCGTCCCGCGCTCGACGCCATGCGCGAGAGCGAGCGCCGTTATCGCGCGCAGGACGCGAAGCGCCTCTACTACCTCTCGATGGAGTTCCTCATGGGCCGCGCCCTCGGGAACAATCTCACGAACCTCGGCATCTACGATCAGGCGAAGGCGGTGCTCACGGAGCTCGGCGACGATCTCGAAGAGCTGCAGGCGCTCGAGCCCGATGCGGCCCTCGGCAACGGCGGTCTCGGACGTCTCGCGGCCTGCTTCCTCGACTCGCTGGCCACGCTCGACATGCCGGGCTTCGGCTACGGCATCAACTACGAATTCGGCCTTTTCCGGCAGAATTTTGTAAACGGTTACCAGCACGAGAAGCCCGATCACTGGCTCGAAGGCGGCTCGCCGTGGCTCATCGAGCGGCGCGACGAAGCGGTGGTCATTCCGGTCTACGGCTCGCTCTCGCACACGACCGAGAGCGGCGTGTATTCACCGAAGTGGGTCGACTACAAACTGATCGTCGGCGTGCCGCACGACATGCCGATCGTCGGCTACGGCGGCCGCACCGTGAACGTGCTGCGCCTCTTCTCCGCGCGTTCCTCTGACGAGTTCGACATCGGCATCTTCAACTCCGGCGACTACATCCGCGCGGTGCAGGACAAGATCACGGGCGAGTCGATCTCGAAGGTGCTCTATCCCTCCGACGTCGTGGCCGCGGGCAAAGAGCTGCGCGTGCTGCAGGAATACTTCCTCGTGGCCTGCTCGGTGCGCGACCTCATCAAGCGCTATCGCGAGACGCACGATTCCTTCGACGACTTCGCGGCGAAGGTCGCCATTCAGATGAACGACACCCATCCCGCGCTCACGGTCGCGGAGCTGATGCGCACGTTCGTCGACGAAGAGCGGATGCCGTGGGAGACGGCATGGGCGCTGACGGTGGCCGCGTGCGGCTACACGAATCACACGCTGCTGCCCGAGGCGCTGGAGCGGTGGTCGATCGAGCTCATCGCGCGCGTGCTGCCGCGCCATCTGCAGATCATTCACGAGATCAACCGGCGTCTCCTCGCCGAAGTCGAGCGGCGCTTTCCCGGCGACGCGGCCATGCCGCAGCGCGTCTCGATCGTCGGCGACGGCGAAGTGCGGATGGCGAATCTAGCCATGGCCGGGAGCCATTCGATCAACGGCGTCGCGGCGCTGCACTCGAAGCTCGTCACCACGACGCTCGCGCCCGACTTCCATCGCCTCCATCCCGAGCGCTTCAACAACAAGACCAATGGCGTGACGCCGCGGCGCTGGCTGCTGCATTCGAATCGCCCGCTGGCGTCGCTGATCACGAAGACGATCGGCGACGGCTGGATCACCGATCTCGATCGTCTGCGTGAGCTCGAGCTCTTCGCCGACGACGGCGCGCTCCTCGAGCGGCTCGACGTCGTGAAGCGCCGCAACAAAGTGGCGCTGGCGCGGCTGACCAAAGAGCTGACCGGCATCACCGTCGATCCGCTGTCGATGTTCGACGTGCAAGTGAAGCGGATGCACGAGTACAAGCGCCAGCTCCTCAACGCGCTGCACGTGGTGCATCGCTACTGGCGCATCGTCGAGGACGGCGAGACTCCGCCGCAGCCGCGGACGGTGATCTTCGCCGGCAAGGCGGCGCCGGGCTATTGGATGGCGAAGCTGATCATCAAGCTGATTCATTCGATCGCCGAGGTCGTGAACGCCGATCCGAAGACGCGCGACGTGTTGAAGGTCGTGTTCCTGCCGGACTATCGCGTCACGCTCGCCGAGGCGATCATGCCGGCGGCGGAGTTGTCGGAGCAGATCTCGACCGCAGGGAAGGAAGCGTCGGGAACGGGCAACATGAAGCTCGCCCTCAACGGCGCGCTGACGATCGGCACGCTCGACGGCGCGAACATCGAGATCCGCGACGAAGTCGGTCCGGAGAACATTTTCATCTTCGGACTCGAGGCCGAGGACGTAACGCGGTTGCTGGCGGACGGCTACGACCCGCAGCGGTATCTCAACGAGCACCGCTGGATGCGCCGCGTGGTCGATTCGCTCGGCAGCGGCCACTTCTCGCGCGGCGACAAAGACGTCTTCCGCCCGATCATCGCCAAGCTCCTCTCCACGCGCGACGAATACGTCCACCTCGCCGACCTGCCGCATTACGTCGAACGCCAACAGGACGTCGACGCCGCGTACGCCGACCGCAACGCCTGGCTGCGCAAATCGCTCCTCAACATCGCCCGCATGGGCAAGTTCTCTTCCGACCGCACGATCCAGGAGTACGCGCGCGAGGTGTGGGGGATCCGGGCGGCGGTGGTAGGGAACTTTGCGGCGGCGGGGATTTAGCAGTCCTGTAACGCAACGATCTACGAAAATAATCGTAATCTCTCTGCGTGCGTGCAATTGTTCTGCTGCTTTCCGCCGTATTGTGCATTTCCTGCGCGACCGCGCTGCCGCCGGCATTATCAAACGTGCGTAATGAGTGCCGGCAGCTTGTAGATCAAAGGAAATTGCCGTCCATTGCAATCGCCGTCGCGAAAGACGGGCGGATCATCTGGAAGGAGGCATTCGGCGCGACGACGGACACGATGTACACGCTCGCATCGACCGGGAAATCCGTGACCGGCACGGCGCTGCTCGTGGCTGCAAAGAAAGGAATCATCGATCTCGACGCGCCGGTGAGGAACTACGTTCCCGACCTGCGTGTCTATGAAGGCGATCCGAATAAGGTGACGATCCGCGCGCTGGCGTCGATGGACGCCGGGATCCCACACTTGTGGTGGCATCACTGGCGCGATGTGCCGGAAACGCCATTATCGAATGCGGAAATCGTGCGCCGCTATGGCATTGTGACGTTTCCGCCCAATGGCGAAATGCATTATTCGAATCTCACGTTCGGCGTCCTGGCGCAGGCGATCGAGAACGCTTCGCGCATGCCGTTCGGTGAATTTCTGCGCGTTCATGTCTTCGAGCCATTGCGGCTGAATCACACGTCGTTGCATCCGCTGCCACAATACGAACGATTTCTTCCGAAACATCCTTCTTATTGGTATTCCGATCCGGAAGGAGGCGCCGGATATCGCGCGTCCATCGACGATTTGATTCGCTATGCGATGTTTCACCTCGGCAATGAGGTGCGGGGCCAGCAGCAAATTGTCGATCGCGCGGTTCTCGCCGCGGTTCACGACCCCGCAAAACTCTCGTATCGCTTCGGCTGGGGCGTGATCCAGGACGCCGGCGGGCCGGTGACCGAGATCGCCAATGGCGGCATTGTGGGCGGTGCCTCGGTGATTCGCCTCGTGCCTTCCGCCAATCTGGCCGTGGCCGTGCTCAGTAATCAGCCCGGCCGTACGGTCGACTCCGTGGCGGATCACGTCATTGCCGCATTCGTCCCGGAATTTCGGGGCGAATTCGTCGTCCCTCCTCAATTCGACCGCGTTGCGTATGCCGCGGAGCCGGAGTGGGTGGGCACGTGGAGTGGCGAGATCCGGACCTGGGAGTCCGCGACTCCGGTGCAGATCACGTTCACGCGGGATGGCGGCGCCACCATGCGCGTCGACCGCGGCCCCGACGTGAAGCTCAGCGGGCTCGCGCGTGAAAACGGCAGCGTCGTCGCGACGTGTGCCTGCACGGTGGCATTGAGTGACACGAAGGGCGAGCCGTCGAAATTGAATCTCGAGCTGCGCCGTGACGGCAATCGCGTCTACGGCAGCGCGAAGCTCGTGTCGACCGGGCCGCGTACGAACTTCTCCCTGCCGGCGTACATCGCCCTGGCGCGTTAGGACTCGACCGTCGCGAACGCGCGCACCGCGAATGTACCGAGGCCGCGGATTTGCGGAGGAACCGCGAAGAATCGGAACGTGAGTCCGGTGAGCGCGTCGAGGTTCGTGAGGTGCTCGACGATCGGGATGCCGGCGCGGAGCAGATTCGTATGCGCGGGGCGCGAGGGATCGGCGATGTCGTCGATGTTGATCGAGTCGATGCCCACGAGCAGCGCGCCGTGATCGGCGAGATATTGCGCGCCGTCGGCGCTCAGATACGGATGCGAGCGGTCGCCGTATCTCTCGGTGCGCCAATGACGCGACCAGCCGGTGTGAATCAAAACGGCACGGCCTTCGACCGATGCTGTTTCAAAGTGCGACGGCTCGACGGCGCGCTGATCGGCAGGAAAATTGATGAGCAAGCCGGGAAGATCGGCAAGGCGCGAGAGCGGCAGGTCCGAAATATCCGGCTGCTGCTCGAAACGATGCGACGGCGCGTCGAGATACGTGCCGGTGTTTGCGATCAGCTCGATCTTTCCGATGTGAAACTCCGCCTGCCCCGCGTACTTTTCGCGCGACGCGGCGCGCGAGAGAAAGTCGGAAATCACCGGCGCGGGAAGACCGGGATAGGTGATCATGCCGTCCTCGATCACGTGGCCGAGGTCGACGAGGCGGGTCACGCCTGCGGCGCCAGCCCGTTCACCATCGCCGTGAACGTGCGCACCACCGCCTCGTCGTTGTACGGGTCCGGCTGGTTGTTGCGCTCGGCGAGGATGCGGTCGCGGATCATGCCCTCGGCGCAGCCGAGCATGGCCGAGCAGAGGACTTTCGGGTCGAGGTCGGCGCGGATCGAGCCGTCATCCATGCCGCGGCGGATCAGCGCGTCGATCACTTCCATGAACTTCACGAAGCCCTTCGAGATGATGACCTCGTGCGTCACGCCGCGCGCGCGACGGCCTTCGAAGAGGAACAGGAACGCGATGTCGTGGTCGCGGCCGAGGGCCTGTCCCATCAGCAGCAGCAGCCGGTTGATCGCTTCGCGCCCGTGCGCCGCGGTTTCGAGCTGCGTCGGAACCATGTCGTTGATCCCGGCCCAGGCGTCATTGAAGATCGCCTCGAGCAAGCCCTGCTTCCCGCCGAAATAGCGGATCAGCTGCGACTCGGAGCTTCCCGCCTCGCGGGCAATCGCGGCGGTCGACGTCTGCTCGTACCCGTTCTTCCCGAAAAGCATTTTTCCGGCGTTGAGAAGGCGGGTGCGCGACGTCTGTGTATTGTCGGCAGAATCCTGGACGGTCACTGGCGCGCGAGCCTATCGCTTTCGGATAGTGGAAAGCAAGAGTAGTGCTCCTACCGAACGCTTGTTCGGCGTTGCAACAGTAACTATTTCAATGAGTTACGCTAGATGGCCTGCCGCTAGCATAGGAGTGGATAGGCAGTAGTATCACTACCAAGCTTGATTTCCGAGCCGTTCACGACCTGCCAGTGAGCGACGCGGAGCGCGAGGCGGAGTACCGATTCCGGTGCTCCGCCTCTTTTTCTGACCCCTTAGTTCCGCCGGATGCGGACGTCGCCGTTGACGGCGCGCACGCGCACGAGACCGTCGCCGCTGCCCGCGCGTCCGGTCGCGCGGACGTAGCGCCGCGGCGTGCCTTCGTGGCCATCGAGCCCGGTCACGGGCTCGTACTCCAGCTCCCAGTCGCTGCGAATGCTGACCGGCTCGTGCGACTCGGTGTACGCGGTCTCGATCTCGAACCGGCCGCTGTAATTCGCCGGCAGCGTGATCTCGATGGGTCCGTGTCCGGTCTTCGCCGCGACGTTTTGCGTCCGGCCGCCGGCATCCTCGATCTCGATCACGACCATGCCGGCGCCGGTTCCCGCGCGCACGGAGCCGGCCACCGGACCGACGCGGATCATGCCGCCGCCGGTGCTGGCCTCGACGTCGCCGCCGGCGCGTCCGATGACGATGCGGCCGCCGCCGCTATGGACGATCGCGCCGTGCGGTGCGTCGTCGAGCTCGACCTGGCCGCCGGCCTTCGTGATCTCGATGACGCCGCCGGAGGAAGTACGAATGCGCGCCGGTTTTCGATCGTGCTCGATCGGGTTCACCGTGACTTCGTCGCTGTCGCTCGAGTCCACGACAGGCCCGCTGCCGCTGCTGCCGCGAAGGCCTCCGCTGACGCCCTCGAACCGCACGGTCCCGCCGCCGGTCGTGATTTTTCCGTCGAGCTGCGAGTTGGTGACGAGAACGTCGCCGCCGCCGGTGCTGAGGCGCGCGGTGCCCCGCACGCGCGTGAGATCGATCTCGCCGCCGCCGGTCGATCCTTCGAATCGTCCTTCGACGTCGCTCATCGTCAGGTCGCCGCCCGCGGACTTGAGGCGCACGTTGAACTGCCGCGGCACGCGAAGGGTGAAGTCGTGCGACGACGACTGCGTTCCGCTGCGCTGGTTGAATTTCGACGTGACGAGAACCTCGGAGTCGACGGCCTGCATGTCGACGACCGTGTGAACCGCATCGCGGCCGCCAAGCTTGGCGTGGAGCTCCACGCGCCGCGAATCATCGCCGGTGATTTTCAGATCGGCGCCGGTCTCGAGGTCGAGCACCAGCGTTCCGCCCGGCTGCGCCTCGACGGTGCGGTCGAGCGTCAATGGGGTGGGACGCGCGCCGGCGAGCGGCACGAGAATCAAGGCAACGCTCAGCGCGGCGATGACGGCGATGCGGCGCGAGACGACGCCGCGAATGCGGCTCTCGTCGAGCAACGCGCGCAGACGCGTCTCGAGGTGCGACGGACAGGCCATGGCCACGCCCGCGAGTCCGGCGATGCGCCGCGTCCGCGCGGCGCTGGCGACATCGACGAGCTGCGCGGCGTATTCGGGCGCGATCATGCCGCGCGCGATCACGCGGTCATCCGTCGCCTGCTCGCCTTCCCGGCGCAGACGCCGCAGCGCGAGCCACACCGCCGGATGCATCCAATACAGCGCGCACGCCAGCCCCGCCAGCAGATGCACCGGCGCGTCATTGCGCGCGACATGCGCGAGCTCGTGCAACAGCGCCGCGCGGCGGCGCTCGACCGGCCACGCTGTCGCCTCGGCGGGCAAGAGGATGATTGGCCGCAGCCAGCCCGACGTGAACGGCGCGCCAATCTGATTGCTGCTCACGACCCGCACCTTGCGCGTCACGCCCATATGCGCGCGCGCTTCGTCGATGAGGGGATCATGCAGGGGCGTCGCCTTGCGGGCGAGGCGCCAGACGGCGAGCTGGCCCGCCGCAAGCCAGAGCAAAATACCCGCAACACC
>DATFHJ010000095.1:0-4347 GCA_035248585.1 Thermoanaerobaculia bacterium
TCCAGTCGCGGAAGCTGTATCTCCTGCAGACGCGCACCGGCAAGCGCACCGGCCTCGCGGCGGTGCAGATCGCCTGCGACATGGTCGACGAGAACCTGATCTCGCACAAAGAAGCAATCGAGCGCGTCGAGGCGAATCAGATCGTGCAACTCCTCGCGCCCGTGTTCGACGCCGACGAAAAAGCGAAAGTGCTGAAAGGCGGGCGCCTCATCGGCAAGGGACTTCCGGCCGGCCCGGGCGCGGCGACGGGACAGATCGCGTTCAACGCCGAAAACGCGGTGCGGATGGCGAAAGACGGTCCGGTGATTCTCGTGCGCGTCGAGACCTCGCCGGAAGACATCGCCGGCATGCACAGCGCGGCCGGCATTCTCACCACGCGCGGCGGACTCACGTCGCACGCGGCGGTCGTCGCGCGCGGAATGGGACGGCCATGCATCGTCGGCGCGGGAGTGCTCAAAGTCGACTACAACAAAGGCGAGCTGCGCAGCGAAGGACACGAGCCGCTGGAAGAAGGCGACTGGGTCTCGATCGACGGCACAACCGGCGAAGTGATCGGCGGCAAGCTCGCGACGCGGCCGTCCGAGGTCGTGCAGGTGTTGATCGACGGCACGATGAAGCCGGAGCAGTCGGAGATCTTCCGCAACTTCGATCGACTGCTCAAGTGGGCGGACGAGATCCGCTCGCTCGGCATCCGCACGAACGCCGACACGCCGAACGACGCCCGCGTCGCGCGCCTCTTCGGCGCGCACGGCATCGGCCTCTGCCGCACCGAGCACATGTTCTTCGCCGAAGAGCGCATCCTGAAAGTGCGCGAGATGATCCTCGCCCGCAACGAGGCGGGGCGGCGCCGGGCGCTCGACGATCTGCTGCCGTTCCAGCAGAGCGACTTCGAAGGCATCTTCCGCGAGCTCGCCGGGATGCCGGTGACGATCCGCCTCCTCGATCCGCCGCTGCACGAGTTCCTGCCGCAGACCGAGTCGCAGATCTCATCCGTCGCACGCGAGATGAACTGGGGCTTCATCGAGCTGCGCAACAAAGTGAATCAGCTGCACGAGACGAATCCGATGCTCGGCCACCGCGGCTGCCGCCTCGGCATCACCTATCCCGAGATCTACGAGATGCAGGTGCGGGCGATCTTCCAGGCCGCGGCCGCGGTGAAGAAAGACGGCGTCGCGGTACACCCGGAAGTGATGATCCCACTCGTCGGCACGGTGAAGGAACTGCAGCTCACGACGGAGATGGTGCATCGCGTCGCGAAGGAAGCGGGCGCCGACATCGACTATCTCGTCGGGACCATGATCGAGATCCCGCGCGCGGCCCTCATCGCCGACAAGCTCGCCGACACCGCGCAGTTCTTCTCCTTCGGCACGAACGACCTCACGCAGATGACGTTCGGCTATTCGCGCGACGACGCAGGCTCGTTCCTGCCGGATTACGTCGACAAGAAGATCCTCGGCAAGGACCCGTTCGAGTCGATCGATCAGGAAGGCGTCGGCCAGCTCGTGCGCCTCGGCACCGAGCGGGGACGCGCGAAGAACGCGAAGCTGAAAGTGGGCGTTTGCGGCGAGCACGGCGGCGACCCGGACTCCATCCGCTTCTTCCGCTCGTGCGGCCTCGACTACGTCTCCTGCTCCCCTTATCGCGTGCCGGTGGCGAGACTCGCGGCGGCGCAGGCGGAGCTGGAGCAGAAGGCGTACGAGGGGTAGACGGCACCCGAATTTTTCACGCCTTCTTGATGTCCGCCGTGACGTTCGGCCGTACACGTCTTCACTAATCTGTGACGCAGATTACAGAGCAGCCGCGGTGCGCGTAGCACCAACAGAGGGGCGTATCGCCCCTCTTTGATTTTCAGCCGACTGCATCACTTGTGAGGTGACCCCATGCGGGGCTGGACGGAGGTGTGTCTTGCGAAGAAGCCATGAGCGGGGAGCCGCGCTCGTCGTCACGCTCTTCGCCTCGACGCTGCTGCTCGTCCTGCTCATGACGATGCTGATCGTGGCGCGCACGTCGGGACGCGCGCTCGCCCGCCAGCTGCAGGTGCAGGGACAGGCCACGAGCGCGGCATCGGCGGGTCTCATCGAATCGCTGTCGTGGTTCGTGCACCAGCAACAGCAGCCGGTGATGGCGTTCGATCCGAAGGTCGACACCGGCGGCGTCTGCACGCACACCCCGCAGCACAATCCGCTGGCGTTCGAATCGGAAGCGCCGGCGACCGGCATCGTGCGCTCGTTCGAAGTCTCCGCGCCGGGACGCGTCTGGGCGCGCTACGAAGTACGGCGCAGCAACGTCACCGACGTCAGCACGCGGCGCGGAAAAGCCGCCGGCACGATCTGGCGCGTGTCGTCGGAAGGCATCATCTACGTCCGCAACAGTTCGACCGCCGCGCCGGACGTTTCGCCGAACCGCGTCCTCACCCGCCGCACGATGACGGTCGACCTGCAGCGCCTCGCGCTCGTCCTGCCCGGCCCGAACGCGGCGCTCGCCTCCATCCGCGCGGACAACGTCAACGTCATCCGTCCCTCGCGCGTGCAGGGCGGCGTCACCGGCATCGGCTGCGTCTATCCGGCCTCGACCGGCACGACGCGCGGCAACGGAACCATTTCCGGAAATCCCGCGCAGAACACGACCTCGAACGGCTTCTCGCTGCAACAGATCTTCGGCGTGACGCAGGGCGAGCTGCTGACGATGGCCGATGTCGTCGTCGACGACGAGTCGCAGCTTCCCAATCCGCTGCCCGACATGGCCCTGGTGGTCATCCGAGGGAACGCCACGTTCACTCCGACGAAGAAGCTGACCGGCAGCGGCATCCTGGTCGTCCTCGGCAACCTCATCCTCAATCCCAACTCCAACGCCTACTTCAGCGGCGTGGTCTGGGTCGGCGGCACGTTCAACATCTCGCCGCCCGGAATCATCAACGGCGCCGTCGTCGCCAACGGGCCGGTGCAGATCTCCGGCGGCAACGAAGTCGCCGAGATCAACTACGACTCCGCGATCCTCGACCAGATCCGGCAGCAGATGGGGAACTACGCCTTCAGCCGCAGTCCCTGGATCACCGGGAGCAGATGATGAAGAACAGCGAACGCGGAATGACGCTCGTCGAGACGCTGGTGTCGCTGGCCATCGTGGCCGTGGTCATCGCCATGTCGTCGACGATGATCTCGACGGCGCTGCGCACGACGCAGAACAACGTCAACAAGCAATTCGCCACGCAGAAGGCGATGTCGATGCTGGAGGAGCTGCGCTCGCTGATCCAGGCCCAGAACGGCACGACCACCGTCGTCATCGACGACTACGACGACGGCGTGACGAACCAGACGGTCCTCACGACGCAGACCGGCATCACCGATCCCGCCCATCCCGCCAGCGGCAATACACGCATCGGCAGCAACTGGCTGTTCGAGCGCCGCATCACCGTGCAGCGCATCACCGGCGCGAACGATCTGCGCATCGTGAACGTGAAGGTGTTCATTCGCGAGGGGTCGTCGACGCGCCTCCTCGCGGAGGTGGCCGGCGTGCTGAGCACGATCGGCCAGAACATGCCGCCGACGCAGGTCTACGACGTCTATCTCATCGCCGTCGAGAACGTGCCGGGGTGGTGGCTCTACATGCAGAACGTCGTGCCGTTCGTGGAGAGCGCGATGAACGATCTCGAGTCGCGGCATCCCGGCCTGCAGTTCCGCAAGCACTGGATCCGCAAGCTCTCGTACGGCCGCGACTCGCTCTACAAACCGTACGTGAACCGCAACGCCGACTCCACGCAGCCGATCGACTCCGTCTACTTCTATCCGGGGAAACTGCCCGACGGCTCGCCGGTCGAAAACTACTACCCGCCCGATTTCTTCAACGCAAAGGTGTCGATCGACGGGACGGTGGTCAACGACGACAGCCCGCTCTCGTACGCGCTCGCCGATCAGTTCAACAACGCCATGCGCTATCCCGACGAGCTGGCGCTGTTCAACCAGCGCGTCGCCGCGGGACTCGAGTCCGCCGACACGCCGACGCTTCGCCTGCTGCTCGACGACATGGTCCTGCGTCCCGCGCTGTATCGCAACGCCATCGTCATCAACCTGCACGGCGAGCTGTTCCCGTTTCCGCCGATCCGCAATTACTCCGATGCGGCGAAGGATCCGGGCGTCTATCCCTACGCGCGCGTCGTGACGCATCCCGAGCGCCTGCACTCCGGCAACGCCGACGGCATCAACCTGCGCGTCTACTCGTATCACACGAACGTCGCCAATCCCGGCACGGTGCCGGACCGTCTGGCGCGTCCGATCTCGGTCGTGCTGCGCGGCATCCAATGGCTGCCCGGACCGGGCTCGATCACGGCCATCACCGGCGGCGTCGACA
>DATFHJ010000096.1:0-33346 GCA_035248585.1 Thermoanaerobaculia bacterium
GGATAGCTCGGATCGTCACCGAGGCCAGCTCGGGGAGGGCGGGAGCCTTTCGCCCGGGAGTGCCGGCGATCGATCTCTTTCCGCTGCGCACGTGGCGGGCCATCGTGGCGCGGCAGTGGCGCGATGCAACGCCGCTCCTCGCGTACGGCGGCGCGAGCGGTCTCCCCGCGCTGCGCGAGGCCATCGCCGCGCACGCCGGCGCGGCGCGCGGCGTCCGCTGCGGCGCGGAGCAGGTGCTGATCGTGAACGGCGCGCAGCAGGCCATCGACCTCGTCGCGCGCGTGCTGCTGGAGCCGGGGGACACGGCTTGCATCGAAGAGGCGTGTTATCCCGGCGCGCGCTCAGCGTTCGCCGCCACGGGCGCGCATGTCGTGGCGATGCCGGTCGCAATGAGCCCGCGCCTCGTCTATGTCACGCCCTCTCACCAGTATCCCCTCGGCACGACGATGCCTCTCGAGCGGCGGCAGGAGCTCGTCGCCTGGTGCGCGGAAACCGGGGCGTGGATTCTCGAGGATGACTACGACAGCGAGCTTCGGCACGACGGCAGCCGCGAGCTGCCGGCGATTCACGCCCTCGCGAAAAACGCGGCCGTGATCTACGCCGGCACGTTCAGCCACCTCCTCGCCCCGGCGCTGCGACTCGGCTTCGTCATCGTGCCGCACGATCTGCTGCAGGCGTTCGAGGTGATGGCCGCGATCGCCGGCCGCGGCCCGTCAACGATCGAGCAGGCCGTGCTGGCAGAGTTCATCTCCCGCGGCCATCTCGAGCGCCACGTGCGCCGCCTGCGCGCGGTATACGCGGAGCGCGAGGCGTTGCTCGTCTCCCACCTGCGAAACCTCGGCGCGGTGGAATCGATCGACGGCCTCGGCGCGGGCTCGCATCTCGTCGTGCGCCTGCGCAGCGAAAGCGAGGAGCGCCGCGTGGCGAAGGCCGCGGCTGCCGCGGGGATCGAGGTGCCGCTGGTCCGCGATTACGGCAGCGGCCGCGGTCTGATCCTCGGCTACGGATCGACCGACGCGAAGGCGATTCAGGAAGGGATGGCGGTGCTGCGCGCTTCGCTGAGCCGCCGGCGCACGACGTCGATGTGATGGCGCTGGTGGTACAGCGTGAACATCAGCATCTCGCGCACGGTCAGCTTGCCGAGGAGCGGATGCGGGAGCTGGAGCTTCTCGAGGCTCGTCTCCGACCAGCGGGCGATCGCTTTGCGCAGGTCTTCGTTGACGCCTGCATACGTGGAGAGGATGCGCTCGCGCCACGCGGCGAGATCGCTTTCGCTCTGCTGCGACGGCGCGAAGCGGCCGGCCTTTCCGCCCGCGTCCAACTGCCCGCGATAGCGCGTGACCAGCTCGTCGTAGCTGACGGACGGACGCTTGCTCCTGCCGAAACGAAACCGCAGCAGCAGCTTCGGCGCGTTCAACGCCTGCACGACCGGCCGCGTCGATTTCGTCAGATGACGGACGGCTTCCGCCGGAGACCACGAGGTGCCGATCGGCTGGAAGAACGTCGCGGTGTCGAACGCCGTCCAGTACTCCGCGTTCGCGGTCTGCTGCTGCGCGAGGGCGTCGATGATTTGCGATTGCTTCATTCGTGCACCAATGCGTTGACCGTTTTCGCGACCTCGTCGACCACGCTGCCGTCGGCGGCGTCGTAGTACGCGCGGATGACACCGTCCTTGTCGGCGACGGCGAATTTCGACGAATGCAGGAGCGGGTCGCCGCCCGCGCCGGGGTCGCCGGCGGCGAGCTTGAAGCCCTGCACGGAGAGCTTGACGATGTCGTCGCGCCGGCCGGTAAGGAACGTCCAGCGGTCGTCGTTGCGCACGCGCTTCGCGTACTCGGCGAGCACGGGCGGCGTGTCGCGCGTGGGATCGACGCTGATGGAGACGAAGCGCACGGGCGCGTCTTTGTCCATCTGCTTCGTGAGCGCGCGCATGTTGTTCGTCATGATCGGGCAGGTGCCGCGGCAGGTGGTGAAGATGAAGTCGTAGACGGCGACGCTTCCCTTCATCGCGGCGAGGTTCACCGCGCTCCCCTGCTCGTTCACGAGCCGCGCGTCGGGCACGGGGTAGAGCTTGGGCAGATCGGATTTCTGGTGGCAGGCGACGGCGAGGAGCGCGATCGCGACGAGGTTACGGACGCGCATTGACGACCAGCAGCAGCATCACGGTGAGCAGGTAGAGGTTCGAGATCATGAACGTACTCCGCGCATTGCGGACGCTGCGATCGAAGAAGAAGCGGATGGCGGCGGCGAGGAGCGCGGTGCCGGCGGCGACGGCGCCGACGAGATAGGCGACGCCGGTCATGCCGAAGATGGACGGCAGGACGCTGACGGCGAGGAGAGCGAGCGAGTAGTAGACGGCCTGGCGCGCGACCGCCGCGCCGTTTTCGTCGCGCACGGAGAGCATGGCGAAGCCGCCGCGCGCGTAGTCGTCGCGGTACATCCAGCTGATGGCCATGAAGTGCGGGAGCTGCCAGAGGAAGAGGATGCCGAAGGTGATCCAGCCTCCAAGGGAGAGCTCATTGGTCACGGCGGTCCAGCCCATGAGCGGCGGGATCGCGCCGGGGATGGCGCCGATGAGCGTGCAAATGGTGGAGACACGTTTGAGCGGGGTGTAGACGAAGATGTAGCTGGTGAGCGTGAACGCGCCGAGGGCGGCGGTCAACCAGTTGACCAGCAGGCCGAGGTAGAGCGTGCCGGCGATCGCGATCGCGGAGGAGAAGACGAGCGCGGCACGCGGGGACATACGGCCGGCGGGAAGCGGGCGGGTGCGGGTGCGATGCATTTTCGCGTCGCGATCGCGCTCGACATATTGGTTGAGCGCGTTCGTGCCGGCGGCGACGAGCGCGGTGCCGATGAGCGCGTGCACGAGCAGGAGCGGATCGACCTGCTTCGCCGCGAAGAGGAAGCCGGCGGCGGTGGTGATCAGCACCATCAGCACGATGCGCGACTTGGAGAGCTCGAGGTAGTCGGAGAGACGTGTGGAGCGGCGGGCTTCAGCCCGCCGTTCTCGTTCCGGCGGGCTAAAGCCCGCCGCTCCACTGAGGATTTCGCTCATGCCGGCACCTCGCTCGCGACGAGCACACCGGCCCGCGAATGACGCCAGGCGACGGTGCGGGCGGTGAGGGTGAGCAGCAGCGAGATGGCCAGCGTCGACGCGCCGGTCATGACGTGGAGGCTGGTGATGTACGGCTGCTTGCCGCTCCAGATGGTGTAGGCGCCGAGCATCACCTGCGCGGCCACGATGACGACGAGCAGCGCGGAGAGGAAGCGCAGCGGATGGTTGCGGTCGAAGCGCAGGAGGCGGACGGCCATGGCGATGACCATCAGCGCGACGAGGAATCCGCCGGCGCGATGGACGAAGGCGGAGACGATGTTCAGCGAGTCGAAGTGCGGGATCCAGCGGCCGAACGAGCGCGGGAAGTCGGGAATGGCCAGACCCGCGCCGAGGTGGCGCATCAGCGCGCCGGCGAGGATCTGCGCGTAGACGAGCGCGGTCAGGCCCCACGCCATCGCCACCGGCGCGTCGCCTTTCTCGAGCTTCCGCAGGTCCTGGTAGAAGCTCGAGGTGAAGAAGGCGATCGAGGCGTTGAGGCAGAAGAAGATCTCCGCGAGTCCCGCATGCGAGATGGAGATCGCTTTCGGCAGGAGGAAGATCACGGTCAGGCCGCCTAACAGGCCTTGCGCGACCACGGCGCCGAGGGAGAGCCAGCCGAGGCGGCGCACGAACTTCTTCGGCTCGCGGCGCTGCAGCCAGATGGCCTGGATCACGACGAGAAAGCCGACGGTCGAGGCGATGAGGCGATGGCTATGCTCGAAGAAGATCCCGCCCACCCACTTGCTGAACGGGAACGTGAACATGTTCTGGCCGTAGGTCGTCGGCCAGTCGGGAACGGAGAGGCCGGAGCCGGTCGAGGTGACCATGGCGCCGGCGAAGATCAGGAAAAGCGTGGAAGCGGCCACGAGCTTGGTGAAGCGTCGCAGCCAGCGCGGGGTCTCTTCCTTCTGGGGGATGGGGTTGACGAGTTTCATCCTGAAATGTTGGCGACGGCCGGCTGCTGCTCCGCGAGCCACTTGGCGAAATCCGCTTTCGTGTGAACCTGATACTGCCCTCGCATGCGGTAGTGACCGAGTCCGCAAAGCTGGGCGCATCCGATCTCCCACGGCTGCTTGGCGTCGCTGCCGCCGGTCCGAATCGGCGTGAAGTGTACAGGAACTTCCATTCCCGGGATGGCGTCCTGCTTCACCCGCATGTACGGGAGGAAGAAGCTGTGGATGACGTCCTTGGAAGTGAGGCGGACGATGATCGGACGGTTCACTTCCATGTGCAGCTGGTTGAGCGAGACGACGTCGTCTTTCGCGGTGGGATCACTCGGGTCGAGGCCGAGCGGATTCGACGAGCTGACGAGCTTCATGTTCATCTTGCCGAACACGCCGTCGGCACCGGGATAGTGAACGTTCCATGCGAACTGCTCGGCGACGACGCGCACTTCGATCGGGTTCTTGCTCGGCTCGGGACGCTGCGTCCAGCGATACCAGAGCGGAATCGAGAATCCGACGAGCAGGATGACTTCGACGACCGCGACCCCGGCTTCGGCGTACGTCGAGAGATGCGAATGCGTGCCGTGATAGAGCGCCCGCTGCTGCCTCGACGCGCGGAAGCGCCAGAGCATGTACGCGAACAGGAGGCCCCAGACGATGAAGAGGATGAGCATCAGCCAGTGAACGACGGCGTTCAGCTGGTCGAGCGCCGGGCCGTGCGCCGAGTAATCGGGCGGCATGTACTTGGCCAGGAATTCCCTCATGAATGCGGTCCCCCTTCAATGACGTGGAACTGGTCGCGGAAGCGCTTCTGCGCCTTCGCGCGGCGCCAGAAGCTCCAGAACATGGCGATGAAACCGACCTGCACGAAACCGACGACGCCGAGGAGCACCCACACGCCGTTGTTCGTCCCCTTCACCATCGGATCGCCGGGCGCGCCGTAGCAGACCGGGCAGGCGCTCGCCGAGTCGGCGATGAAAAGGAGGAACAGGACGAGCAGGACGACCGGGATCTCCTTGAACTTCGCCCACACCTTCTTGCCGTAGACCATCAGCCCGACCGCGGCAGCGAGAAAGACCAGACTGAGAATCAGACCGCCGGCGCTCTTCTGCTGCGCAAACTCACGGATCCCCCACAGCGCCACGAAGAGCGACAGGATGGTCGTCACGATGACGAAGACGATGTGGAAGACTTTGAGCGACATCGTTAGTGCGACTTCGGTCCGTTCGGTTGCTGCGGATGCTGCTCCGCCGGTTCGGCCGCCGCGCCCGGTTTCGCGGCGTGGAGGTCATAGCCCGGCCATTCGTTCTGCGCGTCGTGCCGGTGATGCCACGGTGCCCACAGCAGTACGCCGAAAAAGAAGACCGTGAGCCCGAGCACGGCGTAAATCAGTTTCCGTTCGGAGATGAGATGCATGAAGAACGCCGCGACCAGCGAGCCCTTCGTCGCGGCGACGACCAGGGCGATGATGACGGCGGTGTGGATCGGCAGGTGAAACGTGCTGACCCAGACGGTGACGCCCGTGAGCACTCCGAGGGCGTAGAAGACGTACAGGTATTTCCTGATCTCTTTCTTCACCGCCTCGGGGCTGTTGTCGTGCCCGTGATGGTGAGCTTCTTCTTCGTGGACCGCATGTTCCATCGCACGCTCCTACAGGAGATACAAAGTCGGGAAGAGGAAGATCCAGACGAGGTCGACGAAGTGCCAGTACAGGCCCGTCACCTCGACGCGGTTCGTGAACTGATCGCGGTGCTTCTCGTACCACTTGTCGGCCGTCAGCAGCAGGTACGCAAAGACGACCATGCCGCCGATGACGTGCAATCCATGCAGGCCCGTCATCACAAAGTACGTCGCGAAGAAGTTGTTCGTCGACGGGTAGTGATGATGCTGGAACTTCGAGCCGTACTCGACGGCCTTGATTCCCATGAAGATGAAGCCGCACAAGAGCGTGATGCCGAGGTACAGCTTCGCGCGTTTCAGATTGCCGAGGCGGAGATTGGCCCAGGCCAGCACGACCGTCACCGACGAGGCGATGAGGTTGAACGTGTTGACCGTCGCCAGCGGGATGTTCAGCTCTTCCCATCCGCGCGGCCACGTCGGCGCGCTGGTGCGGAGCAGGATGAGCGTGGAGAAGAGCGCGCCAAAGAGCATCACCTCGGAGGCCAGGAAGAGCCAGATCCCGAGCTTGCCGTTGTACACGCCCGTATCGGGGCGCGGGTGAACGGTGTACGGGATCTCGATCTCGTGATGCGCGTCGTGTCCGGGGACCGCGTGCAGCGGTTCTGCGTGCGCCGTCATTCGTTAGCTCTCCTTCTGCGCGACTGCGCCCGCGGCCAGATATCCGCCGCCCGTCGACGGCGCGGGTGACGTTTCATCCGGCACGTTCTGCGGGAGGAAGTCGGCCGCGTCGTAGCCCGGCACGCTGTACTCGTACGGGCCGCGATAGACGACCGGGATCGTGTGGAAGTTGCCGTGGCCGAGCGGAGGCGCGGTCGTCGCGGCCCACTCGAGCGTCGTCGCGTCCCAGACATTCGAGCCGACGCGCTTGCCTTTGAAGATGCTGTAGAAGAAGTTCCAGATGAACGGCACCTGCGACGCGAGCAGGAGGAACGCGCACGTCGACATGAAGACGTTCGTGTGAATGACCGACTTCGCGTGCGCGTACTGCGCGCCACCGTCGTAGAGACGCCGCGAGACGCCGGCCAATCCCTGGATGAACATCGGGAAGAAGATGCCGTTGATGAAGACGAGCGACGCCCAGAAGTGGATCTTGCCGAGCTTCTCGTTCATCTGCCGGCCGGTGGCCTTCGGGAACCAGTAGTAGATGCCGGCGAACATCGCGAAGATCGTTCCGGGCGCGACGACGTAGTGGAAGTGCCCGATGACGTAGTAGGTGTCGTGCAGGTGGATGTCCGCCGCCGCGAGGCCGAGCGGAAGTCCCGTCAATCCGCCGATGCCGAACATCGGCAGGAACGCCAGCGCGAACAGCATCGGAACGGTGAAGCGGATCGAGGCGCCCCAGAGCGAGATGATCAGCGCCGTCAGGATGATGACGGACGGGATGGAGATGATCATCGTGGTGGTCTGGAAGAAGGCGCTGATGACCGTGCCCATGCCGGTCATGAACATGTGATGCGCCCAGACGACGAAGGACATGAAACCGAGGAACACGCCGGCGCCGACGAGCGACTTGTAGCCCCACAGCGGCTTGCGGGTGTTGTTGGCGATGACTTCCGAGATGATGCCCATGCCGGGCAGGATCAGGACGTACACCTCGGGGTGCGCGAGGAACCAGAAGAGGTGCTGCCACAGCAGCGGGTTGCCGCCGCCGGCGTTCGCGAGCGGCGTGCCGCTGATCACGAGACCGCTGGGCATGAAGAAGCTCGTGCCGGCGACGCGGTCCATCAGCTGCAGGATCGCGGCGGCTTCGAGCGGCGGGAACGCGAGGAGGAGCAGGAACGAGGTGACGAGCTGCGCCCAGACGAAGAACGGCAGGCGCATGAACGTCAGGCCCTTCGCGCGCAACTGGAAGATCGTGACGATGAAGTTCACCGATCCGAGGAGCGAGGAGGTGATGAGCAGGACCATCCCGAGTATCCAGACGGTCTGCCCATCGGTAGCGATGACGGACAAGGGCGGATAGGACGTCCAGCCGGAGTTTGCCGCGCCGCCGGGGATGAAGAAGCTCGAGAGCATGATCAGGCCGCCCGGCAGGTAGAGCCAGTAGCTCATCATGTTGAGCTTCGGGAAGGCCATGTCGGGCGCGCCGATCTGCAGGGGCACGACGTAGTTGCCGAAGGCGCCGACGGCGAGCGGGACGATGGCCAAGAAGACCATGACCGTGCCATGCATGGCGCCGAGCTGGTTGTAGAACTCGGGGAGCATGACGCCGCCCGGCGCATTGGCCTGGCCGAGGAGCTTCACGAGGAGCGAGCCGATGATCGGGATCTCCGCGAACGACCGGCCCGGCCACGCGAGCTGATAGCGCATCAGCAGCATCATCGAGAAGCCGAGGAGGAGGAACGTCAGCGCCGTGACGGCGTACTGAATGCCGATCCACTTGTGATCGGTGGAGAAGACGTATTTGCGGATGAACGGGACGTGATGCTCATGCGCTCCGTCCTCGGATTCAGCGACGCGAATCGCCTCCTCGAGCGCGCGCTGCGCATCGCGCGCGTACATCCACTGGCTACCCACCCGGATTTGCCGTTTTGGTGGCATCGCTCCTCCGTGGAGCGGCGGGCTTTAGCCCGCCGGCCCCCGTCGGCGGGCTAAAGCCCGCCGCTCCACAAGCTATCCCTTAAAGGTAAAATTCACAGCCTTCTGCTCTTTTGCTCCCACGGTCACCGCCTGCTCCTGCGTGCCGTACTTCTCGTGCCACGCCACCAGCGTGTAGTTGCCCGGCGGGAGGTTGGCGATGGAGAACGTGCCGTTCATCTGCGAGACGGCGTGATACGAGTGCGGCAGGACGACCATGTACGACTTCATCCAGCCGTGGACGTCGCACTTGATGCGGAACGGCGTCATCTCGACCTTGTCGAACTTCTTCGTCGAGGTCATGCCCTGCACCGGCTGTCCTTCGTTGAAGGCGGAGTTGACGGCCGGCATGGCGTGGACGTTGTGGAGCGTGGCGTCGCTGTTCTTGATCTCGATCGGCTGGCCGACCTGCACCGCGCTGACGTGCGGGTGATACTGGCAGCCCTTCTGATCGAGGACGGCCGGCGTGGTGTTCGCCGGACCGGCCGGGGCGTTCTTCACGTAGACGATCACGTTCGCGAGCTCGCCGGCCGCGCCGACGACCACTTCTTCATCCGGCGCCGGGGTGGAGTGCTGCGACGCGCAGAACGGATCGGCGCCCATCTGCAGCACCGGCATCTTCGGCGCCCCGCCTTCGAACTTCACGAGACCGTTGATGGTCGCGGCATCGGCGACGGCCGCCGGCGTCGCGGCGGGAGTGGCCGCGGATGCGGTCGTGGTCGCGCCGGTGTCGGCGGTCTGCAACGCGCCGTCGTCTTCGCCCTGATCCCCTTCGTCGACGACTTCTTTTCCGCCGCCGCAGGCGATGGCGAACACCACGAGGAATGCAAACAAGAGACTGAGGTACTTCCGAAGGGACATCGTTTCTCCTTTAACGTAATCCTGCGCGCGCGTTGCGAACCGGAGCCGCGGGCGCGCGCTCACCGGTCTGTACGGGCACCGGCGGCGATGTGGGTTGTGATTGCGGCGCGGGCGATTCCGGACCCGAGCCGGCGTTGCGCATCTGAGTGATGCCGATGGACCAGATGTAGTCGCGCAGGTAGTTCGTGAGCGCGACGGCGTCGCTCATGGTCTTGCGCAGCGCTTCGTCGCTCTCGAAGTACGGACGAAGCGCCGCCTTTTGCGCGGCGAAGGCCGGCGTGTCGATCGCGCCGGCGAGCGGCGAGCGGAAGCCGCCCGTCTCGGGATCGCGCGGGAAGTTCGCGGGCATGCGCGTGTCCGGAATCATCTCGCCCGGACGGCGGATCCAGTCGGCGATCCATTCGTGGCGCAGGCGGAGCCGCGAGAGCGTGAGATTCGGCGCGAGCGACGTCGTGTCGGCCACGTTCGGCACGGGCGGGTTCGCGGCGTCGACCGGGGCGGTGGAATGGCACTGCGCGCAGCGGAGCATGGCGAAGACCTCGCGTCCGATGGCGACGTTCTGCTGCGGCGGCGCCTCGAAGCGATGGGTGTCGAACTGCGGCGCGCGTCCCTCGGCGGCGAAGCCGGCGACGAGCGCCGCCGCTTCATGATCGTTGAAGCCGAACGTCGGCATGCGCACGCTCAGCCAGGGGCGGATCTTCATGACCGTCGGGTCCTTCAGGAAATTGAAGAGCCACGGCGACTGCGCGCGTCCGCCCTGCGGCGTGAGATCGGGCGGCAGGAAGTTGCTGTCGGCGATCATCGAGCCGATCGCGCGTCCGCTGCGAGCGACGACGTGGCATCCGCGGCAGTTGCGCTGCGAGATGATCTTGCGCTCTTCCTCGATCGCCTGCATGCGCGGGTCGGCGGCCGCCAGCCGGTTCGCCGCGACCTTCTCTTTCGTCAGGCCGAGGACGACCATCGTCGCCAGGCGCGCCTCTTCTTCCGACAGATGGAAGTTCGGCATCTTCAGCTTGTCGTTGTAGGGCTTGGTGCGCTCGTCGTCGTAGATGCGCGGGCTGCGGACTTTGTTGTAGATCCACGACGGGACGTTGTGGAGGATGTGCTCCTTCTTCCCGTCTTCGTGGTCGTATGCGTGGGCGAATCCGAAGTCGAAGAGATGGAGCGTCTTCGAGCCTTCGGTCGTCAGCTCGGTGCCGATCGGCTTGAGGCCGTCGAAGCCTTTGATGTCGTGGCAGGAGTAGCAGCCGTACTTTTCGATGCTCCGCTGGCCGAGGTAGATCAGCTGCTCGCGATCGGACATCGAGCGCAGCTTCGCGTCGGCTTCGGTGTCCGTCATCGTGCCGATGAGATAGCCCTTGGCCAGCTCGCGCACCGCGCTCCGCGTCGGCGGACGCACCGGCTCGCCCATGAACTTCGGCTTCTGCAGCGACATCAGGTACGCGGTGATGTCCGCGGCCTCGGAGTCGGAAAGGCGCAGGCTCGGCATCGGCGCGAGCGGGTCGTAGGCTTTCGGGTTCTTGATCCAGTTGAAGATCCAGGCCGGGTTCGTCTTCGTGCCCACGCCGGTGAGGTTGAAGCCGAAGTGGCGCTCGAGCGGGAAGTCGTCGCGATGGGCGACGCGAACCGCGCCGGTCTTCTCATCCTTCACCGTGTCCTGCGCGATGTGGCAGCCCAGGCAGCCGATCGACTCGACGAGCTGCTGTCCGCGTCCGGCATCGCCCTGCGGCCCGCCGTTCCAGATGCGGCGCGTGGAGCGGTCGAAGAGATACGTGACGATCGAGTGGATCTCCGCGTCCTGATAGCGGATGTTCTGCTCGCGCTCTTTCGCCGGCACCGCCGGCCCGATCATGTTGCGCTGGTAGAAGAACGACGGCATGCGCGTGGTCGGGCGGAAGTGGCTCGGATTCGAGATCCAGCGCACGGCCCACTGCGGCGTGGTCTTTTCGGCGATGCCTTCGAGGCTCGGCCCCGGCTTCTGCAGCCCGGTGAAGCGCCAGTTGGCGATCTTGTGGCACGCGTGGCAGCCGTACAGCTCGACCATGTGCGTGGCCTTGTTGATCTTCTCGCCGTCGCGCACTTCGATCTGGCCGGAGTGACACTTCATGCAGCCCGCTTCGGTGTACTGGCGCGGATACATCGGCGTCTCGAGGAACGGATTCTGTTCGTATCCCCAGTTGCGCTGCTTGTAGTCCCACGGTCCGGGGAAGAGCGGCATACTCACTTTCTGCCAGCGCTTCTCCATGCGCAGCGACATCGGCGTGTGCCCCGCTCTGCCGAATTCGGTCGCGCGATCCTGTCCCCGGTGACAGACCGTGCATCCGTAATCGAGCAGCGGATGCGGCGAGGCGGAGCCGACGAAGACGTCGAGCTTCGGATGCGTGCGATACGGATTCGGGATCTCGCGCGGGTTGTCGACGATCCGCCGCAGCCCGGCGACCCGCTCCTCGGTCTCGGTGCGCTTCGACGGCTGGATGCGATTCGCATCGAGCTCGCGCTGCAGCTCGCCCGCGAGCCGCTCCGCTTCCCGCTTCGACTCGAAACCGGGGCGGTCGATGGCGCGATGGCAGGTCTGGCAGCGGTCGACGCGCGGCACCGACATGTAGTTCATGTCGATGAAGAGATCGGCGAGAACGACCTGATCGATCTTCATCGTCGGATTGATGAAGTCGACCATCGGCATGTTGAGCACCATCCGCTTCGACTTCGGCGAGACGGCCTCGAGCTGTTTGTTCAAGAGCTCGATGTCGGCGGTGATCTCTTTCCTGCGGTCCTCGATCTGTTTGATGCGCGTGAGGAACTTGTCGACGCGCGCACGCGCCGCGTCACGGTCGCGCGTCGCCTGCTGCAGGCGGAGGTTGAGGTTGTTCACGTGCGCGAACTGTTCGTCGTACGTTTTCTGCTGCTCGTGCTCGTCGCTGCGATGCTGCACGATCGACGATTCGAGAACGTAGCGCTGCGCATCGAGCTTCGCCTTCGCGAAGCGGTAGTCCTGATCGGCGGCGTAGTGCTTCCCTTCCCAATCGTCGAGGACCTTCTGCGCCTCGAGGTAGGCGTCGCGGTTCTGCGCGATCTCGACCTGCCCCTCGCGCGTCTCCTTGTCCAGCTCCGCGAGGCGCTTCCGCGTCGCCGCGTCGTCCTTCGCCTTCAGCTCCTGGTTGATGCGATCTTCCTGGATGCGGTTGAACTCGAGCTGGAACCACTTCCAGCCGCGCACGTAGTCGTAGCCGACCATGATCCCGGTGACGAGCAGCAGGCCGAGACTCGTCAGGGCAAAGATGAGGTTGAGCTTCCTCATCGAGTAGTTGTGCGGGATCGGCTCTTGCGGCTTCATGCGATCAAATGTTGAAGAAAATCTCCTGGATGTGAACGATGTACTTCAGGTTGAACAGCCACCGCAAAACCATCTTGATCGGCAGCGAGAGCATGGTCAGGAAGAGGTAGGCGCCGACGTAGTAGCGCGGGGCGCCCATCTTCAGGTAGAAACGGCGGAACGGGCCCTTGGCCATGGCCGGGGCGAGGCCGAGGTAGAGCAGGACGAGGAGCAGACCGAACGCTTCGCGGATGATCCAGAGCTTCGGCAGCGGCATCGCCAGCGCCTTGACCCAGATCAACTCCGAGAGATCGATGTTGACGAGCGGCTCGAGCTTGTTCGGGTCCCAGTATTCGTACGGTCCGAAGAAGTTCCAGTTCGGGCCGCGCAGGAAGGTGCCGGTGATGATGAGGAACGACCAGAGCACGAGGAAGCCGTAGAGGAAAACGCCGATCTCCCACTTGCGCTCTTTGAACGAGTAGTAGCCGTTGCCCTTCGGATTCGTGTCGATGTAAGGAATCGCCATCAGCCCGACGATGATCAGCGTCGGCAGGACGACGCCGGCGAGCCAGGGGTCGAAGTAGACGAGCATCTCCTGCAGACCGAGGAAGTACCACGGCGCTTTGGCGGGGTTCGGAGACGACGTGGGGTTGGCCGCTTCTTCGAGCGGCGCACGGAGGCCGACCGACCAGACGATCATGACGATCGTCAGGATGATCATGCACAGCATCTCGGTGTAGACGAGGTCGGGCCAGGTGAAGAGTTTCTCGTCGCTCTCGCTCTTCTCGTACGGAATGCCGCCGAGCGCCATCTGCGAGTCGTTGATGTAGGCCTTGCGCAGCGCGATCCAGGTGAAGATGCCGAGGAGGAAGATCATCGCGCCGATCGGCACGTTGTCCGGCTTCGCCGCGATGAGATAGAAGTTCGGATCGAGCAGCGAGAGCGCGAATCCCGCGCCGCCGAGGATCAGCATCCACAGCCCGACCTTCGCGTCCCAAAGGCGCGGGCCGAGCGCGGCGCAGCCCCACAGCGACAGAAAGTACGCGATGCCGCAATAGAGCAGCGGCGTGGCGAAGAGCCCGGCCACGATCAGGAGCACGCCGAACGCGATGAAGCCGATCCCGCCCTTCGACTTCAACTTGCCGTTCAGCAGGTTGAAGTACACGATGAACGCAAAAACGGCGGAAAGGAGGATGAACGAGATCGACGCGACGGACAGGACGTTGATGAAGTTCTTGAGGAATGTCATCGTCGTCGCCCCCGCCTACAGCGGTCCGCTGATCCCTCCGTCTTTTCGTACGCGCCAGAAGTGAATGGCCATCAGGAATCCCGCGGCCAGCGGGATGACCATGCAGTGGAGGACGTAGAAGCGGAGCAACGTCGCCGCCCCGATCGAGCGTCCGGCGATGAGCCCGAATCGAGCGTCATCACCCGCGTGGATGAGCGGGACATCGCCGAGTTTTATCAGGGCCGACATCGGCCCCTCATTTCCCGCGCCGGGTGTCGCGCGTGCCATGTTCGAGCCGACCGTGATGGCCCAAATCGCGAGCTGGTCCCACGGCAGCAGATATCCGGTAAACGAGAGGAGCAGCGTGAGCACGAGCAGGATCACGCCGACGTTCCAGTTGAACTCGCGGGGCGGCTTGTACGAGCCGGTCATGAAGACGCGGAACATGTGCAGCCAGACCGCGATGACCATCGCGTGCGCGCCCCAGCGGTGCATCTCGCGCATGATCCCGAACGGCGCCTGCTCGCGCAGGTCCATGATGTCCGTGAAGGCGTACTCGATCGTCGGGCGGTAATAGAACATCAGCAGGAGACCCGTGACCGTCTCGACGAGGAAGAGGAAGAACGACGTGCCGCCCATGCACCAGGTGTAGGACATGCGCACGCCGCTGCGGCGCACTTTGACGGGATGCAGGTGAAGGATGAGGGAGCCGAGCACCGCCAGGACGCGCTTGCGGTTGGTGTTGGGGATGCCGACCCGGAAGACGGACTTCCAGACCTGCGAGTTGACGATGCCTTCCTGAACTTGCTTCAGCGTCATGCGGGCTGCGGCTCCTCAAGTTGTCACGAGGTATCAGGTATGAGGTATCAGGTATTAGGGGATCTTTGCGCGGTTCTCCTAATACCTGATACCTGATACCTCATACCTTCAAAAATGAATCAGGATTCGTCCACTCACCGCGTTCCTGGTGAAACTGCACCGACTTGTCGACGATGATCTGGCCGTCCGACGCGTCGATGGCGATCTTTGCTCGCTCCAGAGGGCGCGGGGCCGGGCCTTCGAAGTTGACGCCGGTCCGGTAATAGCCGCTGCCGTGGCACGGGCATTTGAATTTGTTCTGGGAAGGGAGCCAGTTGGGCGTGCATCCGAGGTGCGTGCAGGTCGTGATCAGCGCGTACATGTTCTCTTCGTTGCGCACGATCCAGACGCCGTACTTTTCTTTCCACCGCTCGTCGACTTCGCCGACCGAGTAGTCGTTCGGCAGGCCGGCCTTGAACTTCTGGACCGGCTCGAAGAGGACGTTGGGGAACATGAACCGCCCGAGAACGCTGGCCAGACCGCCGAGGGCCGCCGAGAGCGCGACCCAGGCCGTCGTCAGCACGAACGGAAACTTCCGTCGAGTGATCTCCCCCTGCTCGCGGATTTCGGCCGCGGCGCTGCCCGCGAGGGGCGTTTTCGGGGTCACCTGATATGGCGTGATTTGTTCAGACATTCCTAGGGTCGAATGCGCGGCAACTATCGGTGAAAAAGGAAACGGTGTCAACAACGCGTCTGCCCCGCGCCCGGGCTCGGGCGCGGGGCGTGAAAATCAGAACGAGAACGTTCGTGCTCCAGCCCGGCGTGATCCTGTCGTGCAGCCACACGGCGCGGAGATCGACGCGGAAGCCGATCCTCGGCGTCCACTCGAAATCGCTGCCGAGGCCGAGGCTCAGCAAAGGTGCGGAGTCGGAGAATCCGATGGTGTCGAAGTGCGACACGCCGATGCCGGGCAGCGCGAACGGAGCGTCACGCCGGCCTCTGCGAGCAACCCCACAGCGCTTTCCTTATACGAGGCGAGCTCGACCGGTATTAGAATCGGCCATGCGCAAATTCATCGTCGCGGCGTTCCTCGTCTCGCTGTCCGTCTCGGCATCCGCTCAAACACCCGACGAGCTCTGGCAGGATCTGCTGGCCGGGAACCAGTTGTTCGTCGAAGGCCAGGTCGTCTACGGAAGCCTTCGCTCGTCCCGCGCGATGTGGGCCAAAGGACAGAATCCGCCCGTCTCGATTCTCTCCTGCGCGGACAGCCGCGTGCCGGCGGAGCTGGTCTTTCAGCGCACGGTCGGCGAGTTGTTCGTCGTGCGCACGGCCGGCAACATCGAGGATCAATTCAACGTCGCCAGCCTCGAGTACGCGGTGAGCAAGGGCTGGACGAAGATGATCGTGGTGATGGGTCACAGCGAATGCGGCGCGGTCGACGCGTCGCTCAGCAAGCCGGAGTTCGGCAAGCCGACGCCGTCGCTCTACGACCTGATCGTGCGCATCCGTTACTCGTTCGTGGGCGACGACAACTCGCTGCGGAACCGAACGATCCAGAACATCTGCTACACCGCGGCACAGCTCCGCAGCTTCAGTCCCACGCTGAAAGACACGCCGATCAAGACCGCGTATTACGACGTCGCCACCGGCGTGGTCACGGCCGTGCCGTGCGGGGGAACTCCGAAGCCGCAGCCGTTCTGCCGTCTGACGCCGGCGCCGTAGCTACGGTTTCAGCGCTTCTTTCGCCGCCGCGCGCACGCGCAGCGACTCGTCGCTCTGCGCGATTTTCCCGAGCACCTGCGGCGCCTCGGAGGGCGCGATCTTCATGAGCGCGGAGATCGCGGCGAGCATCGTCGCTTCCTTCTGATCGGGACGCATGCCCGCGACGCGGTCGAGGCGCGAGCGGTCCAGCATCTCCCGCACCGTGCCGATCGCGCGCGTGTCGCCGAAGCGCGCCAGCGCGATCGCGGCGTTGTAGCGGACGTCGGGCGTTTCGTCGTTCACGACCTGCGCGAGCGTGGGCAGCGCGCGCGGATCGCCGATCTCGCCGAGGGCGTAGACGGCGGATTTGCGAACATCGCGCTCGTCCTTCGAGGCGACGCTCATCAGCGGCGGCACCGCGGCAGGATCGCGCAAACGTCCCAGCGCGAGCGCGGCGTAGATGCGCGTCTCGGCGTGCGAGTCATTCAGCGCGTCGACGAGCAGCGGCGTGGCGCGGCGATCGCCGAGATTGCCGAGGACCATGCTGAGGTACTGGCGGATACGCGGATCGTCGTTCTTCGCATCGCGATACGCCTTCTCCACGTCCGCGACGAGGTTCGGATACTTTTTCGCCTGGCCGACATTGATCAGCTGCGAGAGCTGATATGCCGCCTGCCACCGCTCGCGCCGCCCGCCGGAACGAACTTCGTTCAGGTAATCGGGAATGGTCTGCTCGTCGGAGGCGAGCTTGCCGAAGAGAAAGAAGATGCCGACGGCAATCGCCACGATTCCGAGGGGGAAGACGACGAACTGGAAGAGGATGGTGCGGGAAGATTCTTTGGGGACGTCGGTCATCTTCCGGTGCCAGCCACCACGAAGTCAGGGAGATAGGTCTTCAACTGCGTCGGTGCCTCCGGAACGACGATCGCGTCCTTGTCGCAGACGCTCTCGCACAGCCGGCAGGCCACGCATTTGTTCTTCTCGACGAACGCGATCTTGTAGTGGTTCGCGAGCGTCTCGTCTTCCGCGTCCACCATCTTGATGCACTCGAACGGGCAGATGTCGACGCAGAACTCGCATCCCGTGCAAAGGTCCTTGATGACCTCGGCCTTCGGGATGTCCTTCGGCTTGATGCGAGGGATCAGCTCGCCGTGCTGGTTCTGAATCGCGTCGACCGGGCAGTAGATGCCGCAGACCGAGCAGTCGATGCAGCGCTCGGGGTGAATGTAGTACTGGCCCTTGCTCTCGCCCCAGATCGTGTTCGTCGGACACTTGATCTCGCAGACCGAGCAACCGATGCACTTGTCGGTGATGAAGTGCGGCATGCCGGGGAGTGTAACGTACCGGTCAAGGGAGGAAATGCCCGCGGCCTCAGTGCAGCTTCGCGGCCCGGTTCAGCGCCTCGTCCGCCGCCGAGAGCTGCAGCATGTGCGGGAGTGGCACGAGGTCGACGCCGAAGTACTCGCGGCGCAGGTGCGCGTAGTCGGAGACCTGGTCGAGACGCACGCGCCCGGCGCCGCCGTTCATCGGATGGACGCGCTGCTTGACCGAGCTGCGCTGCAGGAGCGCGTATCCGAGAACCGTGTAGAGGTCGACGCCGGTCCGGTAGCTCCAGCGCGAAACGGCGTGGCGCAGCACGCGCCTGGCCACGTCGCGCGTGTTCGAGAACTCGGAGTAGCAGTGCAGCATCAGATCCATCAGCTCCTCGCCTTCGAAGTGCGGATGGCGCCAGGTGACGCACGTGCCGTCGAGGCGATCGAGGTTGTCGACCGTGATCAGGCCCTGGTCGAGAAACTCTTCGTACTGATCGGTGCCCGGGATCGGCGTGAGGATGTAGAACGAGGCGATGTCGGGATCGAGCTCGCGCAGATGACGCAAGTGCTCGAGCACGTCGCCGCGCGTGTCCGACGGAAAGCCGATGATGTTCGAGAAGTGAGCGCTGATCCGGTTCTTGCGGCAAAGCTCGATGATGCGGCCGTAGGTGTCGGGATGGTTCTGGAACTTGTGCGCCGCGAGGAGCACCTGCCGCGAGAAGGACTCGACGCCGACGAAGATCTGGAAGCAGCCGGCCCGTCCCATCAGCTCGACGAGGTCTTCCTGCCGCGCGATCTGGGTGTCGCACTGGCAGAAGAACGGCAGCTCGATTTTCTCGTCGATCATCGCTTGGAGCAGCTGCCGCACCTCGGAGTACTTGTTGAGGTTGTCCGACGTGAAGAGGACCGACTTCACGCCCGCGGCTTTCGCCGCTTTCAAGCTGGCAATGGTCGTCTCGACGGGCTGGCTGCGCACTTGCCGTCCCGCGATTTTGATGACCGAGCAGAAGTTGCAGGTATACGGACAGCCGCGCGCGGGATAAATGCCGAGCATGCGCACCGCGTAGCGCTGGAGATCGCGTTTCGTCGGCGGCACCAGCACCGGCGGCTCGAGCTTCGCCGCCCAGCGCGCGTCGCCGCCGTACACGGGCTCGAGCTCGCCCGCGAGCGCGTCGCGGAGGATGTCTTCCCACACGCTCTCGGCCTCGGACAGACAGAAGCTGACGCCGCGGCCGTGCAGCTCCGTCGTGTCGCAGGTCATCGGATGCGGTCCGCCGATGATCGCGCTCTCGACGCCGTTCGCGCGCGCGAATGCGGCGAGATCGAGCGCGCGCTGGAACTGGTGGCTCTGGACTCCGGCGAGGGCGAGCAGCGTGCGGCGCCGCGGATCGCCCCGCAGCAGCTGCAGGTAATCGAGATCGGCGTGGACGTACTCGTCGACGGTCGTCACGTCGATCCGCGCGCCGTCGAGCTCCGGCGGCGTGAGGCTCGCCAGGTACACAACCGTGCTGTTGGGCATGAAGCCGCGGCGGAAACGCTGGACGTATCCATCCGCGTCATACTTCCCGGGCTTGAGAATGATGACCCGCAACGCTGAAGTTGACATTATGTTTGCCGGTGTATGAATCCTACCTTCTTTTCTACGCCTAACGCATTCCGAAAGTGGCTGGAGAAACATCACGACAAGAAATCGGAGCTGCTCGTCGGTTTCTACAAACGGGATTCGGGCAAGCCTTCGATCACGTGGCCGGAGTCGGTGGATGCGGCGCTGTCGTTCGGCTGGATCGACGGCGTGCGCAAACGGATCGACGACGAGAGCTACACGATCCGCTTCA
The DNA here is from genome assembly GCA_035248585.1 of Thermoanaerobaculia bacterium. Classification (GTDB taxonomy): domain Bacteria; phylum Acidobacteriota; class Thermoanaerobaculia; order Gp7-AA8; family Gp7-AA8; genus QHVT01. The sequence continues at coordinate 19,345 of DATFHJ010000096.1, forward strand.
CCCCGCGCCGCCGCGGGAGCATCTGGAGCGCGGTCAACATCAAGCGCGTCGCGGAGCTGGAGAAGCTGGGCCTCATGACCGACGCCGGCCGCCGCGCGTTCGAAGTCCGCGACGAGAAAAAGTCCGCGATCTACGCGTACGAAAAAGCGCCGCAGACCTTCCCGCCGGAGATGGAGAAACGCTTCCGCGCGAACAAGAAAGCATGGACGTGGTGGAGCGGCCAGCCGCCCTGGTACCGCCGCGTGTGCACGCACTGGGTCGTGAGCGCGAAGAAGGAAGAGACGCGCGAGCGGAGATTGGCGTCGCTGATCGAGGACTCGGCGGAGGGGCGCAGGATCCGGGGGGTTATACCGACAAAAGCTCCGAAATCGTCTTGATCAAATGCGACGACTGAATGGGCTTGGAGATGTAGGCGTTCGCGCCGAGGGCCAGGCCGCGCTCGCGGTCCTCCTCCGCTCCCTCGGTGGTGATGATGATGATCGGGATGTTCTTCAGCTGCGCGTTCTGGCGCACCAGCGACACCAGCTTCAGCCCGTCCATCACCGGCATGTTGATGTCGGTGAGGATCAGATCGATCTTCTCCGGACCCGACAACTTCTTCAGCGCGTCCACGCCGTCGACGGCCTCGATGATCTTCGCGTTCTTGAATCGCTTCAGCGAAAACGAGATCAACTGGCGCATGGTCGGCGAGTCCTCGACGACCAGAAAATTCGCGTTCTCCATCCCCACGAGTTCGTTGCTCTCCTAGCTTGTGGTCGTCAGCAGATCGAGGAAACTTTGGATCGTGTTCAGCTTCCGTTCGGATTGCGAGTACAACTTCGACGAGAAGATCGCCGTCGCGGCATGCGCGGCGAGCAATGAGAAGAGCTCGTAGTCGACTGCCGAGAACGAGTCCTTCTGCTGCAGGAGCTTGTAGATCACGATGAGGCCGATCACGTGCTCCTTGATCTTCAGCGGCACGGCCGCCAGCGGCTTCTCGATCGTGATCGCGCCGCCGTCGATATCCTGATTGACGTAGTAGCTCTCGCCGGTCTTGGCGACGTTGCCGAGGACGCCCTCGCCGAGGCGCGTCGAGATCTGCTCGATGCCCGGCATCACGTCGTCGCCCTCGTAGGCGATCGTCTTCAGCTCGTTCGTCTTCTCATCGAGCAGGAGGATCGCGAACGCCTCCGCGCCGATGAGGTTGATCACGATCTCCTGGACGATCTGAATGACCTCGCGGAAGTCGAGCGTCGAGTGCAGCTGGTAGCTGGCGACGTAGAGATTGGCGAGGTTGTTGTTCTGCTCTTCGATCTCGATGTAGCGCACGGCGAAGTCTTTGTTCTCTTCCTCGACTTCGCGGAAGCGCTGCTGGATGCGGCGGTTCTCTTCGGTCAGCTGCGAGATCTGCTCTCGCAGGCGCTGCACTTCCTCGGGCGACGGGTGGTCGGACTCGACCGAGGCGAGTCGGAAACGCAGCCGCTGGTTCTCGCGCAGGAGCTCTTCGGTGAACTCCTTGCCCTTGTTGAACAGCTCGAGAAACTTCTCAGCTTTCTGCTCGCGGTCATCACTCATGATTGGGGACTCTGCAAACGGACGGCTGAATGTAGCACAAGTACTACAGACATAACTTCCGGATGGCCGCCGGAATCTCCGTGAGCGGCAACACCGCGTCGACGGCGCCGGTTTTGATGGCCTCGGCCGGCATGCCGAAGATGATCGCGGTTTCCGACGACTCGGCGATCGTTTTGCCGCCGCGCCCGCGCACGTCGCGCATCGCCTCCGCGCCGTCGTCCCCCATCCCCGTCATGATCACGGCGATCATCTTTTCGCCGCACGCCTCGCTGGCCGTTTTGAGCAGGCGGTCGACCGACGGCGCGTAGAGGTCCGTCGAGCTCGCGGCGAAGACCCGGATCTGCAGCGCCTCGCCGACGCGGCGCACTTCGCTCTGCATGCCGCCCGGCGCGATGTAGACCGTGCCCGGCACCAGCGTCTCGCCGTCGTTCGCTTCCTTCACCTCGTAGGCGGTCAACTTGTTGACTCTCTCGGCGAAGAGGCGCGTGAACGTCGACGGCATGTGCTGCGCGACGACGAACGGCACCGGCAGCACCGGCATCGACTGAAAGAGATGCTGCAGCGCCGGCGGTCCGCCGGTGGAGCAGCCGATGGCGACGAGATCGACGGCTCTCGGAGAAATGTCCGGCGCGGCCGGCGCGCTCTCCGCGTGCGGCGCTTCCTCCTGCACGCGGCGGCGCAGGTTCTCCATCCGCAGCTCGACGACCTGCATCACCTTCGCGACGAGGTCTTTCTGAATCTCCTCCAGCCGCGGCGACACACGCCCGCCCGGCTTGGCGATGAAGTCGAGCGCCCCGAGCTCGAGGGCCTTGAACACGCTGCGATCGCTCGCCCGCGACGAGACCGCGATCACCGCGGTCGGCAGGTTGACCATCAGCCAGCGCAGAAATGCGAAGCCGTCCATGATCGGCATCTCGAGGTCCAGCGTGATCACGTCGGGCCGGTGCTTCATGACCTGCTTGATCCCGTCCTCGCCGTTGACCGCCGTGGCCACGACCTTGATGCGCGAGTCCGTCTCCAGCATCCGCGTGAGGGTCACGCGGTTGTAGGCGGAGTCGTCGATGACGACAGCGCGGATGGGTGGAGCGGAGGACGACACCGCGGGCATTTTAGTGGAGCGGCGGGCTTTAGCCCGCCGTCATGTTTCGGCGGGCTGAAGCCCGCCGCTCCACTACACCTCGTATCCCGCCGCGCTCAGCATCCCCTGCAACCCCGCCTTATCCACCGCCTTCGCGTATGCCTCGCGCGGCTCGATGACGCCGCGGCGCACGAGGTCGATGAGGCTGTCGTTCATCAGGCACATGCCGTGGCGCTTCGAGGTCTGCATGATCGACGGGATCTGAAAGACCTTCGCCTCGCGGATGAGGTTCGCGATCGGCGGGGTGCCGATCAGCACTTCCATCGCCGGCACGCGGCCGCCGCCGATCTTCTTGCAGAGCATCTGGCTGATCACGCCTTTGAGACTCGACGAGAGCATCTGCCGGATCTGCTCCTGCCGCTCGGCGGGGAACTGGTCGATGATGCGATCGACCGTCGTCGCCGCGGAGGACGTGTGCAACGTGCCGAAGACGAGGTGGCCGGTCTCCGCGGTCTCGACGGCGATGGCGATCGTTTCGAGGTCGCGCATCTCGCCGACCAGCACGATGTCGGGGTCTTCGCGCAGCGCCGCGCGCAACGCGTCCTTGAACGAGTCCGTGTGCTCGCCGACCTGCCGCTGGTTCACGAGGCACTTCTTGTTCTCGTGTACGAACTCGATCGGATCCTCGATCGTGATGATGTGATCGGTGCGGTTGCGGTTGATGTAGTCGATCAGCGCCGTGAGTGTCGTCGACTTGCCGGAGCCGGTCGGGCCGGTGACGAGCACGAGGCCCTTCGACAGCGAGCAGAGGTCGAGGATTTCTTTCGACAGCCCCATCTCCTCGGCGCTGATGATCCGCGAAGGAATGACGCGGAACACCGCGCCCATGCCTTTGCGATCCAGGAACACGTTGCAGCGGAAGCGCGCCACGCCTTCGAGCTCGTAGGCGAAGTCGGTGTCGTGCCGCCGCGCGAATTCCTCGCGGTTGCGCTCCGGCGCGATGGCGAAGATGAGCTTCTCCACCTCGGCCGCACTGAGCGTGCTCCGATTCGGCAGCGGCTTCATCTCGCCGTCGTGCCGCACCATCGGCACCGACGCGGCGGAGAGATGAAGGTCGGACGCTTTCATCTCGACCATCTGCCGGAACAGCGCGTCGAGGTGCAGCTCGTCGCGCACGAGAAAGAACGACGCGCGCGCCGCGTGCGCCTCGCGGTCGGCGACGACGCGGATCGAGCCAAGCTCCTGATGCCGCACCGTCCATTCGGCGTGACCCGCGGCCAGCGCATCGCGCGCCGCCGGCGGCACGACCGGCGCGATGAACTGATCGATCATCTGCGGCGTCACCTCCGGCCCGCGCATCTCGCGCTCCCCTTCCGGCGTGACGATGGTGATGCGGCGCGAGGAGGCGAGATGAATCTCGTGCCCTCCGACGTCCGCGGCTTTGCGAAGCAATGATTCGAGCGACATGCGGGCGGCATAGCGCAAGCGCGGCGCCACGGGCGCGCCCTCTGCGAAGCGAACGCGCGCGCGTCTGGAAAGCGGAAAGCGTCTATTCCTTGGACGAATTGAACTTGGTACAGCGAACTAGAAGAGAGTGTCCAAGTCGCAGGCGGCTTCTCGCCGCCTCGAACCCGCGGCCTCCGCGTGACAGGGCCGTGGTCGAGGGCATCGAGAGGTCTTACTCCGTGGAACACGGCACTCAGGCCTGAAGTATTCTCATTGCTGGTCTCGGACGCCTCGCGGTCGGGCGATGCGAACAACGAGCTCCAGCTAAAGCTACTCGTGCGATTCGCAAGCCCTCCAGGGCGGAAAGATGATCACTGCCGGGTGGAACGGCCGGCAGAGCCCGCTGCTCCACAGCAACCTAGGCGTTACCGTTAGACCTGATTACACGTCGGTCCCGAGCATTTGCACTTTCCGAACATGTTCGCCCTCGCGATGTTCTGAATCTCAGAGGTCGAGAGTGCGCGCGGAAAGATCTCGACCTCGTCGAGAACGCCATCGAAATAGGCCGGTGAGCTCGCGGCGGTGGTCGCGACGCGCAGTCCCAGCCACAAATGATCGGTTGTATCGAGCGACTGATCGCGAATCGTTGGATCGAACTGCCCGGTGATCACGCCATCGACGTAGAAGCGTCCGCCGTCATGCGCGTCGCGATCGATGGTCACGGCGACGTGATGCCACTGCCCGTCGGCGACATTGACCGAGCCTGCAGGCGCAAAGAAGTTGGTGCAGGCGCTCGTGGCGTTGTTGTTTGAGCAAACGCCGGATCCGGGACGGTCTCCCAGATTCACAGCCAACCGTCCACTGAAGAGGAAGAGCGCATAGCCGGTCGCGGCGAACGAGCGCTTGTCGACGATCGGCTGCACGCCAGTCGCAGTCGTGCGAACCCATGCATCGATCGTGAAGTCGCCTGTCCCGAGCTGAAGCTCCGGATGCGAAGCGACCTGCACCGCCTGCGATGTCCCATTGAAATGCAGCGCCCCCTGGACTTTTCCAGGAACAATCACCGGTCCGCCGACGAGCGTGCCGACGTTATTGGTGCCGGCGCGGTCGTTCACCGTGGCCAGGGCTAGAGTGTCCAGGGTCCACCATGCGGTCATCTGCGGCGGCGCAGACACGCAATTGAAGGGAATCGCCCGGTTGCCGAAGTGGACGCCAGAACGCGTCTCGCCCGCCACGAGTTGGACCGCGTACGAACCGCCGGCGGGAAACGTTTGTGTCCAGCCGGACTGTTGAGGCTCGGAGACGGTATAGGTGCCGGCCGCGAGTGCGTGAAATGAATATTGGCCGCTGGCATTCGTGATCGCGGTCGCGGAAAGGCCCGTTGCGACGTTCATCACCTCGATCATCACGCCGGCGGCGGTCGGCTCGCTGAAGTCCCAAGCGCCGTTGCCGTTAAGATCTTCGAACTTCGTTCCGGCGATCGTCGCCACCAGATCATGCTCCCACGCGCCCCGTCCGAACGTCGCCACGCGCACGCGCTTGTTTACTTGATTGATCTCGAGACCGCTCGCGTTCGCGTTCGGCAGGTCCCGTCCGAGCTTCGTCCATCCGTTCCCGACGGCGCGCGTCGCAGCGTTAGAGTAGTAGACGCCGTAGTCGGTCGCGAGGTAAAGACTGCCTGAGTCGTAGATGTCGATGGCGAGGCTATCGCCGCCCGTCGACGCGTTCGGAAGATTCTGTGTCACATCGCGACAGACCGCGGGATTGCACGTGTACTGCGTCATCAACGACGGGTTTGCGTAGTCGACGCGATACACCATTCCCAGGCCCGTCGCATTGTTGACATAGGGCGTGGAAGTCCCGTTAGTGAGGTAGACGATGTCGGGATTGATCGGATCGAAGTCGACGTCCGACATCCATTGATCAACCGGAATCGGCAGCTCGTGCCACGAGTTGGTCACGACGAACAGCGGTGCGTCTCCGACCTTCGTACGGAAGAGATGATTTCTCCACCAGACGCTCGATCCTGTTGGTCTCTCGAGCAGATGCACGATCACGTCGTCACCCGCGGTTTCGGATGTGTAGGCCTTCCAGAGAATATACTCATAGCTCGCGGCCGGAAACAGCGACTCGAAGTCGACGATCTGCTGCCACGTGTTACCCGCGTCGCTCGTGCGCATGATCGTGTGATGTCCGTTCGGGTCGAGGCTGACGCGGAACTGCGTCAGTGAATCGATGCGGTTCAGGACTGCCTCGGAAATCCAGGACGGCGAATACGGTGGGCTGTTGGATTGGAACGTCTGGCCGTAATCACTCGAACGGTACCAGTTTCCGAACTGACACGAGTGCCACATGAACTGTCCGGTGCGGCTGACCAGTGGCCGTAGTCCGTCGCAGAACGAGCTCTGGAAGGCCTTCCAAGGGGGCCCCCAGGAGTTGTGCCATGCGGACGTCGTAATTACGCTGCCGTCGTGGTAGAGACCGAGGGCGACATAGCTGGGATTGCCCGCGGCGGTGCTCATGCGCACCGCCTGCGCAGTTCCGATTCCCGTGGAGCGGTCGAGCCACGTCACACCGTTGTCGAGTGAGACGGCAACGCCGCCGTGATGGCACATCCAGACTTCGTTCGCGTTCACCGGATGCGGCACGAGGTCTTCGATGTCAGGGTGGTAACTGTTGGCCACGTAGTAGGAGCTAAGGAAATCGACATAGGTCGGATTTGAACCAACGGTGTAACGACGTCCCTCGGTTCCGTCCGAGAGAAAAATCTCGTTCGGATTGAACGGATCGACGCCAAACGCATGGCCGCTGCCCATGTTGATGAACGCCGAGGCGTACACCAGCGTCCACGTGCCGCTCGCGCCATCGTAGATGTGCAGCTCCGTTCTGCCGTTTGGATCGATAGTGATGCAGTAGAGGTTATCCGCATCAGCGGGAGACACTTCGATCGTCAATGCGCGCGCAGTGGCGACGGACGAAGGCTGGCCCGGCACGTTCTGCCATGTCACGCCGCCATTGGTAGACACCATGTATCGCCAATTCGCCGGTGTACCGTTAATCCACGTTCCGGCCGTCGCGTAGAGCGTGTTCGCGTTACCGGGATGAATCTCGAAGTCGAAGACGTACTCGCCGCCGAGCGGTGAGACCGACGTCCATTGCGGGTTGGTGGTCAGCGCGCCGGTGGTCGTGAACAGTCCGTTCGACGTTGCAGCCCAGAGTTGATTCGCATTGGTTGGGTTGATGCTCAGCTTGAAGATCTGCGTCCAGATTCCTCCCAACTGCCCCTGCGTCGCGATCTGCGTCCACGTCGCGCCTTGGTTTGTCGTTCTGAAGATGCCGCCGGTGAGTCCGAGCCAGCCCGGGTCTCCGGAGCCGCTGTTGCCGCCGGACCCCGCGAACCAGGTCTGGTAGTCGGTGGGATGGAAGACAGCTGTCCCGACGCCGGAGCGGCCGATCTCAGTGTCCGTGCCCGTGCTCGACCAACTCAGCCCGCCATTGGTGGAGTAGAACAAGCCGCCGGCGTTCGACCCGCACAACATGCGGCTCGGCTGTGGACCGAAGACGATGAACTCCGTCGGCCCGGTTCCTTCGACGCCTACGTTGCTCACAGGTTTCGACCTGGGGCCGAGCTCCTCCCATTTTGCCGTGTTTGGCACGATCGCGAGTCCGGCGACCGGTCGGAAGTCTCGTTCCGCGTGTCGCACGACGCGTCTCCGCGCTACCGGTTCGAGCTTGAACTGCATTGCCTCCTGGCGAAAGTACTCCTTGAAATCTCCGTGAGGATGGAGGCGCGGCTCCCAGAAGCGGAGGAAGCGCACGTAGTCGTTGTACGCGCTGCCTTCCTCTTCCACGAGCGCGCGCAACCCGCGCTGAGCGATGATCGGCGCGAAGTGCGCCTCCATCCGGGCCCTGTAGTCTTTCAGGTTTTCGTCCGGCCGCGGAGAGACGTCAGTCTGCATGGCGTTCGCGGAAGCGACGATCAAACACACCACGATGGCCGCGATTTTCTGCATAATCCACCTTCGTACCCACTGCAATAGTGAACGGAAAGGCTCAAACGTTTCACGCTTGGCGAAAATGCAGCCTTCGACGACGTTGTGGCTCGCAATCTCTTCCAACATGCCGTCGTCTTCACCCGCATCGCGTGGCATTCGGCGTGGCCGCGAAGCGCGAGGCGGCCGATGCGGCGAAAACGATAAAACAGGTGTGCCAGGCTGAGCCAGTTATCCACCCTTCTGGCGGCACTTCCACCATGCCGGAATTTGCGGGGTTTGGAGCTGACTGATCGATCATTCGGGTTGAGTCATCGATCACTCGGCCCGAGTCATCGATCACTCGGGTTGAGGCATCGATCAGTAAGATTGAATCATCGATCACTCAAGCCGAGTCATCGATCACTCGGGTTGAGTCATCGATCACTCAAGCCGAGTCATCGATCAGTCAGGCCGAGTCCTCGATCAGTCAGGCCGAGTCATCGATCAGTCGGGTCGAGTCATCGATCGTTCGGGTCGAGTCATCCATCACTCGGGTCGAGTGATCCATCACTCGGGTCGAGTCATCGACTACGCCAAGGTAGGAAAACGGCTGCGCTCGTCATACCCTTGCAAGAAACAAGGAGAGGTGAGCCATGCCTAACTGGACCCGGCGCGATTTCATCGCGGTTACGACAGTTGCGGGTGCCGCCGCGACGCAACTCGCAGCACAGACTCCCAAGCCTCCCGGAAAGAAAGGCCAGCCCCGCTATCAGGTCCATCCCTCGGTCGGTGTCGCGCGGCTCGGCAACAGCGAGGACGAGTTCTATCTCGAGCCGGAAACGATCGGCGGATTGCCGATCGAATGCACGTCCGACGGCGCGGCGAAGCCCGAGTTCGTGAAACAGTTCAAAGACAAGAAGGGACGCATCAAGCGGCAGGGTGCGCAGTTCCGCATCTACGCCTTCGATTCGAACGACCCGAATGATCCCGGCCGCGAGGTCACGCTCAACGATCCGAACGTGGCGTCGATCGAATGGACAGTGCACCTCGCGAACAAGAAACCGGTCTGGTACAACAACGACGAGTTCATCGGCTGCACGTACCTCGCGGGCGATCCGCACGCGGAGAAGCAGTACGCGAACTACTATCCGCCGCCCGCGGAGCCGCCGACGCCGCTCGTGGACGCGAGTCTCCGCAACTGGAACGTCGGCCTGAAGGGCGGCGGCGGCCATGACGAAGCGGCGCGGCAGAAGGAACTGATCATCGATCCCGGCCCGCGCACGGTGAGGCGTCCGGGCCAGCACCAGCAGTTCTCGCGCAACACGATTCCGAAGGACTACCCGCACGGATCGTTCCCCGCGAAGGGGGGCGACAACACGCACGTGCCGTACGAGATCGACACGCTGGGCGAGATCATGATGGCTCCGTCGGGCCGCCTCGTGGTCCTCGGCGGTCACGGCCGCGCGGGCGGCCAGACTCCCATCGCCACCTACACCGGCCAGGACACGTGGTACGACGACATCTCCGACGGTCCGGTGTGGTGCCGTCTGACGATGAAAGACGGCACGGTGCACGAGCTGAATGCGTGGACGCTCGTCGGCTCGCCGAAATACGCGCCCGAGCTGCGCAACATCTCGACGCTCGACGACGTGATGTTCGACGTCGGCGTGCGCTTCTACGAGCTCGTTCCCGAGCTCTACAACCCGGCGCGCTACGGCGGCTACAACCCGGGCTACAGCGCCAATTACGAGCGCGACGTCGAGCCGATCCTCGAGCGCATCGGCGACTACATCTGGGTCGCCAACGTGCAGTCGATGGTCGCCTTCATTTCGCCGCGCTTCAATCCCCGCGACGCCTCGCCGGCGAATGCCGCCAATCGCAGGACGTTCTTCTCGTACTTCCGCGATTCCTCGGGCAACGAGCTCTCCGATCCGCATCAGGTGCTGTTCCAGAAGAACGTTCCGATGGTGCCGCTCAACTCCGGCTCGAATTCCGTGACGAACCAGAATCAGGACAAGTACATGGGCCTCACCCGCACGCAGTATTTCCTCCTCGGACAATGGGCCGAGGGGAAATTCACGACCGGAAGGGCGAAACCGTGGCCGAACAGCGTGCATCCGTTAGACCGGGCCTCCATGGGCAACTGCGTCGGCCATCCGATGTCGCCCGGCATCGAGACCACGTGGACGATGCGCAATCCGATCATTTACAACGCGCCGTATCGCATCAAGCACGCGCATGACCAGGCCTGGTATCGCGAGAACGGCCTCAGCACGCGCGGCGACGAGACCGGCGGCTGGTACGGCAGCAAATACGCGCCGAACATCGAAGGACCGCCCTGGGTCGTGAAGCAGGACGGCTGCGAGCCGGGCGATCTCACGAAACGGATGTCGTGCCCCTGGATGTCGGACTTTTATCAGTGCTCGGTCGAATACGTAAACTTCAGCGATCCGCCGAAGAAACCGCAGCCGAATACGAGCGACATCACCGAGATCCCATCGCCGCCGACGTATTACACGTACTGGTGGCCGCCGCAGGCGCCGATGCACGTGCTCACCGGCGCGATGACGCCGGAAGAGCAGGCCGACGCCGGCGTGCCGGCCGGATTCCAGGTCTATTACAACCGCGGCGCGAACAACATCGGCAATCTCGTGGTGTCGTGGTCGTACATGGGATTCATCGTCAACGAGAACACCGCCGCCGAGGGGCGGCTGTATCCGTACTTTGTCGAGAAAGAGCGCAATCACGAAGAGTTCGTGCCGGTCGCCGTGGCGGCGGGACATCCGATCAATCAGCTCGCAGCCACCGGCAGCTACGCGCAGCCGACGAATTACTTCACGCTCGCGTGGTACATGAAAGAGGAAGGAAAGATCGCCGCCTGTGACGGCATGGTGCCGGTGGACGGCAAATGTCCGCCCCAAGTCAACAATGACTGATTTCGACGTCGCGATCATCGGCGGCGGTCCCGCGGGGACTGCCGCCGCGCTGACGCTGTTGCGCTACTCGCGCCTGCGGCCCGTCGTCATCGAGCGATCGTCGTACGACAGCTGGCGCGTCGGCGAAACGCTTTCTCCCGGCGTCTTCCCGCTCCTCACCTACCTCGGCGCGGAGAGCGTGCTCACGGATCAGCAGCAGCGCCGTGCGTATGCAACGAGCGCCGCGTGGGGCAGCGCCGACGTTGTCTCGCGAGACTTTCTCTTCATGGGCGCTGGCGATGCGTGGCATCTCGACCGCGCGCGCTTCGACGCCTCGCTCGCGCAGCTCGTCATCGACCGCGGCGGAACAGTGCTTTTGAACACGCAATGGCCCGCGGCTGTCACCGCGGGCTTCATCATCGACGCCAGCGGCCGCCACGCGGTGTACGCGCGTACACAAGGAGCGCGGGCGACGCTCGACGATCACCTCACCGGCCTCGTGTCGATCTTCGAAGGCGGCGATGACTCGCAAACGGCAACGTTCGTCGAGGCGGTGGAGGACGGCTGGTGGTACTCCGCGCGCCTCCCGGCGAAGCAGACGGTGGTGGCGTTCATGACGGACGCCGACATCATGCGTACCGCGCGTGATCGCTGGCAGGAGCGGATTCCGCCGCATACGCGGCTCGCGCACGGCCCGGTGATCTGCCCCGCCCACTCGCAGATTCTCGATCCCGTCATCGGCGACGGCTGGATCGCCTGCGGCGAAGCCGCGGCCTCGTTCGATCCGCTGTCGTCGATGGGCATCGGCTACGCCATCGCCTCGGGCATTCAGGCCGCGCGTATCGCCGCCAATCCCGAAGCCGGCGCGCTGTATGCGGCGGATGTGCGCCGTCATTACGGCGCATATCTCGCGAAACGGTGGGCGTATTACGCGATGGAGCAGCGGTGGCCGGAGTCGCCGTTCTGGACGCGGCGTCAGCGCTGATAGACCATGTCGTGCTTCAGATGCCGCAGCTTGAATTGCGCGGACAGCGAGATCAGCGACTCGGAGTGGCCTAACAGCAGGTAGCCGCCGTCGACGAGGCGGTTGTAGAAATTGTTCACGACCACTTTCTTCGACGCGTCGTCGAAGTAGATGATGACGTTGCGGCAGAAGACGACGTCGAGGTGGCCTAACAGGGAGACCCGGGCCTCGTCGTAGAGATTGAGGCGGCCGAAGGAGACGCGGTTGCGGATCTCGTCGATGACACGCCAGGAGTTGTCGGTCTCGCGGGTGAAGTAGCGCTCGCGGAGCTTCGGCTCGGTGGCCCGGAACGCGCTCTCGCGATAGTGGCCTTTGCGCGCCTTCTGCAGCACCTGCTGGTTGATGTCGCTCGCGAAAATCTCGAACGCGGCGTGCTCGTACCAGCCCGCCTCCTGCAGAAGCATGGCGATCGAGTACGGCTCCTCGCCGGACGAGCAGCCCGCCGACCAGATGCGCACCTTCTTCACGGTCTTGCGCGACAGCACGTCAGGGATGACTTCCTCGATGAACGCCTGCAGTTGCGCGGGCTCGCGGAAGAAATAGGTTTCGTTGGTGGTGACGAGGTCGAAGATCTGATCGAACTCGGTGTCGGCGCGCGGGTCGTACTGGAGGAAGTAGAAGTATTTCTGGAACGAGTCGAAATTCAGCTCGCGGGCGCGCGGCGAGAGGCGTTTCTGCAGCAGGTATTTCGACGAGTCGCTGAACCAGATGCCGGAGCGTCGATAGATCTGCTCCCGCAGCAGCCTGAAGACATCATCAGGCAGCTCGATGTGATGGTTCAAAGAGAAGCCGAAGGTGGTCATGGGGACGGCGGCTATGCCTTGTCGCGCATCGCCGCGAGAATCGCTGCAATCACTACCTCGCGCCTGCTGTCCGCCGTCCGCCACGCCTCTTCCAGCAGGTCGCGATACAACTCCTTGTGCCGCACGAAGACTTCCGAGACATCGTCGAGAATGGCCGCGTTCTCGAGCGCTTTGAACAGAAACGGGAACGACGAGCGGTCCGCGACTTTGTCGAGGGCCAGGACCGCGGACTGCTGCACGTAGGTATCGCCGTCGTCGAGCGCGCGATGCAGCGGCGGCAGCGCGCCGCGATCGCCGCGCACGCCGAGGGCCGCCGCGGCCGCGGCGCGGATCCGCCAGTCGGCGCTGGCCAGCGCGGTGGTCAGGCGCTCGAAGACGTCGTGGCCCGGAATGCGGGCCAGGGCCAGCATCGCCGCGCGCTGAATCTCCGGGTCGGACTCGTCGAGGCATTGGAAGAGCACGCCCTTCACGCCGGCGTTTTCCGATTTGCCGAGAGCCTCGATCACCGCGATGCGCACCGGCGCCGGGTCGTGATGCAGATGGCGCATCAGCGGCTCGATCGAGTCGGGATGGCGATACTCTCCGAGGGCCTGCGCCGCCGCGGTGCGGATCCAGATGTCGTTGTCGTCGAGAGAGCTGATCAGCGGCTCGAGTCCCGTCTCCGGCCGCAGCCGCACGATGGCGTTGATCGCCGCGAGCCGCACCGCCGTCGCCTCGTCGGCGAGCGAGAGCACGAGCTGATCGGCGAAGCGGTCTTCGCCGAACTTGCCCATCAGCGAGATCGCCTTCTGCCGGATCGTCGGATCGCTGTCCTTCGACGCCAGCAGCAGCTCGTCGTGATACCCCTCGCCCTGAATATTCACGAACACGGACAGCGAGTTGAGCTTGATCGGGATCGAGTGCGACTGCAGCAGCTTGCGGATCTTCGCTAGCACGTCGTTCTCGATCTCCGGGAATGCCGTCACGAGCGCGGAGATCGAGTTCACGGCGGCCTGCTGCGACGCGACGTCGAAGTCGTCGAGCTTCGCCAGCAGGTAGTCGATGGACGCGGGATCGGGAATCTCGCCCAGCGTCTCGATGGCCAGGCGGCGGATCATGGCGTTGTCGTGATCGAGGAACGGGAGGATGCTCGGGATCGCTTCCTTGCGTCCGGCGACGTTCACGACGCGCAGGAGCAACGCGACGATCTCATCCTCTTCCGCGTTGCG